>JBBRCV010000295.1:0-6140 GCA_038204505.1 Elainellales cyanobacterium
CCGAGAGCACTACCATTTGTGTAAATCATTTAATGCCGTGAAGTTCTTATTTGAGTTCGTGACGCATCAACAAATCTTCAATTTCCCTAAACTGTTTTCCTATGGATACTTCTCATGAATCATTTAGGATTGCTATATCAAGGTAAGTTTTATGACTATCCCCTGTCACTATTTAACACGCTCTCTAATCTAGGAATTGTCACTAGCTTCCTGATCTTGATCAGCTATCTTAAGGCTAAGTTAAGATCTGCACTCAAGTTAACGCCGGAGCCAGAAACCTTTGAGGAATGGGTCATCGATCGCTTTGGAACACGACTCTACTGCGTCTTTTTCAAGACTTATACCGAAAAGGTTTGGGGGATTCCTTGCAACCAAATTCGAGCAGATTGGGCAGCTCAACGCATTCAAGGAATGTCTCTCAAACGAGCCGTAATCGCTGCGCTGTTTGGCAATAAGGATACTAAGAGCTTGATTAAAGAATTTGACTACCCGCTGCTGGGTCCTGGCATGATGTGGGAGCGATGTCAGGAGAGTTTAGAGGGTAAAGGTTCTCCGGTACACCTTAATACAACCGTCACTTATATCCAGCGAGAAGATCGGCAAATTAAGAGCATTACAGTGCAGCAGGGCGATCGCAGTTGGCAAGTCACGGGTAAGCAGTTCATTTCCACTATGCCAGTTACTGCACTGTTGCATAAGCTTGATCCATTACCACCTTTGCATATCTTAGAAGCAGCTCGGGGGCTGAAATATCGAGACTTCTTGATTGTGTCGTTGGTTATCAATCGAGAGCATATTTTTCCCGATAATTGGATCTACATCCATAGTCCAGAGTTTAAGGTGGGGCGAATTCAGAACTTCAAGAACTGGAGTCCGGCGATGGTGCCTGATTCTAGCAAGACCTGCCTGGGCATGGAGTATTTTTGCAGTCAAGGGGATGACTTATGGGAGATGTCAGATCAGAAGTTGATTAAACTGGCAACTCAAGAAGCGAGTGAGCTTAACTTAGGCGTTCGAGCCAGTGATGTGGAAGATGGAGTGGTGATTCGTCAGCCCAAAGCCTATCCCGTTTACGACGGAGAATATCGTCAGCATCTTCAGATAATTCAGGAATATTTGGAAACCTTCGAGAATCTGCAAACTGTGGGACGCAACGGGATGCATCGCTATAACAATCAGGATCACTCAATGCTGACAGCGCTCTTAGCAGTGAAGAATATTCTGGGTGAGCATCACGATCTGTGGAACGTTAATACAGAGCGGTCTTACCACGAGGAATTTATGACAGAAAAGTATTCCAAAAATCAATCCCCTCATGCAGCAAAACAACTATCCTCCGCATTGCCATGAATGAGTTCTTCATGCAGGATTCTCCGTTACTAAAACGAACCAATATCAAAATGCTGCTAGCACAAACCCCTCTCGTTTCCGTCATTATTCCTGCTTACAATGCCGAGCGGCTGATTGATCGGACTTTAACGTCGGTTTTAAACCAAACTTACCGCCACCTGGAAGTCTGGGTTGTGGACGATGGCTCACGCGATCGAACCCCAGATATCGTCAGGCAGTTTGCCGAACGCGACCCACGCGTTCACCTGTTACAGCAAGTTAATGGAGGCGTGGCAGCCGCTCGCAACTTTGGCATTCAGCATGCTCAAGGTGAGTTTATTGCGCCGATTGACGCTGATGATTTGTGGTATCCCGAAAATTTAGCGAAACAGGTAGATTGTGCGATCGCAGGTGGTGCTAACGTGGGGGTTGTCTATTCCTGGTCAGTATACATAGACGAAGCGGATGCGTTGCTGGGGGGCGTGCGGGCATTTACGATTGCAGGCGATGTCTTGCTGACTCTTCTCTGCCATAACTTTATTGGCAACGCCAGTGCTTCTTTGATTCGTCGCTGTTGCTTAGAAAGTGTAGGCGGATATAACTCAGAGTTTCGGGCGCAGAGTGCCCAGGGCTGTGAGGACTGGGATTTGTATCTACGACTAGCTGAGGATTATGCCTTTGGTGTAGTGCCGGAATTCTTGGTGGGCTACCGCAAATTGCAAACGAGCATGTCGCAAGACTATACAGCGATGGCTAAGTCTTACTGCTTAGTGCTAGAAAGTGCTAAACAGCGCCAACCGCAGCTGCCTGATCGCCTAGTTCGTCTGAGCAAAGGTAATTTTTTCATGTATCTGGCTTTTGAAGCGGATCGAGTCAGCGATGCTTGTAATACGTTGGTGTGGATTAGTCGCGCCTTGCGCTCTGACCCTATCACGCCCTTGATTCGCCCTAGTCTCTATCGGCTCGTGCTGAAGAATATCTGGGGGGCTTGGCAAGGACGATCAGTATCTCAACGGTTTCCTAATGTGGCAGCATCACCGTCACCGCGCGGTGAAGCCTTTGGGTGCGTAGTTAGACCCAAGCAGCGTTTAACAGCCTGGCTCATGGTGACGATTGGCAATGTCTTTCATGCGCTTGTACCTGTTCTAGCAGGCTTCCCGAAGTGCTAAGCCGATAATCCGGCGATGAATGTTTATAAAGTAACAACGAGAAATCAGGGGTTTCAGGCTCTCATTCAAAAACTGTCCGGACTATTGTGATTATAGGTGTTTGGTAATTAAAATGAATTCATCATTGGCACCGCTTAAAGTCGTTGATATTGAACTCAGTCAACCGACCCCCACTTTTGAGGGATTGGAAACCTACATAGGGTTGCAAGGATTGGTGCGGCTGCACGGTGTTCCTCTTGGCTATATCAAAGCTCCCATCAGCTTAGGGCGTTGTACTGCCCAAACTCTGAGTGAACTGATTTTAAAGCAACACCAGCAGAGCATTGTCAATCAGCTTTTGAAAAATGGGCTAGCGGCATCAGTTCCACTAGATAGCTTGCGTTTAGAAGATCTACTAGATATGTCCCCCCGGCAATATCAAGGAGATTTGCCCCTTGTAACAGTAGCTGTTTGTACTCGCGATCGTCCTATCGATATCGCCCTTTGCCTAGATGCTTTATATAAATTAGACTATCCTCACCTTGATATTCTGGTTGTAGACAACGCCCCTACTAGTGATGCAACAGAACAGGTAGTGCGACAACATGCTAATGTCCGCTATGTCTGTGAACCCCGTCCGGGATTAGATTGGGCGCGTAACCGGGCGATCCTGGAGGCAAAGGGCGACATTATCGCCTATACGGATGATGACGTAATTGTGGATGCGGGCTGGGTAAAAGGACTGGCTCAGGTTTTTGTTCAGAATCCTGAAGTGATGGCAGTAACGGGTCTGGTTGTGCCTTATGAATTGGAGACGGAGGCGCAAGTCTTATTTGAACTGTATGGCGGTTTTGGGCGGGGCATGCAACGCAAGTGGAGCCGAGTGGACAAAGGGGACAAAATGCCCTGGGGATTGCTGGGCACCGGACAATTTGGGGCAGGTGCCAACATGGCTTACCGTCGGTGGGTGTTTGATGAGATCGGCTATTTCGATCCAGCAATGGATGTGGGCACCATGACCAATGGCGGCGGCGACTTGGAGATGTATTTCCGCATCTTGAAGCAGGGGCACACGCTGGTTTATGAGCCAAACGCGATCGTGCGCCATCGCCATCGCCGGGACTACGCTAGACTGCGAACCCAAATCACCAATAACGGCATTGGTTTGTATTCTTATTTCACCTGTGGAATCTTCCGTTATCCTGACGAACTGTTCAACTTTCTCTTCCTGAGCGTTTACTGGTTAGCATCGTGGCATATTCGCCGCTTGCTGATCTCTTTCATCCATCCATTCCGGTTTCCACGGGATTTAATTTTGGCAGAACTTTGGGGTTTCTTTCAGCACTTTGGTCGTTATCAAACTTCCCGTCGGAGAGCCGAGGAAATTGCAGCCAGCTTTAGTGAGTTGCCCAAAACGCTAAATCCTAAAAAGACCGAGCAATGCCAGGAAGATGTCCCTCCTCGTCAGCCAGGAATTGCTATACAAACCGTTGAGTTGAGCCAACCGCTTCCTGTTCTTACCGATGCAGCTTGTTATTCAGGGGTGCGGGTGTTTGTGACTTGCCATCAAACCCCAATTGGTAGCGTACATATTCATAGCAGATACCAACCTATCAGTCAGGATCGATTGATTGAGGCGATCGCCAACAATTTAGGGTTTGAGATTCTCCAGGCTCGGTACAACCTGAGTAAAGACCGCTGTTGGGCAGCCGTTTCTAATATTCTGACTCAAAGACTGATGAATGATAAACCCAGCTCAGCTTTGCCAGAGCAGTTGCCGTCTGAAGTGCCGATTTCTATCGTGATTAGCACCTGCGATCGCCCTCATGACCTACATCGTTGCCTGACCCATCTGGTTGCTCAAACTGCCCAGCGCTCCCCTCAGATCCTCGTTGTAGACAACAATCCCAAATCTGGACTGACCCCTCCGGTCGTCCAACAATTCCCCAGTGTGTTCCTGCTCAGTGAACTGCGTCGAGGAGTATCCCATACCCGAAATCACGGCATTCTCGCTAGTACAGGTCAAATTATTATCACCCTAGATGATGATGTCACTGTTTCAGAAACCTGGCTAGAAAACTTGCTAGTTCCCTTTGCGCGCCCTGAAGTCATGGCAGTAACAGGTAATGTTCTTCCGTCAAAGATGGAAACTCCTGCTCAACAATGGTTTGAAGTGTATGGTGCTCTAGGTCGAGGGTTCGATCGCTTTGAGGCGAATGGCGATTGGTTTGAGGCTTGTCTCTATCGCACCATCCCAACCTGGGATTTTGGCTCTTGCACCAACGCTGCTTTCCGCGCCCACCTTTTCAGACAACCTCAGATTGGTTTGATGGAGGAGAGCTTAGGCATCGGCACACCTACCGGAGGTGGGGATGACCTATACTTATTCTACAAAGTGTTAAAAGCTGGGTACACTCTAGTTTATCAGCCGACTGCCTGCGTCTGGCATCAACGCAGTCGGGATATGTCTGCCCTACGTCGCCAAATCTTCAACTATGGTAAAGGACACGTTGCTTACCAGCTAACCACCTTGCTGCAAGATGGGGATTTGCGAGTGTTGGCACGATTGCTCGTAGGTTTGCCCTTACAACACTTTTATCGCATCTACTACCATATCCGGGGTTGGAAGTATCATCCCCTCTGGATGACTTTGCTAGAAGTGGCTGGCAATCTGGTCGGTTCGCTATCTTTTCTATACACTTATTGCCGTGTTCTTTTCATCGGTCGCAGTGATTCTTTCACTCTAGCATCGCAGGAAGTTCAAATGTTTACTGCTGATAGCATTGTGACGATGATGACCCCGGAGGAAACTGTGAATCAAGACATAAAAACGCAAGTTAGGGAAGATGCAAGCTCAAAAGTACCGATGTGATCAATGCCATGTTTAATGCGGTTTTTTCAAAATGTCAATGACTCAACGCTCAGAATTTAAGTCCAATCATCGGCGATCGCGACTTCGCTATCTTTATGATTTGCTGCGATCGCTGGTGGATCGAGATATGAAGTTGCTTTACAAGCGATCGCTGTTGGGCATCGCCTGGACATTAATCAATCCGCTCCTGCAACTGATGGTTTTTGTCTTCGTCTTCCAGGTGATACTGCCCGTCAATATTCCTCAGTATTCCTCCTTTGTATTTATAGGGCTACTCGTTTGGACTTGGTTCCAAAACTCCTTGTTTCAAGCAACTGGCGTGATTATTAGTAACCGTGCCTTGATTCGGCAACCTGGTTTTCCCAACGAGATTTTGCCCGTCGTGACGGTGCTCACGGGACTGATTCACTTCATCCTAGCGTTACCCGTTCTGTTTATCTTTTTGATGATAGATGGAGTGCAGTTTCAGCCCATCCTCCTTCTGCTCCTTCCCATATTGCAAACGATTCAATTTGTCTTAACGGTGAGTTTGTCGTATTTCCTGGCAGCGCTTAACGTCACCTTCCGCGATACGCAACATACGCTTGGCGTTTTGCTTCAGTTATGGTTCTACGTCACCCCCATTTTCTACGCCGTCAAGAATGTTCCCTCTAAGAGTGATCCAGAATAAAAAAGATCCAAGGTTAGCTCGACTTGTCACAGATAGAGACAAACCACTTGGTAAGATTCGGCAGACGCTGGATCTGCTGCTCCACGGCTATCATTGCCTGTTGGGTGAGTTTAATGCCTGT
>JBBRCV010000296.1:0-6135 GCA_038204505.1 Elainellales cyanobacterium
CCATTCAATTAAATGCGTGTAGGGAGCATGTCCTTGAAGCTGACTAAACAGCAAGGCAAAAGACAGCACCATCGCCGTTCCACAAAGAGACACAATAAATCCGGAACTCAAGCTTCGGAGTTTATTGGTCGTTTTACCGTACGAAACTAAACCTAAGCCTAATAACGTCGCTCCTGCCAGAGGCAGAACCGGGATGAGCCAGGCAAGTTGATAAATAGATTCCATAATTCACGCCCACTCCACAGCGTTCTATCGAGCTGGCAAAACCGCCTTCATTGTGGCATACCTAAGCTCTATAAGATTCTTAAACCAAGATGAAGTTCTTTTAAAGCACTCACATCTAAGTTTGTAACGAAGGGTTAAGCCAAGCTTCACCCAAGCCCTGTTTTAGCACAGTGTGGAACAAGTGGGGGTTAAAGACTGTTCATAGCCAACCTCTTTATGGGCAAAGCCCACCTTTCTCTGAAGAAGGCGAGGTTTTACAGATAGATATCTAGAAAACTGGTTAAATGTCCAACTACTTTAGAAATAAAGGCATACGTATCACCTTCTAGTAAAAGTGGTTGTTTATACCAGCACTACAGAGGGACACACGTCTATTGCTTAGATCCTTCACATCATGTTGTGTGTATGCACGCAAACTCTTTATGAAGCGTCATTAAAGTTGTCTGCATCAGGATTGCTTTTCCGTCCTGTTGGGACTAAGCTAGCACTCGCTAACCGGACCTGTTGAGCTAATAAAACTGGAATAACTGGCTTTCTGGTTAGGTATGTTGTCCGCCTGCTGTGTGAATTTCTAAAGTGAACAATTTTCTGGATTGAGAGTCTTGATTTGTTGCCGTAGATGCTTTTAAAAAACTTGAACCGTTTTAGATTTAAGAATTCTGATTTGTTGCTATGGACACTCTTAGAGAACTTGAATCCTATGTTTGCACTACGGTCTCATCATGGTTTATCTAGTTCAGACCCTCACACTAATCAATGCTTAGGGAGTAGTAGTGCGGCGAGCCTAGAGGAAGAGGAAGTTCTAGAAATTGATGTGCATACGTTAGAGCAATTGTTGATCAACGAGCCTAAAAATCTGATTCTGATTGACGTTCGCTATCCTCATGAGTACGAGAAGGCTCACTTCATTGGAGCTGTTTTAGTACCATTATCGACTCTCTTAAAGGGAGATGGCGTTGCTCAGATTAAGTCAGCTTTGGAGGGTTGGCATCAACAAAATGGCGATCGCCCCTACAAGTTAATTATTTATTGTACCCGGGGAGTTCGCTCTGCTGAAGCGGTGCGACTCCTGCAACAGGAAGGAATTTCAGGACTGAACCTAGCTGATGGTATTTGGGGGCGGCGGAGAAAAATTCAGCCCTCTCAAAACCAGAACTATCTTTGCCAGAACTATCTCTATAAGAAGGAACAACCCATTATGAATATCGCACCTTTAAAACTGGCGATCGCTCCAGTCAAGTCTAAATCCATCTGGCTGGCAGGTCTAGCGCTTCTGGCAATAGGAACTGTTAGTTGGGGTACTTATAAAGTAGTCCATAACCCCGATCGACTTAAACCTTTGCTAGCGGCTGGTGTACCTTTACAAGTGCTTGAACCCTTACCATTTTTAGGACAAGCCATAGAAACCGCAGAGCTGCAACAAATCACAGTTCAAGATCTAAAGCAAAAGATCGATCACCACGAAACAAATTACGTGTTGGTAGACGTGCGATCGCCTGAAGAATATCAGACCTCAAAAATTCCAGGCGCGGTGTCCATCCCTTTAACGACAATCCAGCAAGGAAAAGGCGTTGAGGAGGTCAAAGCGCTATTACACGGGCGAGAGTTAGTAATGTACTGCACCTCTGGACAGCGGTCTGCTAAAGCGTTAATCAAAATGAAGCAGGAAGGCGTACAGGGGCTGCAAGTCAAAGGAGGAATTAACGCTTGGCGCAAAGAGATCAACCCATCCCTGCTGTAGTTTCGGTCAGGTAGAAATTATGGGAACTGGATAGAAAACAACTCGTAGAGAAAGTAGTAGGAGCGCTTAAAAATGGGATGGAAGTTTGCTGCGCTTTTGTGCAGCCTGTGCATATTCGGAGTTTTAGAGCATCTGTATCCCTTTTTTAACTTCAAGCAGCGCTTTGTTCACCGCGTCACGACTAACTTATTGTTTGGTGTTCTAAATATTATTGCTACCAGTGTTACTACAACGTTATTGCTGGTATGGGTTTGGCATCAAACGATTTGGCAAGGGTTGTTTCACTCCATTCAGCCGCTGTATCTGGTTTTTATTCCATCGGTGTTAATTCTAGATGGGTACATGTATACCTGGCATCGGTTAATGCACACCACTCGTTGGGGATGGCGGTTTCATCAAATCCATCATACCGATTGGTCAATGAATATTTCTACTGCCTATCGATTTCATACCGTCGAAGTTCTCTTATCCAACATTCCCAAGATTGCCTTGATTGGATTATTTGGCATACCACCCATTTTTGTCTTGATTTACGAGACGCTGTATGCGGTGGAATTAGTTTTTGAGCATAGTAACTGGGAATTAAATGAAAAGGTTGATCGGTGGTTGAGCTACCTGATTGTGACACCCAACTACCATCGTCAGCATCATTCAAAATTGCTAAAACATTCCGGGTCGAACTATTGCAGTTTTCTAAGTCTCTGGGATCTGATTTTTCAATCACGTATTTATCCCCAATCTCCCAAAAACATCAATTTAGGGATAGATAAACAAACCAAAAACGATGTGGCAAGTTTGATGCTTTTGCCCTTTGAAGACGAAAAGTATCAGACATGAGAAAACGCCTAGCTGAACGTAGAATCATTGGCGTTCGGCTAGGCGTTTTCTCTAGTTTTATTAGATGTCTAGATTTTATTAGATGTCTAGATCCATGAGGTTGAGTCTAGGGTCATAAGTTTCGATGAACTCGCGGCGCGGTGCCACGCGATCGCCCATCAACACTGTAAAGATGCGATCGGCTTCAGCAGCATCTTCGATTTCAATGCGCTTCAGCGTCCGACTCTCCGGATTCATCGTAGGGTGGGCAATGCCCACCTGAGTCAATTTTTAAGCATTAGAGCAATGCCCACTCTTGAACTGTTTCTGAACGTTAGATATTGGGTAACCTCGAAGTCACATTATCCTCTACCCTCGATCGCAGTTCAATGCCTCAATATCGTCGTGCTTATACGCCCGGTGGCACTGTTTTCTTGACCCTTGTTACCTACAACCGTGATCCTATTTTTGCCAATTCTCAAAATATTGTTTACTTGCGATCGGCTGTAGCGGCAATGCGTTCCGAGATGCCTTTTGAAATTACGGCGGCTGTTATCCTACCGGATCATCTACATTTTCTGTGGACGTTGCCTCCTAACGATCGCGACTATTCTAAACGAGTTGGACGACTGAAAGTACTATTCACTCGTTCTCTGCGGGGGAGGCAAGCTTTACCTCAGCGTGTTTCGTTATCCCGGCGTAAACATCGAGAAAGTAATGTGTGGCAACGACGATTTTGGGAACATACGATCGCGGATGAGCTAGATTTGGCAAATCATTTTGATTATTTGCATTACAATCCCGTCAAGCATGGTTTGGTTCAGTTCCCGCACCAATGGCAATATTCCAGTTTTTATCGGTGTGTGCAGAGAGGGATATATGACCGTGATTGGGGATGTCGATGTGATGGAAAGCAGCCAGATGGGTTGGCGATCGAGGGTGTGAATATGGGGGAGTGATTGGAATGTCGTGGATGATGTGGGGAGTTGTGGGCAGTGCCCACCCTAGCTGGTCAGTGCTGTGGTCAAATCCAGGCGATCGCCTCCAAGTTGCTGCTGATGCTCAGGAATGGAGCGATCGGCTGCTCAATCTTTTGGGTTGCTATCCAGTTAGTTGACTCCAACCTAGTGACACAGTAAGCCTGAATCATGCAAAAACTACTATTCCCCCGAAAAAGGGATATAATTGCGTGAATTTATGATGTATTACTTTAATTTAAGCCCCTATGCCCCTTACGACCGACTCACCCACCTCTCTGCGTGACCTGGCTGCTCAGGAATTTAGTCAACTGACGGAGGCAGACAAAAAATTTTTTGATGCAGTCGATGAACATAAAGCGGCAGATTTCAGGGTGGATAAGACGGATACGGATAATACAGATAACTTGAATAGTCCTGCATCAGCAGACAAATGGGGAAAAGAGCGCACCCTCAAAGCCGATCGCATTGTCTGGTTGCTAACTACGCCTAAAGCGGTTGAACACGTTAGCTTTCGGGGGTTGCAAATTTTAGGCGCGAAAATTGAGGGGGAGGTAAATCTGGAGTATGTCACCGTTGCTGTACCCCTAATTTTTAATCATTGCAAGTTTACCAATCGGCTGCTCCTAAAAGAATCTGAACTCAAGACACTGCAACTGGAGGGCACCCAGGTTGCAGGAATTCAGGCACAGGAAATATGTGTGAAAGGCTCTGTTAGCCTATGTAATGGCTTTAAGGCAGAGGGTGAGGTGAACCTGCTCAGAGCCACGAGCGGGGGACAACTCGACTGTTCTAACGGTGAGTTCAAAAATCCCAAGGGGGTTGCCATCCAAGCGGCGGCTACCACGATCGCCGCTGATGTTTTTCTCCGCAATGACTTTGAGGCGGAGGGTGAGGTGAATCTGATCAGAGCCACGATCGGGGGACAACTCGCCTGTAGTAGGGGTAAGTTCCGCAATAAGGATAAGACTGCCCTCAATGCGAACGCTGTCACGATCGCCGCTGATGTTTTTCTCAGCAATGGCTTTGAGGCGGAGGGTGAGGTGAATCTGATCAGAGCCACGATCGGGGGAAATCTTCGCTGCACAGGGGGGCACTTCTTGAACAAAGCGAGAAATGCCATCAATGCTGAAGGCGCAGCGATCGGCGGATCGGTTTTTCTGGGCGGGAGATCCAGCAATATTCCGTTCCAGGCTGAAGGCAAGGTAATTTTTCTGAATGCCACAATCGACGATCAGCTTGGACTGGAGGGTATGAAGATTAGTAATGATGAATCAATGGTTTTAAATCATGGGTTAATGGTTCTAGATCTGCGCTTTGCTAAGACGAACATATTTAGCTTTAGCGATCTCCAAGCTGAACAAATCTGGATTAAGCAAATGGAGAAAGGGCAATTATACCTCAATGGATTTGTCTACAGCACCATTAATGCCTCCAACGATGCTATTAAAGATAAGCTCCTCTCAAAATGGTTGAAGCTTCAGATCAAACAAAGCTCTGACCCCCAATCAGACAATGGCTTTGCCCTACAACCCTATGAGCAACTAGCCGCAGTCCTCAAAGCAAATGGTCATCAGGAAGCCGCAACAGAAGTTTTGATTGCCAAAGAAAACGATCGCCGCAGCTATGGCGGTCTGACAGGTTTGGGCAAGGCTTGGAATTGGTTTCTAGGATTAACTATTGCTCACGGCTACCGTCCCCAAAGAGCCTTGCTCTACTCGATGCTGGTGATGCTGCTAGGCTGGGGTGTTTTCTGGCTGAACTCACCGCTGATGAAGGAAGCCGACGACGACAAATCCAAATTTTTTGCCTTTGATCCGCTCGTTTATTCCATTGATGTCTTCACGCCTGTTGTCGATCTTCATCAAGAAAGTGTTTGGCTTCCTGATGCCAGTCAAGGCTGGGAAATCTCTTTGCTACTGTTTAAAGCACGTCAGGGGGACTTGTTGCGTACCTACTTTTGGTTTCAAATTGTTGCCGGATGGGTGCTGACTTCGCTATGGGTGGCAGGCTTTACAGGATTAGTGCGGAGTCAGAAGTAGACAAACCCCAAATCCTGAAATGTTGATTTGCGAACTGACAAGTCAGCGCTAGCGATCGCCCCGTCTAATCAATGCAGGGCTGATTCATTGAAAGAAGGAAAATAGCTTCCTGACATCATGCGCCAAGAATCGCAGTCCTTTAGTGATGGAATCAAACCCATTCAGCCGAATAAGAGTGAGTCCAACAGTGCGTACAATGCCAAAATTGACCGGGGCATTGCCATCACATAGGGGCGATTCATCCTCTTTCAACACCATATCTTTGACCCAGTGAAGCCGATTCTCAATGTGCCAGTGTGCTCGAATCTGTTGGGCAAAGCCAACTGCATCTAAC
>JBBRCV010000297.1:0-6110 GCA_038204505.1 Elainellales cyanobacterium
TTCATTCGTTTCAACAACTGCTGATCAACGCCTACAACTTCCACCCGATTCCTCACCTCCAACAAGCACTTCGCCGCTAAAAACAAGTTCTTAAACTCATCTTCCTCCCCATCCAACCCCATCAAAAACTCAATCACACTCCCGGTAAACCTCGCCTCAATCATCCCCGCAATCAAACACAAAACTTCCTGCCAACTCTCATCCTGCCAATGCCGCCCAAACACCTCCGTCTTCAGTTCCTCAATCCCCAGCGTCTGCGTCTCCTTAAACTGCCAAACAATCTCCCAAGCACAGAAATACTCCAAAAACGTCCGATGCACAAACGCATAAGACTCTGCCCCCAAATAACATAAAATAAAGTTCCGCGATCGCAATTGCTGAATTATTGCCCGCGCCACCACCCTCGGCTCCGCCACCTCAATCGATCGCAAATACTCCATCAAAATCCGCTCCAGGTCAGCGGTGCTGATAATATTTCCCGCCAACCCCTTTTCGCTCGACTGCATGTGACGCGCCACCCGCCGCAACATTGCCTGCTTATCCTTGTAGTCAATTGCCAACGGATCAATCCGCGCCTCAATCAAATTGCGCTCTACATCCCACTGATGCAGCAGCACCTGCGAAGCCTGTTCATAGAGCGCTGGACGATCCCTCGGCAACTCCCGATTCTGGTTCAAAATTGCCATCATCGTCAGCAACAACGGATTTCCCGCCAACTCCCGAATCGCCTTCGACTCCCGAATCGCCCGCTGCAACCGCTCCCGCTTCCGCACCTGGTCGGCACCCGCCCCAAACGTCAACTCATGCCACTTGCCAATAAACTCCTCCACCTGCTCCGGCTCCAAATCTTGCAGCATAAAATGCCGAAACCCCGCATCCCGCAGCCTCTGAGCCTTATACCCCAACCACCGCGAAGTCACCACCGATCGCACCAGCGGATACTCATTCGTAAACCGATGAATATCCCTCATCACCTCATCGCGCAACTTCAGATCAAACACCTCATCAATGCCATCAAATAGGGCGATCGCCTGTCCTGCTTTCAGCTTCTCGTGCAAATCCCGCTGATTCAATCGGCAAGTCACATTGCCGCCATGAACAAACGACAGAATATCCTTACACCCCTTCTCCTGCTTATCCCGCCCATAGCTCCGCAGCTCAATCAACAGCGGAATCGGATGCAGCACCAACTCTCGCACCGGACGCTCCGCCCACACCAACGCCAAATACTGCAACAACGTCGATTTTCCTGAACCCGGATCACCCAATATCACAGCGTACGGTTCCGCCTGATTGCTTCCTCCATCATTCGGATTACCCACCACCTCTAATACCGATCGCACTGACTGCTCCCCATACACCCGCCGATGCCGCTCCATCTCAACCTCGGCAATCTCCGCCTCGCTCAGTTCCCCCGCCGTCCGCAGCCGCAGCAAATGCTCCTTTGGAATCTCATACACCTGGGGCAAAAACTCCGCACACTCCCGCACCTGCTGCGGCACAAAAATCTTCCACAGCTTCAGCTCGTTGTAATACACCCCTGTCGTATCCAACGACTCCAGCTTTACCGTGCCATACTGCTCTCGCAACCCCTCGGCATACCGCCCCAAATCAAACTCAGGCGCAATACCAACCAGATCACCCAACTGCTCCACCGTCTGCGTCTGTGCCGCTGCCGCAAAAACGGAGCGCAGTTTGTCAGACTCTTGGGCGATCGCCCTTGCCTTCTTCAAATACCGCTTACTCACCCGCTCCCAATCAAACCCCTCCGGCAACGTCACCCCTTGCCGCCGCTCCCCCAACCCCTGCCAAGCCTGTGCCAGCGATCGCGTGTCCAGCCCTCGACAATCTGCATCAAACGCCCGCCCCAACTCCTCCGCCACAGCCTCCTGTGCCACTAGCAACCGCAAAGGCTGAACATACAGCCGCATCTGCACCTCTGGAAAATCAGCATCCTCCAGCTCTTGCTGCACCAACAGCAAAAATTCTTTGAGCGCCTTCCATGCCGCCTCTTTCAAAGCATCCTTCTCAGGCAGATGAATCACCTTCTTCAGGCAATCCTTAAAAAAGTCTTGGGTGTAGTCTTTTACCGACTCTTTCGCCAAGTCTTCTAAGATGGGCTTAAAGACGAACCCAGCCGCTTGTGCCACGCCCCAAATCACTAGCCAATCCACCATAGCTCATAACTCCAGCCGTCAGTTTCCGCTACTATAGCAAGCCTGCTCGATTTGTAAGAAGCTACTTTCGCCCCTGCCCTTACACCTGACAAATTGCCTTCAATACCTGAAAAATCTGCCCTCATAATGAGTTGGGAAACATAAAGAGTCCCGGCATTTCAAAATCCCGGGACTCTGCGCAGTTGACTTAATTCAATCAACCCATTCAATTAGCCCAACAACGCCTTCGCCTTGTCATACACGTTGTCTGCCGAGAAACCAAACTTCTCTAGACAAACGGGACCGGGAGCCGAAGCGCCGAAGCGATCGATACAAACAGCATCGCCTTCAGTACCAATGTACTTATGCCAACCGAAGCTAGTTCCCGCTTCTACCACTAAACGCTTAGTAACACCTTTAGGCAGGATAGACTCTCTGTATGCCGCATCTTGAGCATCAAACAGATCGGTGGAAGGCATCGACACGACCCGGACTTTCTTGCCTTCAGCCGTCAGCTTTTCAGCAGCGGTGACGCATAAGCCCACTTCCGAACCTGTACCAATCAAGATGATGTCAGGTGTGCCTTCACAATCAATCACGGCATAGCCACCCTTAGCAACGCCTTCCATCGAACTGCCAGCCAAGCTCGGCAAGTTTTGACGAGAGAATGCCATCAACGTTGGCTTGTGTTGCTTGGAGTTCTCGATCGCTATCTTATAAGCGCCAGAAGACTCATTCCCATCTGCCGGACGAATCACGGTGAGGTTAGGAATAGCACGCAGAGAGGCGAGAGTCTCAATGGGTTGGTGCGTAGGGCCATCTTCCCCTTGACCAATGGAGTCGTGAGTCATCACCCAAATTGACCCGGCTTGAGACAATGCCGACAAACGAATCGCTGCCCGCATATAGTCTGTAAAGATCAGGAAGGTCGCGCCGTAGGGAATTAAGCCAGAACCATGCAGCGCGATGCCGTTGCAAATTGCGCCCATTGCGTGTTCACGCACACCAAAGTGAATGTTGCGGTTTTCGTAGTGCCCTTTTTGAAAATCGCCGAACCCCTTCAGTTCGGTCAGGTTCGAGTGGGTCAAGTCAGCCGAACCGCCAATCAGTTCGGGTAGAACAGGAGCCAATTTATTGAGGCAGATTTCGGAGTATTTACGGGAAGGTTGAGCTTTATCTTCGGCGGTATAGGTGGGCAGAACACTGTCCCAACCATCGGGGAGTTTGCCGCTAATCATGCGATCGAACTCAGCCGCTTCGGTGGCGTACTTGGACTTGTACTCTGTCCAGGTCTTTTGCCATTGTGCTTCAAAGTCTGCGCCACGCTCAACGGCTTTCCGCATGTGGTCTACAGCATCAGCGGGTAGCTCGAAGGGGGCATAGTTCCAGTCAAGATTTTCACGGGTCAGCTTCACTTCATCGGCACCCAGCATGGCACCGTGGATTCCAGCGGTGTTTTGCTTGTTAGGCGCACCGTAACCGATGGTGGTGGTGACTTTAATCATTGTCGGCTTGTCGGTCACTTTCTTGGCTTCAGCGATCGCCTTAGCAATCTCATCTAAGCCATTGTTACCATCTTTGACGTGCAGCACATGCCAGCCGTATGCCTCAAAGCGCTTACTGACATCTTCGGTAAACGCAATGTCAGTAGAACCGTCGATAGAAATGTGGTTGTCGTCATACAGTGCAATCAACTTGCCCAAACCCCAGTGTCCAGCGATGGAACAGGCTTCCCCAGAAACGCCTTCCATGTTGCAACCGTCGCCCAAAATGACGTAGGTGTAATGGTCTACTAAAGTACAGTCAGGCTTGTTGAACTTGGCAGCCAAGTGAGCTTCTGCCAATGCCAAACCAACGCCGTTAGCGATCCCTTGACCCAAAGGACCTGTGGTGACTTCAACCCCAGCCGTCTCAAAGTTTTCGGGGTGTCCAGGGGTGTTCGACTTCCATTGGCGGAACTGCTTGATATCTTCAATGGAAACACTGTCGTAACCCGTCAGGTGCAGAAGGGCATAGAGCAGCATAGAACCATGTCCTGCCGACAGGACAAAGCGATCGCGGTTGAACCACTTGGGGTTCTTAGGATTAAACCGCATGAACTGATCCCACAGGACAAACGCCATCGGCGCAGCGCCCATTGGCAATCCAGGGTGTCCAGACTTCGCTTTTTCTACAGCGTCAACCGCCAAAAAGCGAATGGAATTAATACAGAGTTCTTCGAGGGATTGGGTTGCAACAGCCATAATGTCTTTTACTCAACGACGGGTTAGGAGCTTCGGGCAAGTGAGGCAGATAAAAAAGCGATAGTCACCTAAAAACGGTAGGCAAGTATACCTATTAGTTGTTCTTTAAAGTGTATATCGGAAGGGGTCAATGAGCACAGGACTATTTATAGAGAGAAGCAGGGGAACCTTACATCTTCTGAGGATTAACCGAGGCTAAATTTAGGGTCTAAACTTGCGGAATGCTAGCGTGACATTGTGCCCACCAAACCCAAAGGAATTGGAAAGCACGACCTCTACAGGCTGCGATCGCCCCTTGTTAGCCACATAATCTAAATCGCACTCTGGGTCAGGATTCTCCAGGTTAATGGTAGGAGGAATGCCATCGTTTGCCACCGCCATCACAGCAGCAACGGCTTCAATGCCGCCCGAACCTCCTAAAAGATGCCCCGTCATAGATTTAGTGGAACTGATAGCGACCCTGTAAGCATGTTCGCCCAAGACCGTTTTGATCGCCGCCGTTTCCGTGGGGTCGTTAACGGGTGTGCTAGTGCCGTGGGCGTTGATGTAGCTGATGTCTTCGGGGGCTAAGTCACCGTCTTTCATGGCAAGGCGAATGGCACGGGCTGCACCCTCTCCACCGGGGACGATAGAAGTCATGTGGTAGGCATCGCAGGTCATGCCGTAGCCCACGACTTCGGCATAGATTTTTGCACCTCGGCTGAGGGCATGTTCTAACTCTTCTAGAATCAGAATACCGGAGCCTTCGCCTAGGACAAAGCCATCACGATCGCGGTCAAACGGTCGGCTAGCATGAGCCGGGTCGTCGTTGCGGCTAGTCATGGCGCGGCAAGCCACAAACCCTGCCACTGTCAACGGCGTGATCGATGCCTCTGTGCCCCCACAAATCATGGCTTGAGCATAGCCTCTCTGGATAATGCGGAAAGCATCGCCTACAGCATTAGACCCTGAAGCACAGGCGGTCACTGGGCAGGAGTTAGGACCTTTTGCACCAGTCTGAATAGCGGTTAGCCCCGCCGCCATGTTGCCGATCATCATAGGAACCATGAAAGGGCTACAGCGATCGGGTCCGCGAGTTAGATAGATTTCCTGCTGTTCTTCCATGACCTTTAAGCCACCGATGCCAGTGCCAATCACAACGCCAATTTGGTCGGCGTTGAGGTCATTGATTTCTAATCCGGCATCTGCGACGGCTTGCTTGCTGGTGCAAACCGCAAGTTGAGCAAAACGAGCCATTCGCTTCGCTTCTTTGCGATCGAGGTAAGTATGAGGGTCAAACCCTTTAACTTCCCCAGCAATCCGGCAACCGTGCTTCGACGCATCAAACAGCGTAATGGGTCCAATGCCATTCCGACCGCTCAATAGTCCTTCCCAGTACTCAGCTAGAGTGTTACCCAGGGGGGTTATGGCACCCAAGCCCGTAACCACAACTCGCTTCAATTCATAACTTGTCATGACAGCAGCTTCGAGGGTCTCAACACCCAGAACGAATAATATTTGTTGAAAGATCAGGCACTTTTTGAGAAGTCAGGAGTAAGTCGGGTCTTAAATCCGCATTACCCCAACTCCGAACCGCCTAAAGGTTGCCTTATACAGCAGCTTTACTATCGATGTAGTCCACCGCAGCCTGAACTGTAGCGATGCCTTCTGCTGCTTCGTCGGGAATTTCGATGTCAAATTCTTCTTCTAAAGCCATCACGAGTTCGACGAC
>JBBRCV010000298.1:0-6008 GCA_038204505.1 Elainellales cyanobacterium
CCTGATTTTACAGCTTTTAAGCAAGCTATTTCAGGTTGTCTAGACCAGTGTCACACAAGACATAAATCAGAATTAGATTCACTTCTGACATTGAAATTTCAATCATTTGAGAAAATAAAACCTATTCCCTGACAAAGTATAAGTCAAAAACCTGATTAGCGTCGGCAAAATCGAATCCATGCTTATCAACATTAATCTCGTTTTTTCTCTCATCCCATTCAAAATTCATGAGCTAAACTTACCACACCTACAATGTAGCAAACCGCCATACGGCATAGCATAGTCTCATTGTTCTTCTGTTCAGTAATATAAATTAATCAAACGTTACTCTGAGTCTACTTTCTGATCACTTCTCCATTCGGCTCGCAAAGTTCCACGCAGCCGTAGGGCTTCACGAAAGGGTGGCGGGAATAAAAATACTCCAGCAATAGGCAAAACAAAGGAGGCAATTATGCAAGTTACCACCAGTTGGGAAGAAAAGGGCATTGAGAAGGAACGGCGATCGCTCGTTTCGATTCTAGTGAATCAAAAGTTTGAGCAATTGCCAGATTCTCTCACCGATCGCATTTCTTCCCTCTCTCTTGACAAACTATCTGCGAAGCAGCGCGCTGTTGTGATGAGAAGGGCGATCGCTATGCCTTCGCACTGATGGGGTGGGAGTTATTGGATTTGGGCGATCGCTTGCGGGTATCTCAAAGCGACCCTTGCGGTATCTGCGAAGCAGCGCGCTTGTCGCAGCAGTTCAGTCATTGTTCAAGAGCAGTAAACACTGCAATGTTATTGATACGGTCGGCTCCAACGCTCTGCTTTTTATGTCTTTGTAACTTTTGTAACTACAGTAGAGCCGTTATTTTTACCATACCACCGTATCTTCCTTCGATCTCTAACTTGTATTCTTCCAATAATCCCATGCCAACTAGTGACTCTGTTTCCGATACATTTACCTCAACTCTTCGGACTTGTCCATCCCAGATCACAGAGCCAGCATACATCTCAAACATTTTTAGGCTGCCATCACCTAGAATTGCATCCTGTATGCCTCGGAGTGTCAACCCTAGCTCATTGACGATCGCCCTCGGTAGCATTAAATCGCCTGTGTATCCTGTATCAATAACTGGCTTCACACTTTTGACTTGCTTCCTATCGCCCAAAACGGCAATCTGAATAATTGCCTCACGATTTGCGTTGACACTGCCTAGAATCATTACGATACATTTGAACCAGTAAAGCCAATTCGATGAACTGCTCGATGTCCAATTCTCACAAACCAGATTTGAGCATCTGGATATTGAGCTAACAGTTGATCCGAAGCAGTGAGACTGTCTTTTGCAACCTCAAAAGCTCCAGTTTCAATATCGATTGCCACAATTTTGCCATGATTGCCTTCCTCGACTTGGGGACGCACCTGAGATTCATAGATTTCATTTCCACGTCGAGCAAATTCTTCTTTGCTATATCGTAGTTGGCGAACTGTCATTGACTTGACCTCGTTTCAGATGTATCCCTTGATCTTAACTTGGCACTTAACCTGGGCGATCGCTATGCCTTCGCACTGATGGGGTGGGAGTTATTGGATTGGGGCGATCGCTTACAGGTATCTCAAAGCGATCGCCTGTCGCAGCAGTTCAGTCATTGTTCAGGAGTGGTAAATACTGCAATATCACCCTCTTAATTTTAACTGCAAATCGATCGCTGTTGTGATGAGAAGGGCGATCGCTATGCCTTCGCACTGATAGGGTGGGAGTTATTGGATTTGGGCGATCGCTTGCGGGTATCTCAAAGCGACCCTTGCGGTATCTGCGAAGCAGCGCGCTTGTTGCAGCAATTCAGTCATTGTTCAGGAGCAGTAAATACTGCAATGCTATTGATACCCAATAGACAACAATGCTGCACTGAGCAAGAACGAAGCCAGCTAACGTTGCCCATCACCCGCCGCAGATGACCTTTGCAACATCACCGATCAACTCTCGGCGGTCGGTGTGCCTGGGCGTTGTTAGACCCTACTATTGTTGGGATTTGAAGCTTTTCTTTCGCGCAATAGCTGAATAACCTCATCGCTTACTGTATGGTCTTTAGTATCCACAGCATGTTGAATTAAAAGTTCACGTAGCATCATTGCATCTTCTAAATCGAGAAAATTGGCTAGCATAAAGTGTACGCCCTGAAATCTTGGATCACTTAAATGTTTCCTTTGTCTCTCTGGATGCTTTAGTAATGCCTGAAGGATAAAAAACTCAGTTATTTTGTCATGTCGAAAATACCAATTTTGCTTGGGTAATCCCTCAGAATTAATGGTTTGACGGCTAATCACCATGCGATACTGAGCAAGACATGAAATTTCATCGCGAAAATTTTCTTCTGGTATAACAGCTACATCATCTAGCCGCATTTGATAAACAACGTCTGAAAAATCGGCAAGAGGAAAATCGCGTAAATGCTGTTCCAAATATGCTTTTACCATGATGTTATATAGCTGTTGCTGCAATTGCAAGAGCTTTGGCTGTTCACCTGCCGCCAACATTAGTGAAACTGTAGAAAGATCCATTGGATTTGATAAAACTCGTTGCATAGCTTCGAGTTCTTGTTTGGGTTGCCCTAAAGAGGTAGACAAATATTGAATACAAGCATTTTCATAGTCATGACTTTTTAGTTTCGTATTTTGAGGTAATGTGGAAGCACGTGAGAGCAGAAAATCTTGGATTTGATTCTTGTCCAAAGATTGAATAATGTATTTTTGGGTAGTGGTTGGCGGTTTCCAATCCATTGGCTGGGTAGATAAAATGATATCCCCTTTAAAGTAGTTTTCTGTAAATTCAACAATTTTCGCTCGTGTATCTGCGTTAACTTCATTTAAACCATCAATACAAATCGCAATCGCTCCGCTATAGATTAAGTCTCTAAGAAATTTAGAATCCTTTATCTCCTCTCCGTGTAACTTTTTTTGAATAGCCTCAATCACTCCATCCTGACAACGCCTTGCCAAAAGATAAACTACAACTCGTTCAGATTTTTTACAGAGATATCGTAAAAACATTGTTTTTCCTAAACCTGATGATCCTTCTATAAGGATCTGCCCTTTCAACTTTGGAATAGCTAATTGTAAAGGTTCAGGTTCCTCTTTACCTGGTTTCTTAACAGTTAATGATTGAAAGTATGTTTGTGCCTCAAAGTTCAGCAAGTCTGCGTCAGCAAGTAAAGATTCCTGAAAAGGTTCAAATAACTTTTTTCTAAGTAAGGGAATCCAAGTGAGAGCAAACCCTACATATCCTGCACCAAAAAAACGTCGCATCCACGCATTCCAGAAAAAAAAGGCTTGGACTTGTGGAAACTTGGGATATAAAAAAACAAGTGATAACCAAATAGCAGAATGTATTAAGAAAATGTTTTTGCCGCTTACAAGAAACTGAAGTAGCCTTTGTTGAATCAAGGATCGCTCCATATCCCTTAATGCCCTTAAATTGCGAGATATGGGCTTCCTCAATTCATCAAATTCTTGAGCATTAAGTGCCTTCTCTATCGTGTCCATCTTTTCGAGGGCAGTATGCACTTCTGGCAAAGTTTTAGACTCATCATAAATTACATTGGCAAAAACTCCTAGAGAATCTGCTGCACTTTCCCGAACCTTAGCACTGTCATCCTTAAGCAGATTTATAAGGGCGTTAATAACATCTCTGCTTTCTAGTTTTAGTTCTGCACTCCAATATCCTAAGGATTTACTTGCACGATCTTGAACCTCGTTGTCTGGATCATTTAGAGCCAAAATTAACGCAGAAACTGTGCTGTTTCTATCAGACTTAATATAACCCAGTGCGAAAGCAGCACCTGCTCTCACAGTGGGTTCTGCATCTTTGCTTAATAAATCAGTCAAGTCCGATGCAGCAACTTTTGCATCATTGCCGATACCACTTAATGCAAAAGCAATGTTTGTCCGAACTGAGGCGCTTTTCTCCTGCTTCAATACCTGTAAAAGTTGCCGAACTACATCTTGTGTCTGTCCTGACAGTTTTCTATTAGCACCAACTCCTCCCAAAGCATAGGCTGCTCTTGAGCGAATATTTTCATCGTTGCTCTTCAATGCTTTCAACAGGAGATTAATTGAACCATTCCCACAATCAATTACAGCATCAATATTCGACTCACTAAGTGCAAATTGTTGAATGTAAAGCTCGATTTGTTGGGTCCTGCAAGAAGTTGCAAAAGCTATCTGTCCCCTTGCAAAAAATATGCAAAGACTCAGAAAAAATGTCTTTGAAAGAAGTAAGAAGAGGTACCTCATTTAATTCTGGTAGAACCTAATTGCTTAAATATTAAATTAACAGGTTTTCCGATAATTACACTTATTGTTAGACTTCCTTTTGTAAGTAGTGCTAGTTGCACAGCATGGGTTTAAACGGCGAAGATAAAAGCGTCGTCGTATTACACCACCTTCCTCTAATCGGAAAGTTCTAAAATTCCTAGGCAATCTTAATAGTCGTTCTACTGGAGATGTCTCAATTATGGACTCTGATATAGTTAGATTGATATCTAAAAAGGCAACAATATCAATCTGCTCTTTTAAGTCATGAGGAGCTTGTGCCATTAAAACTTCGTAGATGCGACTAGTTAGTTGATCTAGCTCCTCATGAACAATTGGAATCTCAGGGGATGACCCGGTCGCTACAGTTTCTGGATCAAGTATCTCGTCATAAGTTGCTTTAGAACCCCATGCAACCCAGTAAAATCCTATGGTTTCTGGTTCCTGAGTTCTACTTTCCGTGAGTGAGCCTTTTTTAAGAAACTCACAGTTTAAGCGCAAGCTAACTAGCTCAGATTCAGAACTCTGTTCACCCAATCTAGCTTGAATAAAACATTCGGCAACAGACAGCAACCAATACAAAGTAACTCTAGGGAAAGATGCTTGTGGTGATATTTGAAGGAAATCAGCGATTTCTTGTTGCTCTAGAAAGGGTTTGCTTAGACTGACTGTTCCTCTAAATTCATCCATGGCATTTTACCGAAAATTACAAGAGCAGAAAATATTCAGGGTTATCGAAGCAAGATAATTACCGGGAGTCTAACTATTACTTAGAGTGAACTAGTTCGGTATAACACTCCTATGAGACGATTAGCCCGAATCAATCCGGTATAATACCCCATCCGGAGGATTAACCCGAAACTTTTTCCGTATAGTATCCCCATTTTTTAGGATTAGCCAGAGTTCTTCACGTTTCTTTTCGGACTGTTTCCTCCTTTTCTCCGTCTACCATCCTTTTTCCGCAATTAGACGAAACCAGCCCTATCATTTCCTAGATCAAGTTCGTTACGAGAAACATTTTTTGCCTCAACTGCCCCTCTTTCGATCGCCCAAGCAACAAGTCGAAAGAGGCAGAATTAGATTTAGAGTGCCCTGCATCTGATTTGGAGTGCCTTAAGTCTAATTTCGAGTACTTTAAATCTAATTCCACTTGCCTTAAATCTAATTCCACTTGCCCTAACTCAAAAAACAACTAGCCCAATACTTTCAATCACCACCTCACATCAACTCCTCACCGTATAACCACGATCGCTTCCCAGTAAATTGAATACAAAAGATACAAACCTCATCAGGATCACGGTGAACGATCGCCCCACTCCACTCATACCGTAGAGAACGACCCAGCTCAACCACAGGAACTATCTACAATGTCTCGTCAAAAGAAACGCTCCTCGCAAATCGTCGAAAAAGCCCAAACTCGCCTAGCCGCCGTTAAATCAATTGATACCAAGCTCGACCTCGGCAACGGTTTCTCTGTCCAAACCTACACATCCTTGCTCGAAGATGCTCGGATTAAGATAGAGAAATATAACACCGTCCTTTCCCTCGTCGATGATGCCTACACCGACATGAGCAGCGCCGAAAAAGCACTGGCAGACCAAACAGAGCAAATGCTGATCGCCGTTGCTTACCAATACGGCAAAAACAGCAACGAATACCAAATGGCAGGCGGCACCCGCAAGAGCGAT
Organism: Elainellales cyanobacterium; assembly: GCA_038204505.1. Lineage (GTDB taxonomy): Bacteria > Cyanobacteriota > Cyanobacteriia > Elainellales > Elainellaceae > Timaviella. The sequence continues at coordinate 5,983 of JBBRCV010000298.1, forward strand.
CGCAAGCGCCCAGCCCGCAAAGCAGA
>JBBRCV010000299.1:0-5880 GCA_038204505.1 Elainellales cyanobacterium
TTCCCATCGGCGCTAATCGATACCGTGCCCTGCTACCCACGACCCCCCAATTCTCGGCAGGACGGCAGCCCATTCAGGTCACGGTCGATGGCACTGTGAAAGATTTGGTAGTGCAATTGCGCGATCGCACCTTTCCGACTCAAAGCATTTGGCTGGGCAACGGTGGCGGTCCTGAAGGCACTGATCATGAGTTTGATCGCGTTGATGCCTTCAAAGCCCTGGTTACACCCGACAAACTTTGGAACGGAGCCTTCAAGCGTCCGGCAGCGGGTGAAGTGACCACCGTTTATGGCGTTCGTCGCTACTACAACGGCGAGTTTGCCGAAGACTATTATCATCGCGGCGTTGACTATGCGGGAGGCGTTGGGTCGGCGATCGTGGCACCTGCCGCTGGCAAAGTCGTATTAATTGGGCGAGTTGCCGATGGTTTTGAACTTCACGGCAACACTATTGGCGTTGACCACGGGCAAGGCGTTGCCAGCATCTTCATTCACCTCAGCCGGATTGATGTGAAAGAGGGTGATACCGTGCAGGCTGGACAAACATTGGGCGGTATTGGCTCTACAGGCGCGGCAACGGGACCGCACCTGCACTGGGGGCTATACGTTAACGGGCTGTCGATCGATCCTGTGCCTTGGCGAGAAAGTGGCTTTGAGTAGCCTAGATTCTTCCTTAGTTCTGCTTGTTTCCAAAATTTCCTGGGCACTATAGGCGAGATTGATCGTTAGTGAGCGATCGCCCTAACTCGCGGTGTCTTGGAGCGTAGGAAGAAATTATGACTATTGAAACAATTGTTGAACAGGCTCTGCAAGATGGATATTTAACGCCAGCGATGGAGGCGGAAGTGGGGCGAATTTGCGACACTGCTTTTGAGTTGTCCATTGAAGAATATATGGCACTGGATCGGCTGATGGGCGCATTGCTCACAGGCGAAGTGGTGGCAGTACCTCGCAAGCAGTTTATTAATGTCATGGAAGAACTGGTGCTCACCGAGTCGATCGCCCGTGTGGCAGAGATTGAAGCCACCAGTGACTGTACTCTTGACCTGGGCGACATTGCGGCTTATGCCCTCAATCGTCTGCCGCCCCTGTATGCCACCACAGAGGAAGGTGCAGACTATCAACGAGGCAGAGCTAAAGACGAACTGCAAGATCTAATTGCCCAACAGGTTAATGATGCGATCGCGCGTAACCTGGATCAGCCTGAGTTTTTCCCAGAACGTCAAGTGTTGAAAAAGAATACGGGGAGCGAGATGCTGACCCAGGTCAGTTCGCTACTCAAGACCCATGCATACCAATACGAAGTGCAAACACATTAAGGGCGGCTACCAATCGAAAAGGCGAGGTTCAAATAGAGCCTCGTCTTTTTTGTGACTAATTATTTTCTAATCAACATCTTTCCTCTTCAACATCCTCTCAGGGCTGCACTATTACCGCTGTCCCGATCGCCACCTGCTCATACAATGCTTGAATATCTCCATTCCGCATCCGAATACAGCCGTGAGACACGGCTTGTCCAATCAGGTCAGTCTGGTTCGTGCCATGAAAGCCAATTTGATGAGTGCCATCCGTCCAGAAGCCAATCCAGCGGCTACCCAGCGGGTTAGCTGTGCCCGTTTGAATGACATCGCCTGTAAAAGGATGTCGCCAAGCAGGATTGAGTTGCATATTAAGGATGCTGAATTTGCCTGCTGGAGTTTCCCAACCTGCTTGCCCCACGGCAATGTCATAGCTCGCTTGAATATTTTCGCCCATGTAGAGATAAACTTTGCGATCGCTTAAGTCCACCATAACCCGCGATCGCTCCTCTTCTGCCTGGGTCGAGAACGACAAAGGACTCAAAGCGTTAGCAGTTAAAGCAGAGAACGCCCCCATTTGACTGGCTATCATCAAGCCCACTGTGGCAAAGCTCATCCACATAAAACTTCGGGCAAAGGAGTTGTCTCGACTCATGGGACAGAAACTTTTTGGAGAGGCTGATTTAATTATCCGCTAATTTAATTATCTAGTGGTTCAATCGTTCCGTTCAACCCGTTACTATCCAAAATTTGGGCAGCTTCCTCGGCATTAGCGCGATCGCCAAACGCGCCCACTTGCAAAACTGCTTCGCCGCCAGAGTAAGTCGTAAACGCTCCAGGGAACAGCGATCGCACCTGCTCTGCCCGACCGCCAGCCGCCACTACTACTCGATACCGTAGCCCTCTAGCTACTGCACTTTGTCTACTGCTAGACTCTCGATACTGCAACGGGTTACGAGAAACATTGACAATCGGTAAATCTCCCACATTGCCAATGGGCGGTTCGGCGGGTACATGCAGAAGATTAGACGAGGTGCTAGAAGCCGGGGGCGCTGTGAAGGTAGCGGCTGAGGAAGCAGCCTGGGTTTCGGGGGGAGGAACAGGAATAGGCGTAGAGCGACTGACGGGCAGATGCCGCCGCTGTTCAGATTGGGGGGCAGGAACGGGAATATTGACTGCCGATGAGCGGGCAACACGCGAACTTCGGGGCATGGCTGGAAGAGACACTATAGAGGAATTTTGCAATCGGGGCGCAGCGGTTAAAGGGGGTATTGTCCGGGATTGAGGTGTCCGGGATTGAGGTGCCCGGGGTTGAGATGATGCCAAAAGCTGAGGTCGATTAACGGGTAAGGTTGTTGACTGAGTGGGGGGCGTTTGAATTAGGGTGACTGAAGATCGTTGGCGAATGAGCGTTGTCGTGGTTGGGGCGATCGCGGCAGGAGGCCGGGAATCGCGCTGCGCTGAGGGTACTGTAGCTGAGGATACTGCAAAGGTCGCTGCCTGAACTTGATCCAAACTATCTTTAATAGCAGGCTGAGCTGTCGCCGCCACCACGATTCCTGCCCGATTGTGGCTGAATGTGTTGCCCCACAAAGTAGGCGTACTGTCTCCCATAATGGCAACACCTGCCAAATTACTGCCCGTAAAAGTATTGTTGGCAATGAGCGGGCTACCTGCTTCTATCCATACTCCATAGCCATTAGGGTTAGGATTGCTGACCGTAACGCCCATGATTTGCCCTGTACCCACGATCGCCACATTTTGCTGACCAGCCGTTGCCGTTGCAAACGAGCCGCCGCCTTGAATCACAATATTCTGACCCTTCGTACTCGGGTCGCCTTGAATCATCACTCCGGGCGGCATAATGAGCGGGAAAACTTCGCCTGTATCTAGCGTGTAGGTTCCGGCTGCCAGCATGATGATGGTGTTGGACTGGGTATTTTTAGACTGAACAGATTGGAGAGCACGGGTAAGGGTGCGAAAAGGCGATCGCTGGGTCATGCCAAGACCTGCATCATCGCCACTACCAGGATTGACAAACAGAAATTGCTGCGCAAGATTAGATGACTGCATGGGGGGAGGCACGGGAATCGGCTGGGCGATCGCTCCTTGGGCAAGTCCCAGAAGTGTGAGTAGCCCCAAGCCAGATAAAGCTCTAGCCCAAGGTATAAACCAATTAGAACGGCTGGGGGAAACGGTCAGACTCATGAGGTTTTCTCCTATTGCCAAAGCACATCAACCTTTCGGGAACCGACTCAATTTTGCCCTATTATCTCGAAAACGCATCAAACCACCATAAAATTTCGTGGTTCCTGAATGCCAGCCTGAACGTTAGATTGTCAGATTGAGAAGATTGTCAGATTGAGACGGATACAGATCAGGCATCCCCGATCACGCTGACTCGCTGCTAGGATCAGAAGATTAGATGTACGACTTGTGAGCGAAACGTTGAGCCAAACTAGCCTCTCGAAAACAACTCTTTATCGCATCCTCGACGCGAACCTAGACCGCGCCCGCGAAGGACTTCGGGTTATCGAAGAATGGTGTCGTTTTGGGCTGAACCAAGCGCATCTGACCGCAAAGTGTAAGCAGTTGCGGCAAGCATTGGCACTCTGGCACACTCCCGAAATTTGGGCATCACGAGACACAAGCAACGATCCGGGCACAGACCTGACCCATCCCCAAGAGGAAAGTCGGGCGGACATCACTCAGGTACTACGGGTGAACTTTTGCCGAGTTGAAGAGGCTCTGCGGGTTTTAGAAGAGTATGGCAAGCTGCATACTCCTCAAATGGCAGCAGATTGTAAGCAGATGCGCTACCAAGTTTATATGCTGGAAACGAGTTTGATTGGGCAACAGCGACATCAGAAATTGGGGCGATCGCTCCTCTATTTAGTCACTTCCCCAGTCGAAAATCTTTTTGCCACCGTTGAAGCGGCTCTCAAAGGCGGAGTTCCCCTTGTGCAATACCGTGACAAGGATGCCGATGATTCGACTCGGCTACACAATGCCAAGCGACTCCAGCAGCTTTGTCATCAATATGATGCGCTGTTTATTATGAATGACCGCGTGGACTTGGCGATCGCTGTAGATGCTGATGGCGTTCACTTGGGGCAGCAAGATATGCCGATTGCGCTTGCCCGTCAGCTTCTGGGCAGTCAACGAATTGTGGGTCGTTCAACAACTAATCCTGATGAAATGCAGCGGGCGATCGCCGAAGGAGCCGACTACATTGGGGTGGGTCCCGTTCACGAAACCCCTACCAAAGCCGGAAAAGCCGCCGCTGGATTGGAGTATGTGAGGTATGCCGCCGCCCATGCGCCCATGCCTTGGTTTGCCATTGGCGGGATTGATACTGAAAATCTTCACCCTATTCTTGCCGCTGGTGCAACGCGAGTGGCAGTGGTACGGTCAATTATGGCAGCCGAGCAGCCGACGCTAACAACCCAATTTTTCATCTCACAATTGCACCGAACTTTCCCTGTCTCTTCCACGAATAAAGTGTAAGCAATACTAATGAACTCTCTGATTACACTGCAAATTAATGGCGATCGCCGCCAATGTTCGCCTCAAATCTGTCTACCTGAACTCCTAACCCAGTTGGGTATGAATCCCCGATTGGTCGCAGTAGAGTACAACGGCGAGATTTTGCATCGGCAGTTTTGGGATGAAACCGAAGTGCAGGAGGGCGATCGCCTGGAGGTTGTGACGATTGTAGGAGGCGGGTAATGGAGAATAAAGAGGTTCGGTAATCCACTCTTAAGTCTCTCTTAAGACCCTTCTGTCCGTGGCTCAGAGAAGATAGACTAGATGAAACGAATAGTTTGTAACGTTTGGTTAAGCCAAAAGGTTAATTGAGAATCTACAGCCTCAGCCAACGTCAACCCTAGTTTGAATCGGCATGGCACTATGAACAACCTGAACAAAAAACTCTCTAAAATTTTCAAATCTTTGATTAAGCCCCTCTTTGCGGTCTTCTTAGTATTTACGCTAGTCCTCAGTCAAGCAGACGGAGCCTTAGCTGCTCGGAGTGGTGGTCGAGTCGGTGGCGGTAGCTTCCGAAGCGCGCCCCGAAGCGCACCTCGCAGTGCTCCTAGCTATGGCGGTGGTTATGGTGGCGGCTATGGTGGCGGCTATGGCGGCGGTGGCGGCTTTGGATTTCCGTTCCTCCTGCCCTTGTTTGGCTTCGGTGGCGGTGCGGGTGGATTATTCTCGATTTTGATCTTCTTTGCGATCGCCAGCTTCCTCGTTCGTAGTTTCCGTTCTGCCCAAGGTGGCGGTACTACTAATGAATATGGCTATTCCACTGGATCGTCCGTGGTTTCTGTCGCAAAAGTCCAGGTTGGTCTTTTGTCTGAGGCTCGCAGCTTGCAAGCTGATCTCGATCGCATTGCCAAAACTGCTGACACTAGCAACTCTGAAGGTCTGACCCTGTTGCTGCTAGAGACCACGCTTTCCTTACTTCGTCACCCAGAGTACTGGAGTTACGCAGGCAGCGACACCCAGCAAACTCGCCTGGAAGCTGCGGAAGATCAGTTCAACCGCTTTTCTTTAACAGAGCGCAGCAAGTTTACTGAAGAAAC
>JBBRCV010000300.1:0-5769 GCA_038204505.1 Elainellales cyanobacterium
TAGCTTTCACCTCAGTTTGCACCTTCCCCTGTACCACAAAAACCGAACAAGGCGCATGGTGAATTACATAATTGCTGACGCTTCCCATGAACAGTTCACTTAGCCCTGTTCTACCTCTTCGCCCCGTTACAATTAAAGTCGCGCCCCAATCCTTGGCAAGGTCACAAATGACGCGACCGGGGTCACCAATGTTTTGAGTAAACTCGATCGCCACTCCTGTTGCTTCTTGGGCTAGCGATCGCAGTAGTTTTAGCCCACGGTTTTCGGCAGCTTCCCACTCTGCCTGATACTGCTGCAATAGCTCGTCAGTAATGATGGGATAGTAGTAGGGAACATAGCTTCGGGGCAATTCTGGATGATTTTTCTCATCAGGAGTCATTACGTGCAGCAGCATCAAGCTGGCTCCGGTTTTACGAGCTAGGTCTAGCGCCTCGTCAAAAACCATTCGGTTCATGAATGAATCATCCACTGCCACCAAGATTTTGTAGAGCATATAAACCTGCCTTCGCGTCATCTTTCATCCGATAGCTTTACTTTTATCGCAACACTTTGAGGAACTTGTGAGGAAGGGAAAAACTATAGGGAAAAGATTATTTTCTTAGGTATTTCCTTGAGCGTATTTTATTTTTTCGATACACTGATCTACAGCTTCTTCACTAGGAGAAATGACAGTATAAGGAATGCCAATCTGACGGATAATTTCATTCATCTTTTCATCTATTTGAGGACGATCGCCAACTACAATCAGTTGAGGCAGTAGTGACTCCTTGCGGGTATCTGAAAGCGCGCTCTTCGAGATACCCGCAAGGGGTCGCCCATATCCGCCAATAGACTCAATTTGAAGTTGAAATGCTCCGGGTTGAAAGTGAGGATTCAGCGCTCCATCATATTCAAATTTACTTAACATCATCTGCAAAGCGTTAACATGCCGAGTATCAAGTGGAGTATTGCTAACGGTCTTCGCTCTTAGAACGGGAATGAACTCAGTAAAAGGAATGCGAACGGTGATCCAAGCGTCTGCAACGGTGTCGAAAGAATGACAGTGGGCAACGCCATCCCAACGATCTTCAGTACGAAGCATGAATTTATAGCGATTGCCGTCGCCTTTAACGCGTAGAACAATGCCGTCGTAGCTAGAGAGATCGACCGCGGGTTCAAAGTTGCGAGTCCGAACTGAGGCGAATCCTCCAGAATTAGCGATCGAAACATTGCCTGAAAATTCGGCGATCGCGTCTTTAAAGCGAATATTGCTCTCACTGACTCCACCCATCACCACATCATCTAACGCGCCCCAAACTTCTTTGAGATTGCTGGAATATTGGGTGAAATCGAATAGAGGTTGAATGGTTTGTCCAAAGTCGTAGTCTGCTAGGGCTTTAATGAATTGTGGGGTTGATTCAGCGGCATCAATTAGAATCGCGGTGGTTTGTTGCAGTATGTTGAGAGCGAGGGGTTGATCGGCAGTAAAGGGAAGAACACGAATCCCCAAGGAGCCGCCTTCTGCCGTTAGCTTCTGCGTTACCTGTGGCGCGATCGCACCTGTACCGCCTACTAAAACTATTTTTGCGTCAGAGTTTGTCATGTTTGCAGAAGGAGTAATCGCAGCAGGAGTAATCATGGATGCAGTATCAACTTTAGGGTGTGGGCGACTGCCAAACCATTGCTGGAACCAATCCAAATCGCTGAGAAATGGGACGGCTCCATAGTAGGACAAGGTTTTTACAAATCTTCCTAAATCCCATGTAGGGTTTTGTTGAGGCATAGTTTCCTCTATTTGTTACATCATTTAATACTTTTATCTTAAGACAGCGCCCAGTGTTAGCACAGTGCTAAAGGTTAGAGGTTGAAGGTTATGAATAGATGGGGGTATCCTACCTCTGGCAACTTCGGGGCAACTTCAGGGCAAATTTGGTGAACAAGCAAACCATGGGCGATATGAACGAACCTTCTTCATTGCAGTTGGGGTTGGCAGCGCTGAAGCGTGGAGACTATGTTGAAGCGATCGCCATTCTAGAAAGCGTCCAACAATCAACGTCTAACGCGCCCACAAGAGCCAGGGCAGAAATGGGGCTGGTTAAAGCCTACGCTCAAACGGGCGATCGCCAACGGGCAAGCACTCTTTGTCAATCGCTTTGTAACCATGCCAGTTCACAGGTACAAAGTTGGGCAAACCGAACTATAGCGGAGTTGAATGGGCGATCGGATGCTGAAGCGCCCTCTGCCGCCACTGATCTGACAGGATTTGTTCCTTTTACTGATGCGTTACCTCCTTTCACTGATGCGTTACCTAAAGAGCGACGGGCGATCGCCTCTGTGAAGCCTGTAGAAAAGCCTGCTGGTCAATCAAATCAAACCACGCCTTCTTTGTCATCTAAATCAGAAAAGTTATCTACATCCGAAGATTCTCTCAATCCCTCAAATAACCTGCCGATTTCAGAAACACCTGTTGAAACAGAAATTTATTTGCCGTTAGAAGCAGAGCCAGAGATAAGCGCAATTCAAACAAGAGTGACTTGGAAACAGGCAGGCAGGGCAAAAAAATGGGCGAACTTAGGCAAGATCGATTCTTCTAAACTTTGGGGCGTTGAGTGGTTGACCGTTGTCGGGTTTCTAGTCAGCGTGTGCGCCTTGCCTTGGGTGGCGCAGGGCATAATAAACTGGGTGTTGTGGCAGATTAGTTGGCCCCTTGACTTACGGCGTTTTGCGGCATTTAACACTAATTTCACCTTTGGGTTGATGGCGCTGTTGCTACTATTGTTGGCGGCTTCTCCATGGTTGCTAGATGCGATATTGACAAAAACCTATCAACTCCAGCCACTCTCGTTGTTAGAGTTGGAGCGCCACAGCCCAGAGGCAACACGATTGCTGAAACGAGTTTGTGGACAGCGACGGCAAACAATTCCTCGTTTAGGCTTGCTGCCCGATGCGGCTCCGTTGCTGTTCACCTATGGCTATCTTCCCAACAATGCCCGTGCCGTAGTGAGTCAGGGATTACTGGAGCAGTTGAGTGAGGATGAAATTGCCGCTCTTTATGCGATCGAATTAGCGCATATCATCCATTGGGATTTTGCAATTCTGTCTTGGATTACTGTGGTGGCGCAGTTACCACACTGGGTTTATTGGCAGATGGCGACTTGGGGCGATCGCCAACATGACCGTGTATTACAAACCCTCGCCGTTACCATTTCCTCACTGGCTTACGGGCTATATCGGTTTCTGCGTTTACCGGGGTTGGCACTAGCTCGAATGCGCCATTACTACAGCGATCGCACTGCCACTGAGTTGACCGGAAACCCTAACGCGCTGACTCGTGGATTAGTCAAAATGGCGATCGGCATTGATCAAGAAATTCAGCGGCAGGGATATACCAGTCCCTTGTTAGAGAGCTTTGATCTGCTCATTCCCGTCGGCGCGAGTCAAGCGCTAAGAGAATTTCCTAGCCCTGCATTACTGGAGTGGGATCGAAGTAATGCGTATCGTCAATGGTTGGCGATCAATAATAGTCATGGGGCATTGGGCGATCGCCTACATTTGTTAGGGATGTATGCTAAGCATTGGCGGCTAGAGAGCGAGTTGGACTGGGGGACAAGCAATAACCGAGACGGTAACCTACGACTATTCTTATTACAGGCAGCTCCATTTTTGGGAATTGTGGCAGGGCTGGCGATCGCCCTGGGCTTCTGGAGTTTAGGATGGATTGCAGATAAAGCGGGCTGGTTAGGATTAAGTTGGCTTTGGGGCGATCGCTCGATTCTGATTGGCTCTCCGCTAATTGGCTTCAGCATTGGCACATTCTGGCGCATCAACACTTTTTTCCCAGATATCAAACGCAATCTTCAAGTCACGTCTGACTTGTTACCCTTACTCAGCGACCCGACAAACCTCCCTGTCAATAGCCAGCCTATTCGCATACAGGGCAAGCTTTTAGGACGCAAAGGATTTGGGAACTGGCTGCATCAAGATTTACTATTACACACCAAAACCGGATTAATTCGACTACACCATACTTCTAGTCTGGGTGTGTTCGGAGATTTGATGCCGCAACCCATTCGTCCCCAAAAACTCATGAATGAAGTAGTGACGGTGACGGGCTGGTTTCGGCGTGGCGTTTCGCCCTGGATCGATGTGGAAACGATTCAGACCAAACAAGGCACGACTATTCGGAGTGAGCATCCGGTCTGGTCGACAACGTTGGGGGCGATCGCAGCAATCTTAGGCATTTACATGATTTTCAAGGGCGGCAATTTCTAGAACACTGGCTGGTTCTGGATCGTATCTTTTTCTCTATCTAAAGACAGATCACCATTTTTATTCTTATCCGCTTATGTGTAGATTCTTTAAGCGAGTCCGATCATTTATTTTGTTACTGGTGGAATTAATAACTCAGTAATAAAGTAGAGACAACACATGGGATTAGGCGAACCAGATTTAGGGGAACACGCACTCAGCAAAGCGGCAGAAGTTGGCATTACTCAGCAGTTAGACGAAGTTGAGGACGTTAATATAGACATCCGCACTGATCCTCTGAAGTTGATTCAAGGGAAGGTTGATTCCGTATCTGTTTCAGGGAAAGGCTTGGTGATGAAGAATTCCCTACGAATGGAGAAACTGCAAGTTGATACAGGGGCAGTAGCTATTAATCCTGCGAGTGCGATTTTTGGCAAAATTGAATTGACTCAACCCGCAGAAGCTGATGCCCATGTGACTCTTACTCAAGAGGATGTGAATCAAGCATTTAACTCAGATTACATTCGAGATAAAATGCAGAACCTTACGATTAGTCCCGATGGTGAAGCGATCGCCATTGACGTACAGAACGTAGACATTCAATTTTTAGAGGGTGGAAAAGTCCATCTTAAAGCCAGTGTTTTGATGGGCGAAGAGCGTGAGATGCAAGAAGTAGAGGCGATCGTAGTTCCTTCGGTTAAGGAGGAGGGACAGCAAATTGCATTTGAAGAAATCTCTGGAACAGAAGGCAAAGCAAGCTCTCAACTGACTCAATTGATCTTGCAAGAAATTACGACGTTGGCGGACTTGCGAAATTTTGAACTATCTGGAATGTCATTGGTGATTCATGATCTAGACGTACAGCCTGGTCAAATGATCTTGAAAGCTACTACGGTAGTTGAGAAAATTCCTCAAGCTTAAGTAAGTAGAAACCAACGTTCTTATGACTTATCCTCAAGCACCTTGGAAATTAAAAGGTCACGGCTTTCTGGCGCTGCACTGGGTCGATATCGATCGCGTGCGTCCTTTCATTCCTCAACACCTGCAAATTTTCTCATTTTTTCCTGGAAAAACTTTAGGTGGTGTTTTCATAGGGTCGTATGAGGATGGGTCTACACTACGCTACAGTGAGTTGATTGCAGTCCCTGCCCTGATTCACTATCAAGGAAAAATAGGCACTTGGATTTCACATATTTACGTAGATAATCCAGATTCGGTGGCAGGTGGGCGAGCTATCTGGGGACTACCGAAGGAGATGGCTCAGTTTGAATGGGAAACTCCGTCATCTGTGACCGTTCAGCAAGGCGATCGCCCCTTATGCAATTTTCGTTCCCACTGGAATCTATCAGGGATAGAACATCCCATCCAAGTGCCCGCATTTAGTTTACTGAATTCTCAGTTAGGAATAAGGATTTAATAAGATCCATAATTATTGCATCTGTGGTACGGCTGTGTAATTCCACTTTGGTAAATACTCGTCAAATACAATTTCCATGTTCTGTTTATACTCCTCTGTAACTTTACGCCCCGTTTTATAGATGC
>JBBRCV010000301.1:0-5737 GCA_038204505.1 Elainellales cyanobacterium
AGGCTTTGAACTCAAGAACTAGCATGGCTTTCCTCCTGTTTTTATGATAGCTTACTCATCATAAGATGTGTTGAAACCGGAAGAGAAATCGGAAGAGAAGCCGTCGTGAACGACGGGGCTTTAGACCCATTTTCTCGGTAAGGAGATTTCCATCAATTAAAATCCCTTTGTGGGGCAGTCATCTTGCCTGCATTGAAAGCAGTATGCTGGCATGATGACTGCCCCACGGGTATATTCTGATTCGGAAATCTCCTAACCTGATTTCATATCAGTTTCATATCTTATTGTTTTAAGGTAAAGAGCAAATCATCCTAAGTAACCTGAAAGTTACGCCATCATGTTCAGCGAGGAATTATCTAAAATTAGTCGTGTTGAGATTGCAATTAATACTTTAAACCAGGCTTTACAGCATCTCCATGACCATAACTATGCTTCTGCGGAGGTTATGGTAGCGCTTACTAGACAGACATTGGAAGATTTGCAACTAGACTTCGACCATCATTTTCAGATTGAAGAACTGCTCAAACAATCACTCAAGTAAAAGCCGTTCCCTTTCTGCCGACAGAGGGGCGTTATTCATGTCCACTAAATCAATTCTGTTAATTGAGCACGAAACCAGCATCTTAGAAGTCTTGCACACCTGTTTGAGTGAGTTTGGCGACTGGGAAGTCACACTATCAAATTCGATTCAAGAAGGCGTTGAGCTATGTATAACAACCAGCCCGGATGTCATTTTATTAGATGCCTCGACTTCAGAAAGAGATGCTTTAATATTCGTTGAACAGTTGAAGCAACATTCAATTAATCAATCCATCCCAATTTTGCTGATTACTGCCAGAGCTAGTTGGTTTACTTCCCAACAGCTTCATCAAATGGGATTTGCTGGGGCGATCGCCAAACCGTTCAACCCCGCCACCCTATCCGCTCAAATTTCCCACTTGCTTGAGTCGAGTCGTGCCGACCCGTAGCAAACCTGTTCTAAAATTTGAGTGACCGAATCGATGGATTCGGTAAGGATTGCAAACAAAAATAAACTCGGAGCAAACCATGTCAACATTAACTGTTTGGAAATTTACTACTGCTGAGGGTGCAAGTAACGCTTTAACCAAGCTAGAAAGCTTGCAAAAACAGCAGATCGTTCAGGTTCTAGATGCGGCAGTTGTCACTTGGCCACAAGGACGTAATCGTCCTAAAACCTACCAGGCAATGAATACCGTGGGAGCGGGTGCCCTGGGTGGAGCATTTTGGGGAATGTTGTTTGGTCTCCTCTTTTTTGCCCCTCTGTTAGGGGTAATCGTCGGAGCTACAGCAGGTGCAGTTTCCGGTAAGTTCACCGACTATGGCATCAATGACAATTTCATTGCAGACCTGCAAGACAAAGTAACAGAAGGAACCTCTGCTCTATTTTTGCTAACGGGTCAGGTCACGGTGGATAAGGTAGAAGCGGCTTTTTCACCAGAAGAAAAAGGTGAATTAATTCAATCGAACCTAACCACTGAGCAAGAAACCAAGCTGCGGGAAGACTTTGGTTCAGACCTGTAGTTAAGGATTAATCGTGGGGTAGGCATTTTACCTGCCCCACAATGTTCACAAATCATTTAGGGCGATTTCCAAATCAGAACATACCCGTAGGCAGGCATCTTGTCTGCATTGAAAGCAATATGCAGGCAAGATGCCTGCCCTACGAAGGTGTTTTAATTTCTGGAAATCTCCTAGGACTGCTATGGGTTGTTTAAGAAGAGCGATAAAAATATAAAACTCTGAACAGGTTTCGATAGGTATAGCTTGCTGTCAACAGCAGTGTTGTACACGATTAACTCAATCTTTATCGGTGCAACCCAATAGATTCGGACGTTGACCGTGTTTTATCCAGCAGCATGTAGGAGCATCGGATGGCATTAGAGAATAACTATAGTTCGGCATTAGAACCCGCTCCCAGCGTGGCACCGGATAAGCAAACGCTTTCTATCGGAGCACTGACGGCACTGGTTGTCGGTTCGATGGTGGGTGCAGGCATCTTTACCATCCCTTCAGCGTTTGGTCGGGCGACTGGCGTTATGGGCGCATTGATTGCCTGGGCGATCGCAGGTGTGGGGATGCTAATGCTGGCATTTGTGTTCCAGACCCTAGCGCAACGCAAGCCCGATTTGGATTCGGGTATTTTCGCCTACGCCAAAGCCGGATTTGGTAACTATATTGGCTTCCTGGCAGCGCTGGCTTTTTGGGCGAGTACCTGTGTGGGTAATGTCTCCTACTTTGTTTTAATTAAATCAACATTAGGGGAATTCTTTCCGGTATTTGGGGACGGCAACACCGTTGCGGCTATTATTGGCGCATCCATTATTCTGTGGTTGTTTCACTTTATGATTCTGCGCGGCATTAAGCAGGCAGCGGGGTTAAATACTATTGTGACGATCGCCAAAATTGTGCCAATCCTCATCTTTATCTTTGCCCTTCTGTTCTCCTTCAAACCAGATGTCTTTGCTGCAAACTTTTGGGGCGGTCAAGGATATGAAGCTGAGTCTCTATTTAGCCAGATTCGTAACACAATGCTGATTACAGTGTTTGTGTTTATCGGCATTGAAGGCGCTAGCGTTTACTCGCGCTATGCCGAGAAGAGATCTGACGTGGGCGTAGCTACGATACTAGGATTTGTAGGAGTCCTTTGTTTGCTCATCCTAGTCACGGTCATGCCCTTCGGCTTGTTGCCACGCACGGAGCTAGCAGAGTTGCGTAATCCCTCTATGGCAGGTGCATTCGAGCTGGTTGTAGGGCGTTGGGGTAACATTTTTATCAGTATTGGTTTACTGATTTCGGTACTCGGAGCCTTCCTAGCATGGACTCTGTTTGCTTCCGAAGTGCCGTTCATGGCTGCTAAAGGCAACCTGATGCCGAACTTCCTCAACAAGGAAAATGCTCAGAAGGTTCCATCAGCATCGCTCTGGATGACTAATATTGTTGTCCAAGCATTTTTAATTGTGACCTTATTTGCTCAAAATGCCTTCGAGTTAGCATTGGAAATGGCGAGTGCTCTGGCTCTTATTCCCTATTTGCTGGTTGCGGCATACGCGTTGAAACTGGCTTTGACTCGCGAAACCTATGAGAGCGATTCGCGTCATCGCACCAAGGAGCTAATCATTGCTGCGATCGCCACTGCTTATTCTATTTTAATGCTCTCCGCAGCGGGTCTAGAAAAACTGCTGATGGCGGGATTGATCTTGGCTCCAGGAACCATTCTGTTTTTCCTGGCTCGTCGTGAGCAAAACAAAAAAGTATTTACCTTCAGCGAGTTGGTTGTTTTTTCTGTGGCGGCGATCGCTGCATTATCTGCGCTTTACGGGTTCTCAACAGGTCGAATTACTATCTAATCAACGGAGTTATTTATGACTAATGTAACTAATATGCCTACCGCTATCGCCACAAATTCCACCGTCTATGGTGTGCATTCAGAAGTGGGCACGCTGCGAAAAGTTCTAGTTTGCGCGCCGGGTGTAGCGCACTCTCGCTTGACCCCTACCAACTGCGACGATCTGTTATTTGATGATGTGATGTGGGTTGATAATGCCAAGCGAGATCATTTCGACTTCATGACTAAAATGCGCGATCGCGGCGTTGAGGTCGTTGAAAAGCATAACTTGCTGACCGAAACCCTCGATATTCCCGAAGGCAAAAAATGGATTTTAGATCAGCAGATTGTGCCTAATGAAGTGGGATTGGGACTGGTTAACGAAACGCGATCGTTTTTAGAAAGCCTGCCGTCTCGCAAGTTGGCAGAGTTTCTAATTGGCGGACTTTCAACAGCCGATGTTCCCGCCGAGTATGGCAGCGAGGTATTTAAGATTGTTCAGGAAGCAGCCGGAATTGGCGAATATTTATTGCCGCCCCTGCCTAACACCTTGTACACCCGCGATACTACCTGCTGGATTTATGGCGGTGTCACTCTGAATCCGCTGTACTGGCCCGCCCGCCACGAAGAAACAATCTTGACGACGGCAATTTATAAATTTCACCCTGACTTTGCCCAGGCAAACATTCAGGTTTGGTGGGGCGATCCAACCGTACACCACGGGTCTGCTACCCTTGAGGGCGGCGATGTCATGCCCATCGGCAACGGTGTTGTGCTGATTGGGATGAGCGAACGGACATCCCGCCAAGCCATCAGTCAACTGGCGGCAGAGCTGTTTGCGAAGGGGGGTGCTCAACAAGTGATCGTGGCTGCCATGCCTAAGATCAGGTCGGCAATGCACCTTGATACCGTGTTCACTTTTTGCGATCGCGATGTGGTCACATTATTTCCTGGAATCATGGATCAAGTAGTGACGTTTTCCTTACGACCCAGTGACAAGCCGCTGGGATATGAGTTAATTAAGGAATCCGAGCCGTTTGTAAATGTGGTTGCATCAGCTCTAAATTTGAAAAAGCTGCGGGTTGTTGAAACAGGTGGCAATGCCTATGCCATGGAGCGTCAGCAGTGGGACAGTGGCAACAACATGGTAGCCTTATCACCAGGAGTCGTGATGGCATACGATCGCAATACCCATACCAACACAGCTCTTCGCAAAGAAGGAATCGAAGTCGTTACAATCGTTGGTGCTGAACTAGGGCGCGGACGTGGCGGCGGACATTGCATGACCTGTCCATTGATTCGCGATGCTATTGACTTTTAAAGTCACTGCTCGGTGCTGTTCGTCGATCAAAGCGTTAAATTCAGGAGAGCGAATCATGTCATTAGGTCCAGTTGAGATGCTGTGCATCAAGTTTCCCGGTAATTCCATCCAAGATGAAATTGCCTCAGCCTTGAAAGAGTTAGTAGAAAATAAGACGATACGCATCATCGATATTCTCTTCGTTAAAAAGAGTGAGAGCGGTGAAGTAACAATGAGCGAAATCGATGATCTAGAGATTGATCACAGCATCTTAGATCCGATCATTGCTGATATTACTGGGCTGATATCTGAAGAGGATGTTCAAACGATGTCTCAAGCTTTAGGTCACGACTCTTTCGCAGCCCTGATGCTGTTTGAAAATATCTGGGCGACGACATTCCGTGATGCGGTTCTCAATGCCAAGGGTGAACTCCTCTTTAGCGAACGGATTCCCAGCAGTGTCGTTGAACAGGTTGTAGCAGAGCAGGTTGGGGTCAAGGGATAGTCCAAGACCTAATTTTTGGGTGTAATGATGTATCCATTTTTTGCTTTATTTTCTTAGTCTAAGGAGTCTCAAATGAGAAATCGGCGTGGTCGAGGTTTGTTGGGAACTGTCGCAAGAACAGCAGTGATCAGCAGTACTGCAACAGCAACAAGCAGAACGGTGAGTGGCTCAATGGATCAAAAAGCCATGCAAGCGCAGCAAGAACAGGCAGCCGCAATCCAGGCTCAAAACGAGATGGAGCAAATGAAAGCTCAACTCGCTGCTGTGCAATCTGCACAAGTTCAAGCGGCAGCAGTTCCAGCAGTAGTTCCGGCAGCGGCACCAGCGGCAGTACAAACTGATCTTTTGGCGCAACTGACCCAGCTATCGCAGCTTAAAGATGCAGGCGCACTATCTGAAGAAGAGTTCCAGCTTGCTAAGGCAAAGCTGCTCAATTAAGCAGCTTATAAAAATAAATTAAACAGGTTCCTAGCCGTGGTTTGGGGCTATTTGCCGCGCGGGCCAAATTCCCCCACCCCATAGATATACATATTTTTTTAAGGCTCGTTAGGACGGGCGGCACAACCACGTTTAATGATATCGTTTA
>JBBRCV010000302.1:0-5650 GCA_038204505.1 Elainellales cyanobacterium
TCAAGAATGTCCCAACACGGATAAACTCATTCAAACAGGAGACGCTCAAATCGGTAACTGGGTTGATCTAATTATGAAGTCTTCGGTCTGGGCATCGCCAGATAATACTGCGATCGTGCTGACCTGGGATGAGGACAACAATCCCGAAAATAAGTTGGAAGCTCAAGGTTGTTGCGGGTTTGATCCTAATAGTGAGGCAAACTTTGGCGGTGGACATATTGCCACCCTTGTCATCACGAACCATGGCGATCGCGGTGTCGTAGATTCAACGCCCTACAATCATTATTCTCTCCTGCGAACAACCGAAGAGGCTTTTGGCATATCCGAATATCTTAATGAAGCTGGAGATACGGCTAAGGGAGTCAATCCTATGACGAGGTTGTTTACAGTTTCTTCTCCGCGATCGCAATAATAGAGTGATCTTGGATGTGATCGTGTCCCTTAAAGGCATAGGCGATCGCTTTATTCTAAGATTAGATCTACGAGTCTAGATCACCACCAGCGATCCATTAGGTCGTTTGAAGGAGTCCAATGATGTGGTTTGAAACATTGACTGGTTTTCCTGAAGAGACACCACAGCAGGTGCACAAAAACCTTACTGTTGATGGCAAAGCGTTAAAATCCCATGTAAACGGAAAGGTTCTGGTTTGCGGTCAATTGGAAACCCCATCTTTGGGCGAATTGAGAGAACGCGTCCATTCGAGTGGACATGGGGTTGGACGAATATCAGTACGTGAAGTCGTTGCTAACGTCCAGCATTTGCACACAAACGCATCAAATTCTGGTTCGCTTTTTCAGGTCGCTTCCCAGTTTAATCTGCTCGAAATGATGTCTCCGAATGTAACGCCAGAGCATGGTGTGGGAATTTATGAGAATGATCCGACCCAAGGACCAGCGTGTGCTGTCGCGGCGGGTGCCGGAACGATTTATCGAAACTACTTTGCGATCGTCAATGGGCAAATTGGTCAATCAGCAGAAAACCAAATTGATTGCCTTGCAGATATCGGAGCAGCATTAGGCAATTCCGAGAGCCGTCTTTGGGAAATGAGAAACGGTTATGCTTTGGCGTCGCAAAGTGGTTTGGTCGAGATATCAAATCGACTTCGATCATCAAGTGAGAGTAAACTGGATGGATTGCGAAAGTTGCTACGAATCGGCATTCAGTGGGATACGCAAGTAACGCTCAATAACTCCCAGCATACGGTTTCACAAGCCTATTGTTCTGCTTTGCCAGTTGCTTATTCCCGTCATTCTTCAGATCTTTGGGCAGAATTCGCACGGCTCGTTTTAGAGGCATCTTATGAGGCAACGATTTGTACTGCGATCTTGAATTCGGTCAGAAATGGAAATAATAGGTTGTTTCTTACACTGCTTGGCGGCGGCGCATTTGGTAATGGGACTGATTGGATCATTGGAGGAATCCAACGTGCCTTGAACCTCTACAAACATGTTGATCTTGACGTAGCAATCGTCAGCTATGGTTCGTCCAAGCCCTATATTCAGTCACTTGTTAATCCATTACCAAAATAGCGATACAAAACTTGTAACTGCTACATAAACCCAGTTGGAGCAGGTTGTCCTCGTTTCACTGTTGTTGCTGAATTTTAACCTGAGCGATCGCCAAGTTGATGCGAACCGACCAGAGGCGATCGGACTCATCCCTCTATGGGACGCTCTTTGTTAGATGGCATTTTTCTTAACAATTTTCTGAACTCTCCCCATCTTTTTGGGGTGGAGGTTTGAGCAGGTTGGATGGCTGAAATTACCAATGTTGCGTTCCCCGCTCTTTGTCGCGTTCCCCATCATCGGGGCTGGAAGCCAGTGTCCGTCAAAGCAACGCGCCTCAAGTCCTCACCGCCGAACTGCTGGAACATCCCAGCAATGCTATTGGCATAAGCTGCCAACGTTTCTTCCCGCTGCGCTCCCTGCCAGCCTGCATGGATCACCACGAAGAGTAGCTTCAGTTCCTCACCAAGTTGCGCCCGTGTATTAGGGTCTGATAGCACTGGATTATTGGCAAGCGCAGCTATAATCTGTTGACGCACAGCCAGAGCTTGGTCAGGTTGTGCCGTTGCTGCTGGGTTCGTCGGATTTCCGTTGGCGATCATCCAGCCCAGCACCAGACAGGCGGTGAGGGCATCCGCCGTATCGCCATCGTGCAAACCAGTCTCAGCAATCAGTCCCTGATAAACCTCGCTGTAATCGTATTGACTGAGCTGCTGTTCGAGCGCAGCCGCAGCTTGGGGGTTGTTAACCTGCAACCGCATCACGAAGCCTGACACTGTTTCACGCGCTAATGTCGGGGTCGGCGTGTAATCAAGACTCACTTCAGAACTAGGGGATGATGTGGCTGACATCACGCTGCCAATCAGACCCGACGGCAGGGCAGGACTTGGGGTAGCAGTCTGTTGCTGGCGTTGCTGCTCTTGCTGGATAAGGGCACTCTGCGATAGGGTATTGGTCAAAATACCCATGTCAAAGACGGGACTAACCTGGAAATCTTGCGCTACAGTTTGGGGCACCCCTAGGTTGAGGGTAGCAATAACCGTTAAGACGATAACTGTTAGTGGCCCTGTTAGCGTTCTTCCCCTCTGCGCTCTGGGAATTTCCTCCTGGCAGGATTGTCCCTCTTGTGCTGCTATTGGTTGACTAGCCTGCACACATGATTGTTGCCCTGTCGGACTGTAGAAGTCAAATTCAATTGGGAAGTGCGCTGGATTCTCCATCATTACATCCTGAGTTATCGAGCCTTAGTGCCATTGTGTCGATTAACTCTCTCCTTGTCCTCGTGTTGAACAACCCACTTTTGTTCCAATTAATACATTGAACCCACAAGATGCTCAATCAGGTTGAGAATTGAGGACTAAAAGCGTTGTAACTGTTGGGTTGAGTGTGCCTCAGTGGCAGCTCGATCGCCTCTAGATCTATTTCAAACCCGTCTGGGCTTTCGTGGCACGTTTATTTCTTTCAAACGTGGCATTCATAGCGGAGCCGTTTGCATTTTGCCAGGTATAGCCAATAGCCAATGATCTGTCTGCCTCTGAACGGTTCATCTCTATTCCCTCTCCTACGATAGGTGCGACCTTGGCTATACTCATCCCCGCTTGAAGGAATCCGCCGACTCAAGGAGGCTGATACTGAAGCAGAGAAGGCAGCAATTCTGGAAGAGTTGGAGCAAGCCTCATAATCTAGTGTCACTCGATAAAATGCGCTTTCTCCTACTGGAGTTTATGCAGCACATTCCCTTCTGAATCCACTGCCTGCCACAAGCAATATCGCTTCTTCTTGCTTGTCACCACTACTTCATCGAGATGCCATTTATCTGTGATGTAGGAACGTTTGCGCCGAAGTTATTTCGCATATTGCTGTCCGAATTTCTAACACCATTCCCGAATCGTTTTGTAGATCAATTCGATCGCCCGTTGCCTTGCGGTTGTTACGTCTCGACGGATCTGACTAAGCCATTGCCGCTGCCGTCAAGCTCTCTAAGAAATTTTCGCGTTGAACTCGTTCTGTTCACGTGGGTCGCGGAAACCTTAGTTTAAACTCGACTCACTATCTTTTCTATCCTTAATCCTCAATATCCGCCATTATGGATTTTTTCAAACAAGCTCAACAAGCCGTAGACTCTGCTCAAGAAGCTATTCAAAGCGCAGCAAGTCAACTTAGCAAAACAACTAGTCAAGTCAACCAAACGGTTACTGAGGCAGTTGAGTAAGGGGAAAACACATTCGATGAAATGATCGTCTTAGGTTCAGAAACCACTGAACAGGCTAGAGCACTCTCCGCTGAAGCCATACAACAAGGATCTGATACAATCACGCGTACCTACAACCAACTTACAATACAAGCGATCGCCATCGGCACATCAGGAATGACGATCGCCCATACTCTCAAAGACCTCCCCCAAACTGCCGCCGACCTCGCCAGAGAAATGCCCAAAATTGCCTACCGACTAAAGTATCGTGCAGGCACCAGAATGACCGATTTCTCTCGTTTTGATGCAGATATCATGGATCTGTTCAACAAAATTCCAGGCACCTCTAAACTAGGAGACAGCCAACGCAATATCAGTGACTTCCTATCCAATAAGCAAGGAAGCCACATCCGATCGCACCATCACGGTGGCTCCAACAAAGCCGACAACATCGCGTGGGAAATCGGCGCTGATAATTTCTGTCGCGGTGCTCGAAACATGACAGGCGGCGAACAAATTTATATCCGCTTCCATAACGCCTTTGAGTCTCTGCTGCAAAACTCTGGCACGATCGCCCAACTGGGGCTTGCTACGACAGGCACTGCGATCGTCACCCAGTCATTAGTCACAGCCGCCTCTTATGCCTTAGATTTGTATCGAGGAGACATCACTGCTGAAGAATTCAAAGATCGCATCGTTGCGGCTGCCGTGAGTGCTGGCATCACAACACCCATCTTTTTTCTCATTCTCATAGCCGTTCTTGCCCTCTTTCCTGAGTTCATTGTTATTCTCTCTGCGCCTGCTGTCGTTACTGGGTTCAATCTTTTACTCGGCATCGGTATTGCCACACCGATTATTCAATCCATCATTCGCCATGTTGAAGCCGATGGTTTTGGAGAAGAAATTGCTCAAGATTACGAAAACTGGGTCAATGAAATTAATCGGCTGATTAAAGTCTCAACCCAAGAAATGCAGCGGATCGCTGAGGGCTTTGTGCCTGAATCCACTTGATTAGTGTGTTCTTTTCTGCGATCGCCTCCAGTGCTGCGATCGGTGAGTTGTTCAACGAGAAACGTCTTCTCTTCCTTGAAAGGATTGCCAAAAAACACCTACTTAGCTTTTTGGAGCAGCCAAACAGTCTCGATCGTCGCAACTCCCTTTAACCCGCCCACAACATCTTTGCTTTCAACAGGCTGCAATTGATAAGCATCTGCATAATGGTGTTTGACTTCTTCTTCGTTGATTGAGAACGGTGGTCCATCCATGAGCCGTTGATTATAGTCGTAACAGATCAGCAACTGCGGTGCCGTATCGGTGATTTTCATTAAATGAGACGTATTTTGATCTCGCTTATTGGCTGGCATGGCAACCAACGCAGCTCGGTCATATACGGCGTTAACAAGCCCAAGAACCTCAGCAGACACATCAAAAATATCGCCGACCCATATGTCGATATCTTTTGCGTGATAGAGCGTTAATTCACCCACTCTGGAAATCTTTGGCTCAACTCCAAGCTCGTCAAACAACTCGTTAATCGCGAGTTCGCTCAATTCTGCGCCCACAACCCGATAACCAGAGGCAAGCAACCAGGCAAAATCTCGTGTCTTGCCGCATAACGGTAGGAAAATACGGCTGCCCTTCGCCAGCTTAAACTTTTCAAGATGCTTGATGAGCAGCGGGTTTGCCTCACTTCTGTGAAACCCGATCTCCCCTTTTTTCCATTTTTGATGCCAAAAACTTGCTTCCATATCAACCCGTAGAGCCAGATTTGACCTGAACTTTTTTATTGGCTTCCATTGCTTTATTGTCCCAATGCGCTAGTCCAAAACTACCCACTTTCAGTGGGAGGCTTTAGCTGCTACTCATTTCTAGCGTAATTTGCTGAGCTACCTAACCGATGGTAATCTAAAGCGAAAACGCTATGGCAGACCAACGAAGAGGCAACCATACGAT
>JBBRCV010000303.1:0-5621 GCA_038204505.1 Elainellales cyanobacterium
GTTCAGTGTTGGCGATCGAGCCTCTGCGGCAGTCGGCGTATGAGCAGATTAAGGAAATTAGTGGGAGCGTGCCTCCAATTGAGTGTCATCGTCCCAGTAGTTTGAATGATTTGCCTGGTAATGTGCGGCAGATTGCGGCGAATTATTGCAATCAAGCCATTTCTATTGTTGAGGGAAACAGCTTGACGATTACTCGCTTTAATGAAATTCGGATGGCGCAAGATGCCGACCCATCTTTGTTAGATCGGATTCAGCAGGCGATTAGGGAGTTGCGGTAGGGCTTCTCGGCTCTTTTAAGGGGTGTTCCAATGTCCTCACACCCCCCGCTAGAAGGCATTGAGCTTCTAGGACAGATAAATTGTTAGCTTTCAGAACGGTGCAGGGTTTGATGAGAGGAACGATCGCCAGTTTTTCCTGTTTTTGGAGACGGGCGATCGCTTCATTCGTGGCAGGTTGAAATTGCACCAGCCAGTTCTTTAAACCGGGGTTGTTAAGGATCGCTTCGGGTTGAAAAGCATTGCGATCGACTAGAAAGAAGTCAATATTGTATTTTCTAATGAAGTCTTGAAGTGCAGGTAAAGAGGGGCTATATTGAGCATTGATTAAGTCGATCGCTCGTTGCCGAATTTGATTGTAATAGCCTAGGTGAAACGGTAGAGCGTATTCTTTAGAAACTAAGATCGATCGCTTGCTAAACGCTGGAATGTTATCAGTTTCTTCAGCTAGAGAAGCAATCAGAATATCTTTGGGCTGTTGGGCAAAGAACTGATAAAGTTTGGGTGCGCCGCCAATGATTTGAGATTGCCCTTTAAGGAAGATAGATGGAAAGAATGGGATTAGTAAATTGGTAAGGATAAAGAGGATTATGAGGGCGATCGATCCCTTCACTTTTACATCATTTAAGTTTTGCTGAAGTAACCTAACTCTCAACTTTTCCAACCCTAATGTAATCCCAATTCCAGCCAAAATTACCATCACAAACCAGAAGCTGGCTCCAGTAAAACGGCTGGGAAAATACAGTCGAGGCAGCAAGATATGTGCCAACAAAAAAAGACAAAGTGAGGCATACAGCAGATCACGTAGCAGCGTAATTTCTTTAGACACGAGATGAGATAGAGGCGATCTTCTGCGAAACGCGGGAAAGAGAACGCTCAGTAGAATAATGGGCGGAACGAATCTAGGAAGGATAGCACTATCACCGCTGATCCAGGTTTGCCAAAAGTCTTGATCAAAGTAGCCGAGTCTTCCGTTTGCTCCAAACTCCGGCATGGCTTGCATTTGGGCGGCAGTAACCATAGGTCCAAAGGTTGACAGGTCAGGGAAGAAAACTAGGATGAGGGCGATCGCCAGTCCTGCCCCAGTTAGAGCGAATAGATAGGGCGATCGTTGCCTGGAAAGCTGGGGTTTTCCGTTTTCCCAGCGCATCAACCGCACCAACAAAGTGCCCGCTTCTACCAATGCTAAGGGGGGATAAAATACGGCTTGTAGCGCCACGCTAATCATGCAAGCAATAAAAGATTTTTTGAGCAAGTAATAAATAAACGCCAGAAATAATGGGTATAAAAATGCTCTTGAAGTTCCTGTAATAATTTCATCTCTCATCCACAGTCCCTGATTCAAGATCAGCGTCGTCAAAAAAGCCCCAAATGGAACTGGAAATAGCTGCATTACCACGCCAAAACAGTAGGCAGAAGTGACAAAGCCTAGAACAATAGGTAATAGTTTGGCTAACAGTAAAGGCTCAATTCCTAGTTGCGCCATGAAATAATAGAAAGCCTTATATCCGGCTGGATTAATGAGCTGAAAATAATCGGCAATGATGTCGTTAGGAAAAAGAGCGGGGTCAACAAACCGATGCATCCAAAAAATATGCTGTCGGGCATCGTCTTGAATTAAGTAAGGATGGCTAAAGGCGTTAGCCAGTGAAGTAATGCCGTAGTAAAGTGGAGCTAGGCAGCTTAGAATAAACCAGAAAACCCAGGAGTTTCCTTGAGATTGTTGGTTAAAAATTGGTCTATTTAAAAGTTTCTTTAACATAAAAGTTTTGCCAGATCTCCGCAAAAGCTTACCATGATGGAGTCCTAATCCTAGCTCTAGCGAATGACTGCACACTATCCCCGGGATTTAGTCGGTTACGGGCGCAATTTGCCCCATCCTCAATGGCAAAACCAGGCTCGCATTGCGGTGCAGTTTGTCATTAATTACGAAGAAGGGGGAGAAAGCTGCATTTTGCATGGTGATACTGCCTCTGAAGCGTTCTTGTCGGAAAGCGTGGGGGCTGTGCCGCTGCTGGGAGTGCGGAATATGAATATGGAGTCGATGTATGAGTATGGCAGTCGGGCAGGCTTTTGGCGGCTGCATCGGTTGTTTACGGAGCGATCGCTGCCTGTAACCGTCTACGGGGTAGCCATGGCGCTAGAGCGCAATCCTGAAGCTGTGGCGGCAATGCTGGAGGCAGATTGGGAGATTGCTAGTCATGGCTATCGTTGGATCGATTATCAGTATGTGGGCGAGGAGGTGGAGCGCGAGCATTTGCAGCGGGCGATCGCCATCCATACACAAGTTACGGGTTCGCGTCCTTTGGGCTGGTACGCAGGGCGCATTAGTCCCAATACCCGGCGCTTAGTTGTAGAAGAGGGCGGCTTTCTCTACGATTCCGATAGCTATGCCGATGATTTACCTTATTGGGTGCATGATCAGGCAGATCAATCTGGTAAACCCCATCTTGTCATCCCCTACACCTTGGATGCGAACGACATGCGATTTGGAACGTATCAAGGGTTTAATTGCGGCGATCAATTCTTCGCTTACTTGCGTGATACCTTTGATGTGCTCTACGCAGAGGGGGCGACGGCTCCTAAAATGATGAGCGTAGGGCTGCACTGTCGGTTAGTTGGTAAACCCGGACGAGCGGCTGCTCTTGCCCGTTTTTTAGACTACGTGCGAGAACATGAGCAGGTTTGGATTTGTCGTCGAATTGACATTGCTCGGCATTGGCACGAACATCACAAGCCGTAAAGAACTCCAACTTGCTCGATCTATGGCTTTATCGGGAGTGAACTAGACGGGCGGAGTGTAAACTTTTCGGATGTTGGAGCAATCATTAAGAGTAGTTTCTGACTCTCTTCCCGTTTATAAAACTAAAACTAATTAAAATCACCATAAAGATGAAAACAATGACTGTTCTCCAGTGATTGAGTACAGGAATCTCAAGAACTCGAAAGAATCGTTGGGGGACAAACAGAAGAGCTACAAGGGGAATAGTCACCAGCCAAGTTTTGGGGACACTGTAAGCACACAACAATAATGAGGTTAAAACAGGAATCAAGAACACGTAGTCATAATCATGACTGTACCCAACAAAAGTCAGGGTAAATGTCATCAAAATACCGAACACATATTTTGTTTCAATTCTGTTGCGAAATATCCACAATAAAACGACTAAAATTACTGCAATTGGTGTCAAAGTTGGGATAGAAATACCCGCAGATGCAAGAAGACTTTGTAAGCCAATATTATGCTGAAATCCAGGTGTGTTGTAAATCAGAGAACCATATCCTTCGGAAATTCCTGACTTCCATGCTAATAACATGCCGATTGGTCCCCATTTCACCAAAGGATAAAAGCTGAGGATGCAAGCAGATCCAAGAGCAGTCAGCAGAATCTTCCATTCTTTTTGAAGTAGAAACCAGATAATCAGAAGGAAACTAAATTGAGGCTTAAAAGTTGCTATGCCAAGACAGATACCTGCAAGTAACCAACTTTTTCTCTGACTAAAGAACCAGGCTGCCATTGTTGTTGCCAAAGCAACAAGAGATGTTTGCCCCATCCAAACGACATGGGTTGTAAATGGGTTGCCAATGATCACTGCTGCCATAATCCAACTGCCAAGCCGACCAAAGCTAGTCTTGGTGTACTGCCTGATTGTTTCACTAGTTATGGCAATAATTGCAGCGATCGCAGCTAGATTAATTAATAACCAGATTACTTTTGCGACAGGATAGCTAAACAGTGCCAGCAAAATACAAATTGCCGCAGATTGAGGAGGATAAAAGAATATAATTCCATCCAAATCTATCCCCATTCCGTCAACACTTTGTACTAAATCAGGGTGATGATAAGGATTTAAGCCACTCAGCCAAGCCCGTCCAGCCGCGTATAAAACCGCCCCGTCGGAATTACTAACACTATCACCTCGTCCTATTCCCACAATCCCAAAACATAGAAGAGAAGTGATACTGAACAACAAACAGCCAATTACCAGGTTACGCAGAAAGGGCTTCATCTTCTCTGTTGTTTCCATGCAAATCTTCTCGCTATAGGTTGAGATTGGGACGCTCAAGAAGTCTTGATTTAATAAGTCTTAATTTACCGTTGGCTTATGATAATGGCTTCAAGAAGCTAGAAATAGTCCACCCAAAAAGCTGCTTTCAAGTTTGAATTTGGAATTGCTGCTAAATATTACTTACGTTTTTTCAGACTAACACCCGGAGATTCCCGCATGTTTTTTAGATGAAGGATTCTCAGCTTTGATCTCAAAAAGTAATGATGTGGTGAAGCACGATCGTTCTTAAGCTGGCAAACAATGTGGTATCTTCATTCGAGCCTATGCCTACCGAGGCTACCTGAGAGAAGTCAAACAGAAAACTACTGAAATAGCACTTAATGGCAGCGGAATTCGCGCTACTGCACAAGTGCTTAAAATCAGCCTAACTACAGTCATCGAAACATTAAAAAAAGATCGCCTTCAAGTGGCGATCGATGAAGCTTATTTAGCGAAGATTAATCGACACAGCCTATTGTACGGAGTCTCGCAAAAACAATCTATCCAAATCTTCCTACTAAAACGTTCTCTTGCAAGGCTTTCGTACCTTGATATAGTATGAGTTATATGAGCGAGACTCCTACGGCTGTGTCAGTGGAAAAATTTTGCCCTTCCTGCGCCCTCTGTTTAATACCAATAACCAATAGCAATAGCGAGTGGGTTAAGGCAAGGCAAATCGCAGTAGAAGACTCGCAGCAGCAGCCAACACATTCATAAAGTTGCCCCGTGCCCCGCGTTGCCCTTGAGCCGCCGCTGCTTGCATTGCCTCAATGCCCTCAGAGAATTGGGTTGATGCCTGAGTTCCAGCAGTGTTGCCCTGAGCGGTGTAAAGCTGCTCAGCTTGCTTAGAATCTTGCAATGCCCCCGTTTGGTCGCCCAATTGAACCCGAGAAATGCCGCGCGCTAGATAAGCATTGGCAAAGCTGTCATCTGCGGCGATCGCCTGATTGTAGTGTTCGATCGCGCCCCTAAAATTACCGCGCTGCGCTTCTGCCAGCCCTAAGCTATAAAGATTATCATTAGTGGCAACTTCAGAAGGTAGCCCGACCGCGCCCAAAAAATTAGCCCCTTCTAGCCTTGCCCCTGCCAGGTTTGCCCCAGATAGCCGAGAGCCTCTTAAATCTGCGCCGCTCAGGTCTGCGCCGCTCAGGTCTGCGCCCGTCAAATTGGCATTAAACAACACGGCTCCGCTGAGGTTGCTGCCGCTGAGGTTGCTGCCGCTGAGGTTAGCACGGCTTAAGTTAGCCTGGCTCAGGTTTGCCTGATTAATCTGAGCGCCTGCCAAGTTGGCATAGAC
>JBBRCV010000304.1:0-5615 GCA_038204505.1 Elainellales cyanobacterium
AATCACGAGTTTGAATGGGACGATCTAAAACTGTTTGAACGAGAAGCCGAGACTTTAAAGTCGTTGAATCATCCCGCCATTCCTCGCTATCTCGGCTACTTTGAGTTAGAGTCACCGACTTATAAAGGGGTAGCTTTGGCGCAAAGCTATATCGATGCGAAATCGTTAGATCAGCACCTTAAAGCAGGTCGATCGTTCAGTCAGGCAGATGTGCAGCAGTTAGGACAATCCCTATTAGAAATTCTGATTTATCTGCACGGTCAGTCGCCACCCATCGTTCATCGTGACATTAAGCCCAGCAATATTTTGTTAGGCGATCGCTCTGGCACCACGGTTGGACAGGTCTATCTCGTCGATTTTGGCTCAGTGCAAACGCTGGTCGCTTACGAAGGCGGCACGATTACGGTGGTCGGCACTTATGGCTATATGCCGCCCGAACAATATGGCGGCCGGGCGACTCCTGCCTCTGACCTCTATAGTCTGGGGGCGACGTTGATTTGTCTCGCGACGGGCAGACATCCTGCCGATTTGCCGCAGGCGGATATGCGGATTCAATTTAAGCAATCTGCGAGTTTGAATGAAGCGATGACAGACTGGCTAGAATGGCTGACGGAACCTGCCCTCGATCGACGATTGCAATCCGCTCCAAAAGCCTGAGAGTTTTGCGAGCTAAAACGGCCCGATCGCTGACTACGGTTAAAGCAAGCCTCAGTCCTCAAATCACAAAAGGACAAGTTCTTGGGAATGCAGTCTCGTGGAGTAGCGGCGTGGTCACGGTCTTAGAAGTTTTGTTCTGTGCAGGTTTATCTCTATACAATCACCGACTAGGAGATCTCGTTTTATCAATAATCCTTGGAGGAGCACTAGGTTCCTGGGTGGGATTTTTGAATGGGCTGTTAGTGGTTGCCATAACTAATAACTTTTTCTTTCCCCTCAAAAGCGTTAAAGACTACAGACAGAGTATCGCCCTCTTCACACCTGGTTTAGGTCTCACATTCTTGGTGGCTTTTCTCTCTTTAAGGTACGGATGGGAGCCAAGTTTGGTGATGACTTATACTTGACTACGTCGATGGCGATCGCCAGTCAAGTTGCCGCTACTTGGTATATTCGAGCAAGTCAAAATGTCCGTCGTCTAGAGTCGGAGGCGATGCCTGATCACAACGACCCCTGAAAACACTCCAGAGTAGGTCGCTGGCTGTTATCTCTGAAGACTCTCATGCTCGACCCTTCTCGCCGCTATCACATCACCACCTTCGGCTGTCAGATGAACAAAGCCGACTCTGAACGCATGGCTGGTATTCTAGAAATCATGGGCTATGAGTGGAGGGGTTCGAGTAGCAGCAGAACCTCCACTTGATGATCCGTCACCGTCCATTGGATCGGCGCTAAGTCTTGTACTTGTCGCATCTCCCAAGACTCCGCTTCTACCTCGCTCAACGATGCACCACAGCTACTACAGCACTCAACTCGGTGCTGTTCAACTTGTTCGACTGCTTCGACCCACTCTCAGGTCTCCCCCCGATGCCCTTTTTGCCCGCCACTGGAGCGAATACTCTTTTTCCGTAAGCTTTTTGGCTTCGGTTTGAACCCGTCACTTGACGGCGGTTTACTACGATTGCCACTGTTTTTGCCTAACTGATTCTCTAACTGTTCCACCCGATCTTCCAGCTTTGCGATGCGCTCTAACAGTCCTTCGACTAGGGCAATGACTGCATCTTCTCCCTGTGCATAGACTGCTCGGATTTCATCTCGGCTAATCGCTAGCTTTTTCGGGGTGGGGTCACTCAAAGGATTTGCTTCGACTTGTCTCAGTTTCTTCAGACTCTACCTTCACTTTTGTTCTGCTCTGCAAATCGTTATTCTTTTTTAAGCCTGAGTAGTTACTGCTCAGGGGTGAATTCAGACTGAATCACAACGCCCCGGCGGTCAGGCTGTACTCGATGGGCGGAGGTAGCGGAGAACCGTGAGTTCAACCTGCATCTTATCCCCGTCCGCAAGCTGGTGCCGGACTCTGGCATTCATATCGTCTACCCGAATGCCGTTGAAGGCGGTGCCCGAATCCCCGATCTTCACGACCATGTGGCAACTCGCCGCTGCATTCACTCAACCACCAGTTGGCGGCGCGTGACGAGGATGTCCCGCAGCCGGACATCGTCATCCTTCCCCCGCCCGATACTGAACCGGGCGAACCCGACGGCGACCCGGAGACCGCGATCAAGTCCGTCGATGACGACGACCTCCGCCTCTGGCTGTTTTGCTGGCGTTATCATTCCTTCCCTCCTGTCCAAACAATGACTCGGCAGAACGTTTCCGCTCTAACTCGCGTCGCCTGTAGCATCATCAAAGACTGCACCCTGGCTTTGTAAGTCGCGTTTTTTAGCCTCACTCATGCCGCTCCTACTGCCAAAGTGGGCATTTTCGACGATCGCGCCACTCAGATCTACACCGCTGAAATTCACGTTGATGAGAGTTGCGTTACTCAGGTTTGCACCACTGAGATTTGCTTCACTCAAGTTAATATTTGTCAGCTTAGTCTGGTTGAGGTTGACCCTACTCAGATTAGCTCGACTTAAATTAACGCTATGAAGCTGTCCAAAATACGAAAATCTTCTGTGATACTGATTTTCGTAGCGCCTTAAAACAGCCCGATGCGCTGCTGGCAGATGATCGCTATACCGAGAGATGCCGTATTGGTCTAAAACAGTCAGATCCGCTTCTCGCAGATCAGCGTTAGACAGATTCGCAAAGTGAAGCCGAGTTCTATCAAGTTTGGTTTCCCTCAAATTGGCCCCACTCAGGTCGGACTCACTCAAGTCAGTTCCTCTCAAGTTAGATCGACTCAAATTCGCTCCTTGAAATGAGAGTCCACGGAGATCAAGACAACGGAGATCCGTCCCGCTGAGATTAACCCTGCTGAAATCTGCCCCATCAAGCTTAGTAGTCGTCAAGGTAGACGGACCGAGATCTGCCTCGCTCAGGTCAGCCCCAGCTAGTTTTGCCTCGCTCAGGAAAGTGCCTATGAGTTTAGCTTTGCTGAGATTCGCTTGGTTGAGCGCGGCTCGATTGAGGTTGGCGTGACTCAAATCCGCTCCTGAGAGGTCAACTCTCATCAGATTTGCATCCATCAAAAAAACATTGTCGAGCAAAGCTCCGCTCAGATTCATGCCCTCAAGATTCGTTTTGCTCAGGTCTATTTTTGCTTTTAGAACTGTTTTGCGTCGCCACTGGTTCCAAGCCTCTACCCCCTGTTGCAATAACATCACCTGTTCCTGATTCGTCATTTTCTTTCCCGCAACTCCAGGACTACTTTTAACCTCATTCAGTCAAATCGCACCCAACCCGTGAGCTTTCTCTAGCGTGTGTCATTGATGCATATTTACTATCGCTCCTTCAAGCGGATGGGCTTGCCAATTAGCAGTGGCATATCGAGAGTGCTCGTCAGCAGATGATTCAGCATCGCTTTAAGAGAACCGGAATGCGGTGAAGTAAGGATGAATTCAACAATCTGCTTCACCTCCGGTTCGCTTGGGAAAATCAGCAATTTGTCTCTTAGTTGTCTAATGAAAATCTACCGCCTTTGTTGTACTCCTCTAACCACTAGATGCACCTGTCCCAAACAGGATGCTTTAAGCTGCACTGACACATCCTATGAGCGCGTTGGAATCGCACGAAAGAATCTAAAAACTGCTTTGAGCAAACGAGAGCAGAAGTAAAACAAAAGGTACCAAATAAAGAAAGCAGGTATAGAAAATGCAATTGCAAAGAAAAATAACGTTATGTTAGTAACCCAACTATTCTCACGCCGGAAATGAAATGTTGGCTGAGAGGAACTTTTAAGCAACTGATTAAATTGGTCAACATCTCGATCAAGTTCTTGTTCGTTAGACCAGTAATTACTCAATGTAACTTTTCCTTTACTGGTTGTTAGAGAAAGGATATATGTAACTCCTCCTTCCCCCGAAGTATCTACTACTGCTCGTGCCTCTCGGAATTGCCACTCTGTTTGCTGATGGGACAATCCGAATAACTGCCAACCTTGATGCTGACAGAATATTTTCTTAGACGGCAAATGGTTGCAGGTAAATGCATCTGCACTTCCTATCATCCAAATTAGTATGAAAGGAAAGAGGGCAAACATAAGCACTCCTCCAACAAGGGAAAGCAATGACAAAAGAATCAACGGAGGATACATTAACAGGCGGATAATCCGACCAATTTTAGACATCACGACTCTCCCTTTAAGAACGTAGGATAAACAACCTTCTCTCATCGATAACCTCTGTATAGCCTGTACCTACGCAGTATTAGAACACGCACAGATTTGTTAGGTATTCAGGTTAGTCGCTTCATCAGAATTCAACTCTAAGTCCTTCAAGATCATCTCTTTGCAAGTCCGTATCATCTCTGTTCCTTCAGTATCTTGGTCACCACTGGGTTCGACTGCCAGAAATCGATCGTAAGACGCGATCGCTTCCTCATACCGCCCTAGTTGCTCCAACACCATCCCTTTTCTGGAGATCGCATCAAAGTCGCAGGGATGAATTTCTAGAATTTGGTCATAGGTAGCGATGGCAGCTTCGTACTGCCCTAATTGATACAATGCGATCGCTCTGTAGGAGAGCGCCTCATCGTTGTTAGGATTGGTTGCTAAAGCCTGATCGCAACTGCTGATGAGTGCCTCATACTGCTCTAATTCCTGCATTGCGAACCGTTTATGAAACAGCGTTAGGGCTTTGTTGTCGTCATCTAGTAGGAGTTGCAGGGCTTGGTCGTAGGATACGATCGCTTCCTCATAGCGCTCTGAGTCAGACAATTGGTTCCCTAACATTGAGAGCGCGTATGCTTTTCCATCGAGTGCCTCGGAGTTGCCAGGTGCCATTTGCAATGCTGCATCGTAGGCTGCGATAGCTATTTCACACTTGGTTATGGAGGGAAACGGGACATCATGATCAGCAGTAGTAAGCGCCCTCTCTGCTTGATACAACCATTGCTGAACAGTCCATTGATTTATTTCTGCTTGATCAAACCATTGCTGAACAGTCCGGCTTGATTTGGAGGAATCATCCACCCCATCTGCTCCGATCGCATAAACATCGCTCGACATGATTCATCTCCTAATGTGTTAGTTTGACTGATCGAGCACTGTCCCAAATCCACCGCCTCCGGGTGTTTCGATGACGAATACATCTCCTGGACGCATCGCAACTTCTGCTTTGCTTGTGAGAGATTCGATCGTGCCATCTTGCCGCACCACCAAGTTGCACCCAGTTGCGCCTGATTCCCCACCTGCTAATCCAAACGGCGGAACGGTGCGATGCCCTGACAAAATTGCAGCGGTCATCGCTTCACGAAATTGAATCCGACGAATTGTGCCATTTCCCCCTCGTTGTTTGCCAATGCCGCCACTGTTCGATCGAATCGAAAACTCATCGACTAGCACCGGGAATCGCCACTCTAAAACTTCTGGATCGGTCAGCCGCGAGTTCGTCATATGCGTCTGAACGGCATCGGTTCCATCGAATCGCTCACCTGCTCCAGAGCCGCCACAAATCGTCTCGTAATACTGATATTGTTCATTTCCAAAGGTGAAATTATTCATCGTGCCTTGAGATGCT
>JBBRCV010000305.1:0-5537 GCA_038204505.1 Elainellales cyanobacterium
TCTGTCACGGTGCCAATCCGAAAAGCATCATCAGAAGAGTGAAGGGTAGAACTCATGGGGTCGCCTATGATAGTTATCCGGGCAGTGTGATAATTTTATGGTCTTTGGGTGTCAAAGAGTAGTGGGGTGGGCGATCGCTGACGAAATGATTACAGGAGGAAGCAGGATGAAGAACGACTTAAAAATCTTTGCTTACTCCTACAGCGATCCTCTGATTAGCGCCGCGCCCGATGCCTCAGTTTGGGGCTGGGAAATTGATAAAGTGTATCAGGATTTGGGGGGACGATTTCAGTTACAAACGCTACTGCAAGATTGTCAGCAATATCCTGGAGCATACTTGCTGATCCGTCGATTGACAGAACTAGGTGATTCGGTGGCAGAGGTTGGCGATCGCCTCTCCATATTAGAGACTCTGAACATCCACCTGATCGCCATTGAAGAATCAGTCGGCAGCAATGATCAGCCTTTGCAGCGATCGGACTTACTCCATCTATTAAAGACTGTACAGGATAGCCAGCGCAGTCAACGGTTACAGCAAGGACATGCCCGCAATCGGGTTAAGGCACTGCCGCCGCCAGGGAAAGCCCCCTATGGCTACCGCCGAGGCAAAGATCGCTACACGCTTGATCGCAGCACGGCTCCTGTTGTTAAGGAATTCTTTGATCATTTCCTGCTCTATGGTTCGCTTCGAGGCAGCGTCCGGTATTTGCAGAAGAAATATGGCAAGAAAATTTCAGCTTCAACAGGGCAACGGTGGCTGACGAGTCCGGTTTACCGAGGCGATTTGGCTTATCAAAATGGTGAAGTAGTACCCGATACCCACACCGCAATTCTATCGCGGGATGAAGCAGCGCAGATCGATAGATTGCTGCGGCGCAATCGACAAATGCCGCCCCGGACTGCCAGTGCGCCGCGATCGCTCTCTGGTCTAGTCACCTGTGGCACTTGTCAATCGGCAATGACCATCAGCCGTGTGGCATCTCGCAAGGCTGAATATCTGTACTTGCGTCCCACCGCTTGCCCCAATCAGCCTAGATGTCAGGCGATCGCCTATGGTGAGGTGCTAGAAAAAACGATTCAACAAATTTGTCAGGATTTGCCTGTAGCGGTAGGTCATGTCCCAAGTTTCGAAGGCATGAAGTCAGGGATCACGGCTCAAATTGCGGCAAAGCAAGGGATCCTAGAACAGATTCCGGCATTGGTGACAAGCGGCGTGCTGGATGATGAAACGGCGGAACTGCGGGCTTACAAGGTGCGGACAGAGATGGCAGCGTTGCAAGCAAGGGGGGCGCAGTTACCGCCTGAGAATTTGAAGGCGATCGCCCAGGTCGTGTCGCTGCCGCAGTTCTGGTTAGACTTATCGGAGGCAGAGCGGCGGTTTTATTTTAGAGAGTTTCTGCGGCAAGTTCGGCTGGTGCGAACTGGAGAAAGCTGGAACATTCAACTCGTCTTTATTTTCTAAATAACTATCTTCCCTGCGTTAAAATTTCTGTCGCAGGCATCGCTTCTGTCGCAGGCATCGCCCATCCTTTTTCGGCTAGAGTCAAATGATTAAAAAATAGAGTCAAATGATTAAAAAATTATTTAATAAAGATAAGCGAAAGTTCCTTGTGTCACTGGGTGCAGCGATCGCCCTAATTGGCGGCGGTACTGCAATTTGGTGGGTCATCCGTCAAAATACTCCCGTAGAAGGTCTGCCTGTTGGCTCAGAAGTGTTGCCCCAATCAACGGCGATGACTCTAGCTTTTACCACCAACGAAAACCAATGGCAGCAGCTTCAACAGTTTGGCAACCCGGAGACGAAGGCGGCTTTGGCAGAAAGTTTTGCTAAATTGCGCGATCGCTACCTCACTTCTAATGGGCTGGACTATGACCGCGACATTCAGCCCTGGGTAGGGCAAGAAGTGACCGTTGCATTTTTGCCACCCGTCTTAGAAAATAACCAACCTGCTGCCATTCAGCCCTATAACCCGAATGGGTTGGTAGACACACCGCCCGTATTTATCTTGCCGATCGCCAACCCCGCCAAAGCTCAAGCGCTGATGGCAACGCCTAAAACTGCCGCTGGACAAGAATGGGTAGAGCGCGACTACAAAGGACAGAAAATTCGAGAAGTCCATGGCAAAGAAGAACCTGCGTATGCCGCCACGGTTCTCGACAATCGCATCGTCGTCGTGTCGCCCAGCGCTAAGGCGATCGAGCAGGTAATCGACACCTTTAAAGGCAAACCACCCCTATCGCGCATTTCAGAATATAACCAGGCGTTTAAGCAGCTCAAAACCGTCGCGCCTCTCGTGCGTCTATTTGTTAACGTCCCCGCTGCCGAGAAAATGGCACTTACTAATCCCGCTCTGCCCATTCCGCCTCAAGCACTCAGCTTGCTCCACAACAATCAGGGCATGGTCAGCACAGTCAATTTAGTACAGGAAGGCGTGAGAATGCAGGGCGTGGCGTGGGTTGCCCCTGATAGTAAGGTGCGCTACCGAACTGACAACAAAGCTCAACGAATGCCCAGTCTGTTGCCTGCTCAAACAGTGATGATGGCTTCAGGAGGCAGCCTTAAGCAGTTTTGGCAGGAGACAAGCCAGAAAGACGAAAAAAATCCTGCACCTCGCACTTCGGGCTATAGCATTAACACTGCCCAATCGGGGCTGGAAAACTTGACGGGCATGAATGTGGACAAGGATTTTCTGCCCTGGATGGACGGAGAATTTGCCTTGGGCTTAATCAGTGCGCCAGCCGCTACTGATCCTACTCCCACTGCTGGAGTCATGATGCTTGTGCAGGCGAGCGATCGCCGTGCTGCTGAACAATCCCTCAAAAAGCTCGATCAAGTCATGAAAGATCGCTACCAGTTCCAAGTCAGTCAGAGCGATGCGGGGGTCGTTAAATGGGTGTCCCAATTTACGGCGTTGAGTGCTACCCACGGTTGGCTGGATGGTAATGTGCTGTATCTGGCGATCGGACCCGGTGTATCGAGCCTGGTTGCACCTGCTGCGGGAAAAACTTTGGCAGAAGCCGACTTATTCCGTAAAGCAACGGCGACTAATTTACCTGCTAACAATGGTCATTTTTTCCTAAATGTGGAGCCGTTGGCAAACAACACGAACTTACCCTTTCCCATTTTGCCAACTGAGAATCGAGCGGTTTTGAGTGCAATTCGGGCGATCGGGGTCACGACTGCGGTGCAAGATGGGCACACCTTCCGCTTTGATACCCAGGTGCTACTCCAAAAATCAGAGGCTGATGGTGCAGTGCCGTCACCCAGCGCCAGCCCGAAGGTGAGTCCGAGCACCAGTCCAGAGGCAAGTCCGAGCGTTAGTCCATCGCCATCGCCTTAACTTAAAAACTTGCCCTGAAGCGAAATTTCTCTAACAATTTGTAATTCGGTTGTCCTTGTTGCAAATCTAGTATCCTGAGAAAGGTCTTTGTAGCGCAGGTTGGAGGATCGATTTGTGGATGATGCAGGTTTACCAAAAGTACCTAAGCGCTTGTCGGAATACTCTGCCTCACAGCATGATGACTTGCCTCAAGCTTATCGAGAATCGCGCGATGAGCCTCGGAAATCTAAAAACTCCTTGAAGCTGGTGGGTTTGGCGATCGCCACCTTCCTCTTGGTTATCCTTTCTTTTCTTTGGTCCAATTTCCGTCCTCAACCCACCCCATTGGCTGCAAGCCCTACGGTTCGACCCTCTGGAGCAGTAGCAAAACCCTCTGTGACCCAGCCGATCGCCCCAGGTAATGTAGAAGCTTCTCCCGATCAGGTCTTAGGTCACTATCGCTATGCCGAAGCGCCTCAATCAGAACTAGAGCCAGTTGCTGACGGCATTAAAATGCACAAAGCTGCTGCTCCCAAGTTTCTGGCAATGGTGGACGCAGCGCAGGCAGAGGGCGTTAATTTGGTGCTAATTTCAGGGTTTCGCTCTGTGGAAGATCAGACCCATTTATTTTTTGATGTCAAAGCCGAACGTGGACAAAACACCGACACTCGCGCCGATGTCAGCGCCCCCCCAGGCTACAGCGAACACCATACCGGGTACGCCGCCGATATTGGCGATGCCAACGAATCTAGCACTAACTTGAGCCAAAGTTTTGATCAAACTGCTGCCTTTAAGTGGCTTCAGAAAAATGCAGCATACTATAGTTTTGAAATGTCCTTTGCCAAAGGCAATCCCGAAAAGGTGAGCTACGAACCCTGGCATTGGCGCTATGTGGGCGATCGCAAAAGCCTAGAAATATTTTACAGAGCTAGAAAAAAGTGAACCAAGCCTCTCTTAACCTCGTCGCCATCACCCTTTTTTCGTTAGTTATGATGAGCCTGCTGGGTCCCATTGTGCATTTATCGCCGACCGTTCCCGCGATCGCCACTTTCGGCATCCTCAGCTTTACGGCGATCGATACTTTTGGGCTGCAAGGACGATTGGGGGCGATCGTTATTGACAGCTTTGCTCGGTTGTCGCCAGAGCATCGGGCGCGGGTGATTCGTCATGAAGCGGGGCATTTTTTGGTGGCGCACCTGTCGGGAATTCCCATCAGGGGCTAAACGTTGACGGCTTGGGAAGCGTTTCGCCAGGGGCAAACTGGGCAAGGCGGCGTTAGCTTTGACACGCAGGAATTAGACCAGGAGCTGAAGCAAGGCATCTTATCAAATCAACTGATCGATCGCTATTGCACCGTTTGGATGGCAGGAACCGCCGCAGAGACCCTGGTCTATGGCAATGCTGAGGGCGGCGCTGACGATCGCCAAAAGTTCCGGACTTTGTGGTTCCAACTCAAGCGCACCAACGCCGAGGGAGCGCTGAAAGAAAAGGGAGCAATTTTTCAGGCAAAGTCGCTCATTCAGGAACAGATGCAGGCGTTTGAAGCGCTGGTCGTGGCAATGGAGCAACGCGCTTCGGTTGAAGACTGTTGTCGGGCGATCGATGAACAACAGGCACTACAGGCGACATAATCCATTAAATTCTCAGCAAAAAGCCCCGCTGTCTGGTAACAACGGGGCTTTCGATCGCATTTTGACCTATGACATCGATTGGATGATGTAGTCAAAATAAGGAGCAGCTTCAACCGCATCTTCATCGGTTAGCAGCGCCAGAGACGAAGCCTTGAGGCAACGGATGGATTCCACCATGCCAGGGACAGGAACGCCCAGAGAGTTGTACATTTCACGCACACCCACTAGACCAATGCTTTCAATCGGGTCTTTGTCGCCTGCTAAGATGCCATAGGTGACTAAGCGAAGATACCAGCCGTAGTCGCGTAGACAGAGGGCGCGTTGGCGATCGCCATACGCATTTCCACCAGGAGCGATAAAATCTGGGCGCTTCTGCCAAAGCTGCTTGCTGGCAGCTTGAACAATTTTCTTCTCATTGTCGGCTAAGGTTGCCGCAATCCGGGTGCGCGTTTCACCCGTTTTTAAAAAGTCTTGAATACTCTGCAACTCGCCACGGCTGGGGTAGCGAAGTTCTTCGTCGGCATTAAGAATGACTTGGCTAACTACACTCATAAATGGTTGGGATGATTATTGAGATGGTTTAGGC
>JBBRCV010000306.1:0-5506 GCA_038204505.1 Elainellales cyanobacterium
CGCGAGAAATTAGGCAGAAACGACTCTAATTTTGTGAAGATGCTGGGCGTTCTATACGCTGTGAAGTATATCCCATCAGGCGAAGAAGGACGGGAACGCTACGACCAAATTGTATTTATTAAAAGAATGCTCTGGGATCTCTGGAATGACAGCCCCGAAATTCGAGAGTTTATTGAAAATAATATCAAACTAATTAATGGAGAATCTGGCAAACCAGAGAGCTTTAGTCGTTTAGAAGGACTCCTTGCAGAGCAGTTCTTTCGGCTATCTTATTGGAAAGTGGGCAATGAAGAATTAAACTATCGTCGGTTCTTTACGGTAAACGATCTGATCTCAATGCGGGTAGAGGATCAAAACGTATTTGACCATGCCCATCAACTTATTTTAGAACTCGTTAAAGATGGGAAAGTTAATGGTTTAAGAGTTGATCATATTGATGGACTCTACGATCCGGCACAGTATCTAATTCGCCTCAGAGAAAAAGTGCCTGATGCTTATTTACTCGTAGAGAAAATCTTAGAAGAGAACGAAGAACTACCGCTCAGTTGGCCCATTCAGGGAACGACTGGATATGACTATATGAACAAGGTAAACAACCTTTTTTGTCAGCAATCATCGCAGTCTGAATTCGATGCCGTGTACTATGCTTTTGTCGGTCGTGCTACTGCCTATGAATCGCTAATTGACGAAAACAAAAGAATGATTATTGGTAAACACCTTGCCGGAGATATCGATAATTTAGCTCACTTACTAAAGCAACTTTCGGTACGCCACCGCTACGCCAGCGACTTTACCATGTATGGCTTAAAGCGAGCGCTGGTAGAGGTTTTAGCTTTACTACCCATCTACCGAACCTACATTAGTCGAGAAGGAAGTCGTAAAGCCGATCAAGAATGCATGAAGCAACTGCTGGCAAAAGCTAAAGAAAAAACTCCTAACTCTGCCAACGAGCTATCTTTCATGGAGAAGTTTTTGTTGCTCGATTTTGATGATTCTTTAACTGATGAAGATAAAGATCTTTGGCTTGATTTTTTAATGCGGCTACAGCAGTACACGGGACCGCTGATGGCGAAAGGCGTAGAAGATACGGTCATGTATGTTTATAATCGTCTAATTTCACTAAATGAAGTGGGTTCTAATCCAGGTTCCTTTGGTATTTCGGTCGATGATTTTCACACCTTTAATCAAGACCGCTGTGCTCAATGGCCCCACGCCATGAACGCCACCGCAACCCACGATACTAAGCGTGGTGAAGATGTGAGAGCCAGGATTAACGTGCTGTCAGAAATTCCCCAAGAATGGGAAGAGCATCTGAAGAACTGGCATCAAATGAATGCACCACTCAAGACATGTGTAGAAGGATTAGACGTGCCCGATCGCAACGACGAGTACTTCTTTTACCAAACCCTACTCGGCACATTTCCATTTACAAAAGCCGACTATCCACAGTTTGTAGAACGTATCAAAGAATACCTGATTAAAGCAATTCGGGAGGCAAAGGTTCACACCGAATGGCTCAGACCTGATACCGACTATGAGAACGCTTGCATTGAGTTTGCCGAAAGCGTCTTGAAAGACACTGAGGATAATTTGTTCTTGCAAGCGTTCCGACCCTTTCAGCAAAAAATTCAACATTATGGCATCTGCAATTCACTCTCGCAAACTCTGCTAAAGCTTGCCTCACCTGGCGTTCCAGATCTTTACCAAGGGGCAGAGCTATGGGACTTGAGCATGGTTGATCCCGACAATCGCCGCCCTAGAGACTTTACCAAGCGATTGGAGTTTCTCAAGAAAATGAAGTCAAGAAAAAATACTTTGAAGCTGATTGAAGAACTTTTGAAAGCGCCAGAAGATGGCAAGCTCAAACTCTTTTTAATCCACAGAGTTTTACAAGCTCGCCGCAACTATGCAGAACTTTTCCAGCGCGGTGGCTACCAAAAGCTAACAATTTTGGGCAGCATGAAAGATCATGTTGTAGCATTCTCACGCGACTTAGGAGACATGCGGGCGATCGCCATTGCTCCCCGATTCCTTACCCCCGTTGTGAAAGAGGGCGAGTACCCCATGGGTGAACAAGTTTGGCATGAAACCCGCATCTTACAGCCTCCTGGCTCGTCTTCTGTTTGGCTAGATGCTATCACTGGGCAAGAAGTTCAGGGTAACGACACGCTATGGTTAAAGGAAATTCTTAGCCACTTTCCTGTCGCCTTGTTGTTTAGTAAGGTTGAATAAAGGTCGAACAGATCTAAATTTACCAGTTAAACTGCTCCCAGTTCATGAAATAGCGCTAGGGAAAGGAAAAAGTTTGTCACAAAAATCGACACCCAAGTCGTCACTACTGCCGATGTTACAGAACGCCCTACGCCCTTAACTCCGCCCGTCGTCGTTAACCCCCAACTACACCCCAAAATCGCCACGATCGCCCCAAAAACGAACGCTTTAGTCACAATAATGAACAAATCAGATAACACTAAACTCGATTGTACTGATCTCAGGAACTCAGATACTGATAACTTGAAAAGGAAAGATCCAATGAACGCTCCACCACAAATTCCAGTAACCAAACCAACAATGGTCATGACGGGTAGCATAATGCAGCAAGCAATGACGCGGGGAACAACAAGATAGTCAACCGGATCGGTTTTGAGCATTTGTAGTGCATCAATTTGGTGGGTAACGCGCATAGAGCCAATTTCAGCAGCAAAGGCTGATCCGACCTGTCCAGCAATAATACTGGCAGTCAGAATAGGAGCGAGTTCACGGCAAAAGGCGATCGCAAAAGCTCCGCCTAATGCAGCTAAGGCATTATAGTGAGCAAGCTGTCTACCAGTTTGCACTGTAAAAATCATGCCTGCAAAAAAGTTGGTCATCAATACTGGACTGAGGGAGTCAGGTCCTACAGTAAACATATGTTCTAATATATTTCGACGATAAATTCTGCCAGTTAAAACCCGCGTGATTACCTGACCTCCGAGGAATATTGCCATGAGGAATCGTTTCATGATGCCGCCTGCCGGAGGAAGAAATGTTCCCGACAAAACTGGACAATCCAGATGGCGGTCTGTAGTACTTGAGTAGCGCCCTTATCCATTAACTTCATGACCCTCCATACTGTTCTCCAGCTTACATTGCGCGATGCATCGGCAACCCCAAGAGAGGGCTACGATCGCCACACCGTTTGTATTAGAGAAGCTTTTGGCTGGTACGAGTTAATCTCTCCTCAGACTCATTTTCAAGTTAGATGGACATAAAGAAGGGGGTGAGATGCTAAAACTGACTTACACGATGTTAGGCTACACATGAATGTTAGGCTACACATGGAAAAGTGACGATCGCCATTACGTAACAGCATTGAGTCCTTAGTCTACAGACTATAACAACTGAAGCAAGACTGTATCTCTTCCTCAATCAGCGCAGTCACGTTCTACGATCTTTCCCATACAAACTTACGTTCTAACTCTTGAATCAACACATCATTAATACTGGCTTCACGTCGTTGCATTAAACCGTTGTCAGCAAACTCCCACTGCTCGTTCCCATGAGAGCGATACCATTGTCCAGATTGATCATGCCACTCGTACTCAAATCGTACCGAGATTCGGTTATCGGTAAAGCTCCAGAGTTCTTTTTTAAGGCGATAATCTAGTTCTTTTGCCCATTTGCGTTCAAGGAAGGCTTTGATTGTATCGCGTCCAGTAAAGAATTCAGAGCGGTTGCGCCACCAAGAGTCTGGAGTATACGCCATTGAAACTCGCTCAGGGTCGCGGCTGTTCCAAGCGTCTTCCGCAGCTTGGACTTTGGCTTTAGCGGTTTCTAGGGTGAAGGGAGGAAGTGGGGGTTTGGTTTCCATTGCAGTTACTACCGTTTGGTCAATATCTTTTGGTGCAAGCTAATCACAGTTTATAGGTTTTTGAAGAGTTATATTTTACCGATCGCACAATCTCTTAGGGTTAAATCAATCATCAGCAAACAAATCAACCTGCAACTCAAATCCAGGCAAGATTGCGTCTCCAGAAAGTTTTGTGGGGAGCGACCCTTGCGGTATCTGCGAAGCAGCGCGCACTTCCTTCTCTTGCCCCTGCCGATAAATTTCTACTTGCTGATCTTGAGGATTAAACATCCAACCAAGCTGCACACCGCTATCCATATACTCCTGCATTTTTTCTTACAGGGATTTGAGGCTATCAGTACGAGAACGCAGTTCAATGACAAAATCGGGGGCGATCGGCGGAAACTTTTGGCGTTGCTCAGAAGTTAGCACCTGCCACCGAGAAAGTTTCACCCAAGCTGCATCAGGGGAGCGATCGCCACCACCAGGAAGCTTAAACAAGGTTGAAGAGCTGAAAACTTTTCCTAGCCCACTTTGTCGATTCCAAATGTTTAAATCAGTAATGTAATCTGCTTCTCGATTACCACTATCGCCGCCAACAGGTGCCATAACAATTAATGTTCCTTTTGAATCGCGTTCAACATTAAGTTCAGGGTTATTAACACAAAGTTGATAAAACTGTTCATCAGTGAAGTGAACGTCTTTTAGGTCAACTTTTAGGGGTAGGGTTAGTGCAGTCATGCCTTCAGAATCCCATAGAACCAGTTCTTTTATTTGATTATAAGGTGTGGAGTTCAAACATAAAGATGCAGAGAGTAACAAGCGATCGCCATTGTTTGCACCCATGACACCAGCCGTTCTCCAATAAACGAAAAGTTGGCGGTTCCATAGATAAACAAAAAGGGGCAGAGGCACATTGTGCCTCTGCCCCAACTTACATTACCAGTCTATTTTGCAGTAGCAGATTCTTTCAAGTAAGCCAGCATAGTGTCTGCATCCGAGACTTCAAATGGATCAGTGGGGCAGTTGTCGCCATAGTTGGGTTCGGCAAACATTTTTTCGATGATGCCATCATTGACAAACATAGAGTAGCGCCAGGAGCGCATACCAAATCCTAGGTTGGATTTGTCAACCAACATGCCCATTTTGCGAGTAAACTCGCCGTTACCGTCGGGCAGTAACATCACTCGGCTAGCACCCATGTTCTTGCCCCATTGGTACATGACGAAAGCATC
The DNA here is from genome assembly GCA_038204505.1 of Elainellales cyanobacterium. Classification (GTDB taxonomy): domain Bacteria; phylum Cyanobacteriota; class Cyanobacteriia; order Elainellales; family Elainellaceae; genus Timaviella. The sequence continues at coordinate 5,065 of JBBRCV010000306.1, forward strand.
ATTGACCGACAGGCAAATGATTTGATCAACGCCTAGAGCAGTAAACTCGTCGTAGAGTTCTTCGTAACGAGGTAAGTGGCTAGTGGAGCAGGTAGGCGTAAAAGCCCCTGGCAACGAGAAAACTATCACGCGCTTGCCACCAAAAATTTCTTGGCTGGTGCGATCTTGCCAACGGAAGGGATTATCTCCGCCCACGGACTCATCGCGGACGCGGGTCTTAAAGACAACATCGGGGACTTTTTGCGTTGCGATCATCGTCATCTCTCTTTATAGACTAAATGGCATTTTGCCTTACGTAAGCCAGGATAATACAGAATTGCGATCTATGCCATAGTCGTGATGAGTTCGTGATAAGTTCGGGGAGAATCTGAGTTACCTCTACGAAGGGGAAGGCTGACCAGAGCGATCGCGCTGATTGCCAAACCAAACAACGGCATAGCCT
>JBBRCV010000307.1:0-5487 GCA_038204505.1 Elainellales cyanobacterium
AGCTTGATCTTCGTCAAATCAAAATCTGGATCTAGCTGAACTAAAAAACCGTACCCAAGCAACCCTCCGTTGTGTTTATCTATAGAATTGTCTGTATTATTTGCAGGGTAGACGATCGCTTTCCAAGCATTGATAACCGGCCCGCTCAACGCATGAGGGATCGGTTGATTGGGGTTAATCGCCTCCCCAGGACGAATCAATGCCACTAAGTCTGATTTTGCCGCAGCATTAATCCCTCCCTGATCACCCAGGTTTGGCAATGTTTCTTTCGGGATGACCGCTTCTCCAGACCAATCTCCAAGCTTTGTTCCCAAATCAGGGCGATCGCAGTCTGGCAACGAGACCCAAGTTGCGGCAATAGTGTTGTCTGAACTATCAAGCCAAATCACCGTTTTATCGGAGGAGTTGTAGGGAACACCCTCTCCATTTCCCCCTAGCAAAATATTGGCGCTGTTGCGAATATGAGTTGTAGTGTTGAAGCCCTTAAACGGATTGTGCTGGGGGCAGGTTCCCGTTTTAGCGTAGGCTCCATTCGCTAGCGACAGTTTCCGAACGGGGTCTGTCGCCTTTGAAATCACTAGTCCGATTCCAAAACCATCAGAACCATCCCCAGAAGGCCCTAACGTTGAAATATGACCTTTCTGAACATAACCGATCGGGAGTTGTACTCGCGGCGAATTGGAGGGAATTTTGTGGTAGAACGGTGCATCGATCGAGTATGGCTGGGCATAGGTGCCATTCAACGGTCGAGGCGTATTCTTAGACCAACTGGCTGGTCTAAGTTTGCGTAATTCCTCCTTCTCTAAAGAAAGGTCAATTCCAGACGCTTGATACATGCGAATGATTTCTTTGCGCTTGGCGATGTATTCTGGCGGCAGCGTAATGCCGGGTGTTGTGGTGCGATTATAAATTTCGTCTACTGTCCGTGAACGAGCGGTTGGATGAGGCAGATATTGACTAAGCTCTGCGCTAAAGGACAGGGAAGAAATATCCTTAGTCGGGGCGGTGGTCATGGCACTTTTACCGATCGCGCAACTGCCAGCCATCGATATCAGTGCAACTAACACCAGCCCGAAGGTGGTTCGCTTCAGCCTCTTTAACGATAATTGCATTGGGTACGCTCAAGTTTAGGTGAGTAGATCGATTGCAGCCCCATCACATCACTGGAACTGACTGCACGTTATGGAACGACCAATAAGTGCCCTTATTTTTGAGTAGCTGATCGTGGACACCAGACTCGATAATTCGACCTTTCTCCATCACGACAATGCAATCAGCGCTGCGAATAGTAGATAGGCGGTGAGCAATAACGATGACGGTTCGATTCTGGCGGAGTCGCTCAAGCGCTTCCTGCACCAAACGCTCAGATTGGGAGTCTAGAGCGCTGGTGGCTTCGTCTAAAATCAAAATGTCAGGATCTCGTAAAATAGCTCGTGCGATCGAGATCCGTTGGCGCTGCCCACCAGATAGCTGTACCCCGCGATCGCCGACTAGTGTGTAGTAACCTTCAGGTAACTGTCGGATAAATTCATCAGCGTTGGCTAGCTGGGCAGCCTCTACAACGCGCTCATCGCTCACATTCTCTAGACCGTAAGCAATATTGTCACGAATTGAAGTGTTGAATATATAGGTATCTTGGCTGACCGTGCCGATGCGCTGCCTTAAAGAGGTCAGATCATAGTTACGAACATCTTGACCGTCAATCTCGATCGAGCCGCTTGTCACATCATAGAATCGTGGCACCAGCACTGCTACCGTTGATTTCCCTGCTCCAGAAGTACCGACCAAAGCTACTGTTTTACCACAAGGAATCTCTAGATCAAAATCTTCAAGAACTCTAGAGCGACTGTTGTAGGCAAAGCTAACATTCCGAAACGTGATGCCCTTTCGTAAGCGGGTAAATTCGTGTGTACCTGATGAAGGTGCCTGAGACTTCTCAGACGACAAGGTGTTAACCACTATGGCTAAGGAAGGCGAAAACTGTTGAATTGCTCCTCGACCAGCATTAATGCGCTTGCTTATAGGTAAAATCTTGATGAGTGCCACCATAAACGCCAGCAGCTCTGGGGTTCCCAGTAACCCCTTAGTAATTAGCAAGTTATAGCTGCACACTAAGATGAGGAGTGCCACTGTCATCGTAGCTAGCTCTGTTATCGGATCAATGAGTCTCATCTTTTTGGAAGACAAAACAGCTCTATCTTTGACAACATCGCATAGCTGACTAAACCATTTCAACTCGAAGTCTTGAGTTGCATAGGACTGAACAATCCGGACACCTGCCAGCGTGTCGAGAAATCGCACATGCAGCGCCTCTCTGGCTTCATACTCAGCCTTACCCAGTGGCTTAAGATTGCCCAGCAGTCGGCTCAACCCAAGACCAACTCCACCGATCAGCAAGACAATGAAAACTGTTAGCTGCCACGACACCAGCAACATCGTCACAATGTAAGCGGTCAGGATCGTAATACTAATCAAAAGACCAATCACCCAGCTCAACAAAATGCTGATGTTGTTGACCTCTCCCAGCATATTTGACAACGTACCCATCTTTTCATTGTCAAAGAAGGCAATGGGTGCATGGAGGTATTTTTCATAGAGACGCTTTCGGAATAGGGAAATAATATTTTGGGTGTAGATGGTTGTACCGTCTTCGGCAAAATAATTAAAGACGCTTTTAAGTGCTACAGAAGCCAAGAGCACAAGGCTAAACAGAGCGAGAAGCATCCCTTTTGGCTGCTGGGTCAACCAAAGCCCTCCATCTGGTAAGAAAGGGAGGTTAAAGCTATTATTCTCGCTCAACAAGATTTGTAAAAAAGGAATCATCAAACCGATGCCTGCCCCATCCAATAGCGCAGCCAAGATCATTGAGACGATGCCAAAGTAGAGACGCTTTCGGGGCACCTGCCGCCCGATACGGATTAGCTGTTTAACATTCCGCCAGCGATCGTTCTGCGGTGTTTGATTTTTTTGCCAAGGGCGACTCAATGGAAAATGTTTCCGTTTCACAGTGTCTCTCAAGAATTTGTTCAGTAGAAAACCCATTGCACTCAGTAGCGTTTGCTTAAAGGCTAGTTTGTCGCAGTGTATATAAAGTTCTTATAGACCAATTCGATTTACAACTCATCTGAGATTGTGTATATGACTTATGCCCGCGCAATTGATAGATTAAGAATTTCTTTAATTCTCCGTGAGCGATGCTTTATGGCAATCAACATTTTAGCAATTTTCCATCTAAAGGCAACTAAGAAGTTGCTAGTTGCACCCGGTATAATTCCTCCTGATACAACCGCAAACTCAGATGGTAGTCTAGTCATCTGTGGGATAAAAAACTTCCAGTTGCTTTTCAGATGAACTAAGTGGAAGTACATGAACTCTTCTGAATCATTGAGAAGGTCAGTAAATATTCCATCTCGATAATTAAAACTAAACGGGTCAGGATACTCACGCATCAGGTTTTTCATATAGACCTTCAGTTTTTTCTTTGCATCGAGATCCATAGCAATATCAGATATACTCGCTACCTGAGATGAATCTCTTAGTTCCTTCAAGGGGTAATATGCTCCCCATCTACGGCACGTCTCATCAAAGCAATAATTTTCCTTATCGACAAAAACCTTCTTATAATCATCTGTTTGACGAAACAGATCTTTTGTCATTCCTCTGTTTCTGTATAGAGCAAAGTGACCTACCAGATTCGTTTGCTTGGTGGCAATTACATCGAAATTATGTAAGATTTCTTCTGTAAGAAAATGACTAACTCTGCCCCAGATAACATCTATGTCGCAATATCCCCAGAAATCATAACACTTCAAATAGTCCTCAAATATTACGCCATACGCTGGCTTTAAGTCACAAAGCTTATATCCATCAGTCAGATTAATGTTCAACGCTAGTTTTCGAGATGCTAAGTTGTTGAATTCCTTCAAAGCTAGCGGAATAATCTTAACGTTGTCTGATGTTTCTGATTTAGAACAATGGTCATTGAAGATGTAAAAATCAATATCTGGATTGAGAAGAGCCGAGTCTAAAAAATATTGGAAGTAGTCTGGTAGAAAACCGATGTAGCAAGTTACAAGTGCAATACGATTCATAGTTCACCTTAGAGAATATTTTGTACTTCAAAATTTGGTCTGGCAGTAAAAAGACTTATGCTATTACAAACTGCTACCAAGTGGTGTTATAAGTTTCGCGACTTGATTGAGAAGTAGACCAGGAACAGCCAAGTAGGTACGAGCTTCATGATGGACGATCGCCAACTTCGCTTCATTCCAGCTAGCGTCTGCTGCGAGTCAACGCCCTTCCATGTAAAGGGAGTCTCAGATGTTAAGTTCAAAATATCATCAACAGTATTCCGAATTAGATGATTTGATGTCACATACTGAAAAGCATCTTCAGTCTGCTTTTCAGTAACACCGCTGAAGCTCTTCATGTAACTTAGTAGTTGGCCATCTGTATCATATGTAAAACCAAATCTACTCATCAATCTCGCGCCAGCAATGTTGCGGGCTGCCCACAATGTTTTATTTAGCATTGATTCCAGTAATACTAATCCAAAACCTTCACGGTGAGAGTGCATGATGTATAAATCTGCTTCTAAGATGGCAGACATAACATCATGACGGTCATCAATCATTAATGGTTTAACAAACTCAGATTTTTTAGGAATTATATTATGTCTATTGTCATAACCAGTTAGTACGAGCGTAATATCATCACGAGCAATTTCATTAAATAAATTTACTAGTTCAGGCATAGCCTTATTTGGCCAATATCCACCACAAGATAGGAACATATATTTTGTCTTAACGCCATACTTTTCACGAAAACCAGGTTTGCCAACAGAACTCCTTTCATCGATACCGTGTCGAACTTGTGCCGATTTTAGTAATAGATCTTTATTCTTAACGAATTCCCAATCTTCTTTTGTGGAACAACCAATATATTTTACTGTTTGCATTGCCTTTTGATACACATCACTTTCTGAGGGAATAATTAGCATAAGTAACATTGGCGATGTGAATCTTTCCGCATTATTCAGTACAAAGTCTTGTACTGCAACATCACCTCCGTGAACTACAATCAAATCCCATTTCCTCATTAGGATTAACGGATTGCTTGTGACACAAACTCCATTCAAATTACCTTTGTGTTCACCTGCAAATACCCAGACCTCGATACCACGACTGAGAGTTTCCTCTGCCATATCTCGAACGTAATTCTCAGAACCTCCAGGAAAAGGAGCATATCGATGCACCACATACAAGATTTTCTTGCTCATATTGTTTTAGCTCTCTTACAAGGTCGGTGATAAATGTGATTATCGGGTATGCAAATTTATAAGAGAAAAATAAAGATGCCAAGTTATGACTTTTGCAGAAAACTCAGCTCACTGTTCTTAGAAGAAAGCGTCCTTAACAGTTGACTGTACTAGTTGAGTTAAGGATAGCTTGTATTCTTTCCACCACAACTGTATTTCTTTAGATAAAC
>JBBRCV010000308.1:0-5406 GCA_038204505.1 Elainellales cyanobacterium
TAGACCCATTACTTACTGGAGAAGCGAGACTATGAAACTCATTTATCGTGGCACGTCTTTCGACTATAACCCTAGCAAAGGCGCAGGTGAAAACATTGGACGACCTAGCCGTCCTCACCATGTTTCCCCGGCTCCTTACACGCTCATCTATCGCGGTCAAACCCTTCACGTTGACCCGACTCAGCCTACTGAAGAAGTGGTGCCTTATGCCCAAGAACTGATCTATCGGGGTGAGAAGTACTACACCAGTGGAGTTGCTCAAACGGCTCCTCAACGCCCGGTATCTGTTCCAGCAACCTTGCCCCGTCAATACGTTGGCAAAGTTCATCAGGCCAACCTCCAAGAGAACCTTCAGCGACGTTTGATGGCAGCTCAGGCGCGAGGTGATCAACAACTGGTTGCCCTATTGCATGAAGAGCAACAGCAGCTCATGGCTTAGGCTATGCACTAGCTTAATTAGCGCTTAGTTTAGCTAAAAGGGAGGGCGATCGATCGCCCTCCCTTTTTTTGTATCTAAAACCAACTTGTATCTGAAACTAAAAGCGATCGCTTGCCTATTTGGTACTGAAGTACTATAGTAATGGCGCACCCTCATGCGTTCCGCTCAGCTTCACCCCACACCACGGGTGGAGTTGAGCCTCCTTCACATCTCTACAAAAAATCTAGATATAGTATTCGTAAGATCGGTTACTCTTATCTCAGTCTTGTTGTTTTAGCGTGATTGTAGGTTTAAAACTATGTCCTTTGTTGGCTTACACATTCACAGCGACTACAGCCTACTCGATGGCGCAAGTCAGCTCCCCGAACTGATCGATCGCGTCTTAGAGCTAGATATGCCCGCGATCGCCCTGACCGACCACGGCGTGATGTATGGGGCGATCGAGCTGCTCAAAGTTTGTAAAGCCAAAGGCGTTAAGCCCATCATCGGCAACGAGATGTACCTGATCAACGGCGACATTTCCAAGCAAGAGCGCCGCCCTCGCTACCATCAAGTCGTTCTAGCAAAGAACACCCAAGGCTACAAAAATCTTGTCAAACTGACCACAATTTCTCACCTGCAAGGCGTTCAGGGAAAAGGTATTTTCTCCCGACCCTGCATTAATAAAGAGTTACTCGAAAAATATCATGAAGGGCTAATTGTCACGAGCGCTTGCCTGGGCGGAGAAGTCCCCCAAGCCATTATGCAGGGCAGACCCGACATTGCCCGTCAGGTGGCGCAGTGGTATAAAGATTTGTTTGGCGATGATTACTACATCGAAATTCAAGATCACGGTTCGCCTGAAGACCGCGTAGTGAACGTCGAGATTATTAAAATTGCCCGCGAATTAAACATTGAAATTATTGCCACCAACGATTCCCACTACATTTCCTGTTACGACGTAGAAGCACACGATGCGCTGTTGTGTATTCAAACTGGGAAATTGATTGTTGAGGACAAAAGATTGCGCTATAGCGGCACAGAATATTTAAAGTCTGCTGAGGAAATGAGCTGGCTCTTTCGGGATCACTTGCCCACAGAGGTGATTGAAGAGGCGATCGCCAACACTCTCAACGTCGCCGATAAAGTCGAACCCTACGACATCATGGGCGAACCTCGTATTCCCGACTATCCTCTACCCGCAGGCTATGCCGATCTCTCTACCTACTTTGAAGCCGTCACCCGCGAAGGCTTAATCAAACGCTTCGATTACCAATCTTTTGATGAAGTCGATGCTACCTATCAAGCGCGACTCGACTATGAGCTGCAAATGATGCACACCATGGGCTTTGATGCCTACTTCTTAGTGGTGTGGGACTATATTAAGTTTGCGCGAGACAATAATATTCCTGTTGGTCCCGGTCGAGGTTCGGCAGCCGGATCGCTTGTGGCATACGCGTTAGGGATTACCAACATCGACCCTGTGCATCATGGCTTACTGTTCGAGCGCTTCCTCAATCCTGAACGTAAGTCCATGCCTGACATCGACACCGACTTCTGCATTGAACGCCGAGAGGAGGTAATTGAATATGTCACCGAAAAGTATGGAACCGATCGCGTCGCTCAAATCATTACCTACAACCGCATGACCTCCAAAGCGGTGCTTAAGGACGTAGCGCGAGTGCTGGATATTCCCTACGCCGAATCTGACAAAATGGCGAAGATGATCCCAGTGTCACGAGGCAAACCCGCCAAGCTGAAGGAGATGATTTCCGATACCAGCCCCGCTCCAGAGTTCAAAGCCAAGTACGACACCGAACCCCATGTTCGCCGCTGGCTCGATATGGCAATCCGCATTGAAGGCACTAATAAAAGTGTCGGCATCCACGCAGCCGGAGTCGTTATTTCAGCCCAGCCGCTTGATGAAATTGTGCCGCTTCAGCGTAACGCCGATGGCGCAGTTTTTACCCAGTACTACATGGAAGATATTGAGTCGCTGGGGCTGCTGAAAATGGACTTTTTAGGCTTGAAAAACCTGACAATGATTCAAAAAGCGGTGGATCTCATTAAGCAGACCCATGGCATTGAGATCGATCTCGATCGCCTCTCTCTCGAAGATCCTAAAGCCTACCAACTTTTAGCTAAAGGCGAACTCGAAGGCATTTTCCAGCTCGAATCTTCAGGGATGCGTCAGATTGTTCGTGACCTTAAGCCTTCGGGCATCGAAGACATTTCCTCTGTCCTCGCCCTTTACCGACCGGGACCGCTCGATGCTGGACTAATTCCCAAGTTCATCAACCGCAAACATGGGCGCGAAAAAATTGAGTACGAGCACAAACTCCTCGAACCCATCCTTAACGAAACCTACGGCATCATGGTCTACCAAGAACAGATCATGAAAATTGCCCAAGACATGGGCGGCTATTCGCTGGGGCAGGCGGATCTGCTGCGTCGGGCTATGGGTAAAAAGAAAAAAGCGGAGATGGAGAAGCACCAAGAGCAGTTTGTTAAAGGGGCGGAGAAAAATGGGGTGAAGGAAAAAATCGCTACTGATTTATTCAATCAGATGGTGATGTTTGCAGAGTACTGCTTTAACAAATCCCACTCGACTGCTTATGGGTATGTAACCTACCAAACGGCGTATCTCAAGGCTAATTATCCGGTTGAATACATGGCGGCACTGCTGACCGCCAATAGTGGTGATCAAGACAAGGTGCAAAAATATATTGCTACCTGTATGGCAATGGGAATTGAGGTGGAGCCACCGGATCTGAATCGATCGGGCGTGGACTTTACGCCATTACAAACCAGTATTTTGTTTGGGCTATCGGCAGTACGAAATGTCGGACAAGGGGCGATCGAAGCCATCTTAATCACCCGCGAAAAAGATGGTCCGATTAAATCATTGTCTGATTTATGCGATCGCATTGATTCACGCACCGTTAACCGTCGGGCACTAGAAGCGTTAATTCTTTCGGGCGCACTGGATACACTGGAGTCGAACCGCAACCAACTCATGCACGATCTAGAGTTAGTTCTAGAGTGGTCACAGTCTCGTGCCAAAGATCGGGCAGTGGGGCAGGGAAATTTATTCGATTTGTTGGGTACAGGGCTGCTGGGCGGCAACTCAAGCACGAATGCTAATAGTTTTGAGAGCGCTCCCAAAGCTCCGCCCGTAGACGATTATCCATCTCAAGAGAAGCTGAAGTTAGAAAAAGATTTGCTGGGTTTCTACATTTCTGACCATCCGCTGAAGTGTATTCAGCAAGCGGCAAGAGTTCTGGCTCCCGTTAATCTCAGCGACTTGGCAGACAAGCCCGATAGCGTAACTTTAAGCGCGATCGTCATGATCAGCACCTTGAAGCCCGTAGTAACCAAAAAGGGCGATCGCATGGCAGTTCTCCAAATCGAAGACCTGTCGGGACACGCCGATGCTGTTGTCTTTCCCAAAACCTTTGCGCGTATTGGTCATTTAATCGAAGTCGATACACGCCTGATGATGTGGGGTAAAGTCGATCGCCGGGATGAACGTGTTCAATTCATTGTCGATGATGCTGAACCAATTGAAGAAGTCCGGATGGTTACTGTAGAGCTAACACCTAATATCGCTGGAGATATTCGGGAACAACACCGTTTACGAACCTTGTTGATAGAGCAGCGCGGCGAGGATGAGAATAGTAAAACGCCTGTGATTGCGGTTATTGGTGGGGGCGATCGCCGAGAAATTGTCCGGTTAGGTGTACAGTTCCGAGTTCAAGATCATCAAGCAACGGTTGATGCGCTAAGACTGGCGGGTTTCCGGGCAGAAACTTCTGCGTTGACAAGTGTTTAGGTTGGGTCGAGATCTGAGGGCTAAGCCTGACGCGCTTCGTTGTAAGCCGCATAGACACCCTTAACGTTGTACCAATTTAGAAAGATTCGAGCGATTTCTAATGCCAGTTGAGGCTTGCCTTGATCGATCAACCATTGCAAAAACGGAGCCATCGATCGCTCGTTCAACAGCCCGCCCACTGACAGCAGACCCCAAAGCGCCCGGTGCAGCCAGGTCATTTGGATCATCATTCGCACTTCTAGAGTGGGATGTTTTTGGTAGAACAGTACGCCCATCCGTCCGCGCTGGATTTCTTTGTCGATCAAGCTCGGAATTTCTGCTAGCGAGAAAGGTGGATGCCAGTGATAGCCAACTGCGGCAGGGCATTTCACTAGCTTCAGCCCTAATTGCTTGAGGCGAACGCCCAGTTCCAGGTCTTCCCAGCCATAGAGTTGAAAGCGGGTGTCGAAAAGTCCGGCTTGATCGAGCCATTTCCGCGCGATCGCCACATTTCCAGTGGCAAAGTATGCTCTAGAATAATCCGTCACCTTAAACGGCTCGGCGGTGGGGTTCTCAAAGTTGCAGGTGTTGATGACGTTGCCGTAGGTGAACAGGCGATCGCTCCCTAACTGCTGTTCCGCCTGCTCTAATGCCTCGATGTGCGACTGTAGAAAAACCTCAGTTACGACTAAATCGCTATCGATAAAAATGATGGTGTCGCCTTCTGCTTGGGCTACTCCTAAATTTCGGGCAGCAGCGGGTCCTTGGTGGTTTTGCTGGAGCAGGCGAACATGGGGGAAGGCAGCGCTTTGCTGGAGCCAGTTAACTGTACCGTCGGTAGAGCCATCATCGACGACAACAATTTCGTAGAGGGCATCTGTGCGCTGATGTTCTAGTGCCTGCAAGCACTTTTCAAGAATGGGTTGGCGATTGTAGGTGGGGATGATGATGCTTAGGAACACAGGGCGACTCGTTCGACGATCACCTTTATCCTAACTGGGAGAGGGGCGATCGTTCCGGGAAACCCGCAAGGAGTCGCTCCAAGATGCTTGCAAAGAGTCGCTATTGAATCGGTAGTGTATTCAAAATCTGCGCCCCATCTCAGCAAAAACCGATAGAGTAAAGGAATGTAAATCCTTTTCAAAATAAGCTTCATCTCCCATGCGCGTAATTTTGA
>JBBRCV010000309.1:0-5386 GCA_038204505.1 Elainellales cyanobacterium
GGCTGAAGCTCTGATTGAGAATCCTCAGCTTGAAAATTATCCAAAACGCCCTGAGTGATGCTCATCCAAGGCATTTTTCCTGGCATAGCGTTAGACTGCGCTGCCCAAGGCTTGATGCGCTGGGCTTTGGGCAAGAAGAGGTAATCGCCTGCGGTTTGAGCAGAGGGTAAATCCTGACCTTCGTACTGAGGCACAGGAACTTCTAAGCATTTCTCTAGCGCCGCCTTGAACTGAAGGGTGTAGCGCTGCTGGCGGTAAAGGCGGGTTTGTAGATCTCGGCAGTTGCCTTCAGTTTGAGCAAGGATTTGAGATTGCTCGGTGTAGCGCTGTTGCAGAAGAGAGGTTTCTCGCTCTAGTTGTGCTACGCGCTCTTGGCTGGCTTCGAGTTGGTCGGTGAGTGTTTCAAGCAAAATCTGCTGCCTCTGATTGGTTTGGTGGGCAAATTCAAGCTGGTTGTAGAGCGTGGTGATTTGCTCTTGTGCCTTGGGTAGATTCTGGGGCATCGGTTCGGTGGACTCGATGCCAGGGAGGGAACTGTGGCTTTGCTCTAATGCTTCTTCAAGTTGAGAGACTCGGTCTAACAAAGCGCTGTTGCATTGGTTGAGTTCTTGAATCAGGCTGACTAAATCGGCGAGTTCTGGAGGTGCGGTTTGGTAGACAGATTCTTTAGACACAGATACTTCAGACACGGATTCTTTAGAGTTGAGGGCGATCGCCTCTTCCACCACATCTTCTACTACTCCATCATCCCTATCAGTCGCAGTCATCTCAATTTCCGCCAGAGATCCCACCAGAAAATCGACTTCTGAGTCTTCTCCCTCATCCATTCCTGTAAAAGGATCTCTCCAAATCAAGGGCGCTTCGTCTATCGACCTGGACTGATCAGGATCATGCTGATTGTGGGCATTGAGGGGGGCGTTTGATTGACTCATAGGTTTGACTCTCGGACAGGCTGATTAGGCGATCATTAGATCAGGTTTATGGGCTGTTTGCGGGCTAAAGGGGGTGCTTCACTACTTAAGTTCAAGTGCCTTTAGAAACACGCCAATTTAACTCCTAATTTATTAGCACAGAAAAAGAATTTGGTGACACCTTTTTAAATTCATTCGCTCGATTTTAAGTTTTTGGTGATAATTTTTTTAGTGATAATTTTCACCTCAAGGCGGTCTGGAGAAACTCTTGATGCGTCGATGCGCGATCGACCAAAGCCTGAACCCGATCTTTAGAGAGCGGATCGCCATTGGCGTACAGGTCTAGCCATTCTCGACTAATTACCTGCGGGTCAAGGGGGATCTGATCCATTGTCCATCCGGGTAGCTCTAGCTCCTGCATGAGTTGGCTCACCTTGGGGTCATAGCTGAGTGCAAAACAGCGACATTCCGCCGCCGCTGCCATAATTAGCCCATGGAAACGCATGGCGATCGCCATTTCTACACCCCGAAACACGCCCATCAGTTGCTTCGGATCAGTCAAGGTGAGAATGTGGCTATTGGGCAAGCGGGCATGGATGGACTGGGCGATCGCCAAATCCTGCACGGGCTGAAACGGAATCAGCAAAATACAAGTCTGAGTCGCCTTTTGAAAATCTATCAGCCCCAAGGTCAACGCCTCCAGTCGCTCAGGCGTTAGCCCTGGATGGGCACGCAGCGCGATCGCCACTCTAGGCGCAGGCAAATCCCACAATCCCGGCACAGGTTCAGCTTGCAACGCCCAAACCGGATCAGGAGCCAGAGTAAAGGGAATTTGCCACTCCGCCAGTAACGCCGCCGAGCCGCTGTCTCGCACGCTGACCGCTGTGCAGCCTGCAAAAATATTGCGCGTTAGCCAGCGAGTTGAAGCGCGCTTGAGAGGTCCAATACCCTGTGCCCAAGCGATCGTTCGTAAGCCGCGTTGCTGTGCCAGTCCCATTAAGCCACCGTAGTAGATCGGACTGAAGGCGCCGGTGGCATCTTGCATGAGGCTGCCACCGCCCCAAATCAAGGCATCGGACTGGCGCAGAGCACGGAGCACTTCGAAGGCTGACTGGCGATCGTAGGCTTCGACTTGGTAGCGATCGCGGGTTTCTGCCGGGTTGCCCGATAACACCACAGGCTCAACGTGACGGGGCAGCATTTGCAGCAGCGTTGCCAGCAGCGCCTCATCTCCACCATTCCCCTTGCCATAATAACCACACAAAACTGCCCGCATTGTTAACCAAATTCCAGTAACATAACCCTTACAATAATCTGTTTTGAAAACTCCATGAACGCCCTCTCAATTCCCACTTGGATGATTCATGTCTCTAGCGTCATCGAGTGGATTGTCGCTATCTGGCTGATCTGGGTTTATAGCGAGGTTACAGAGAATCCGGCGTGGCGCAGTCTTTCGTTTGCCATGCTGCCTGCCCTGGTCAGTGCGATGTGTGCTTGTACCTGGCATTTTTTTGATAACGATCCTTCGCTAGAGTGGCTTGTGGTTGTGCAAGGCGCTACGACTTTGATTGGGAATGGAACGCTATGTTTGGCAGCTTGGTGGATATATCGATCGGGTCAGGAGGAGAAGCCGGAAGAGAAATGAGGGCGATCTGTACGAGCAATATCAATCGCTAACCTCACTGCTACCTAATCTCACCGCTATAAGTATCTGTGCTGCCCTATGCCTCCTGAAACTCTTTTTGGTTTATCTCTTTTTCCCTATCTTGGTTTTCTCTGGTTCCTTAGTCGGGCGAAGCAAACCCCCAGGCTAGGGCTTATAGGGTTTTGTATGACTTTGGTATTCGTGGCAGTGACGATTCCAGCTGGCATTTACGCTAAGGTCGTTTACGGGGAATCACTGGCAAACGTTGATTTTTTGCATGGTGGGGCAGAATCTTTCTTAACGCTAGCGAACATCTTGCTGGTTATAGGGTTTCAACAGGCGATCGCCCAGCAGCGAGCTGCTAAACAGGCTCCCAAATAAGTCCAATCTTCACGTTGGGTTTTGCAACCTCAGCGGGAACCCTGAAGAGGTGACCGCCCGTGTGCGCTACCTACCATGACTTGTTGCCTCAATCCTCACTGCCAAAATCCGCTGAATTCTGACAAAGCCAGCATTTGTCAGAGCTGTGGTACACCCCTAGTTCTGCTGCGAGGACGGTATCGAGCAGTGCAGACATTAGGACAAGGTGGCTTTGGAAAAACCTATTTAGCGGTCGATGAAGATCGCCTCAAAAGCCGCTGTGTCATCAAACAATTTGCGCCTCAAGTCCAGGGCAAATCTATGGAAAAAGCGATCCAGCTTTTCAACCAGGAAGCCGTTCGTTTAGATGAGCTAGGGGGACACGCCCAAATTCCCACCTTGCTGGCGTACTTCGAGCAAGGGGGCTATCTGTATTTAGTGCAGCAGTTTATTGAAGGGCAAAGTTTGCTGCAACAGATGCGGCAGCAGGGAGCCTTTAGCGAACGGCAAATCCGCGAAGTGCTTTCAGATGTGCTGCCAATTCTGCGTTTTATTCACAAAAATCAGGTGATTCACCGAGATATTACGCCTGCCAACATTTTGCGCCGTCAATTAGACGATCGCATCATTTTAATAGACTTTGGCGTTGCTAAACAGCTTGATGCCGATGCTGGAGTTGAAGCTGGAACTCGCATTGGCACCGAAGGCTATTCTCCTTTAGAACAATTCCGGGGCGGCAAAGCTTACCCAGCCAGCGATCTCTACAGCCTGGGAACAACTTGTCTACACTTAATGACCCAAACCCGTCCCGACAATCTGTACGATCCGCTCGACGGACTGTGGACTTGGCGCGAGTATTTGCAGAAAGAAAAAGGCGTCAGGGTCAGTGACCAGATTTCCCATATTTTGGATGGAATGCTGAAAGATTTGGTAAACGATCGCTACCAATCAGCCGATGAAGTCATGCGCGACTTGAACGCCGATTCGTTCATGCCCACCTCTGCCCCAATGCAATCGACAGCCCCCTATTCAACCGCTCGACCTTCTGCCCCCCCTCAATCAGTCTCTCAGTCGCCCCAATCCAGAACGCCCAGTTCTCAGCCCCAAGTCTCTAGACCTCCAGTTTCCCAACCCTCAAGCTCTAGACCTGCAATCCCGCAGCCAGCAACGCCCTACGCCAGTCCTCAATCAACACCACAGCCAAGTCCCCAAGCTGCAACGCCCCAGGTTCAAGCTGTCTCTGCTGCAATGGCGATCGCTTCAGGAGCAACGTCTCGCTGCCTTTTGACCCTGACGAAGCATTCCTCATGGGTAACTAGCGTAGCAATTAGCCCTAATGCCCAAACCTTTGCCAGCAGCAGCTTAGACGATACGATCAAGATTTGGAACCTGCATTCAGGTGAAGAATTGCTGACCCTGCGAGGACACACTAGGGGCGTGAATGCGATCGCCATTAGTCCCGACGGCAAAACCTTAGTGAGCGGCAGCGATGACTACACCATCAAGTTCTGGAGCTATCACACGGGTACGCTGGTGGGCACGCTGACAGGGCACTCACGAGACGTTAATTCAGTCACCATTACCCCAGACGGCAAGTTTTTGTGCAGCGGTGGCGAAGACCGAGCGATTCGGCTGTGGCACATGGGGACGGGTGCTTTGCTAAAAACGCTGACGGGCGTAGCTGGAATGATTAAGACGGTGGCGACTAGCCCCGATGGAAAAATCCTGGCGAGCGGTGGGCTAGACAACAAAACTAAGCTTTGGAATCTGCAAACTGGGGAGCTGCTGCAAATTTTGGTCGGACACTTGGGATGTGTTAATGCGATCGCCTTCAGCTCCAACGGGCAGTTTTTAGCAACAGGCAGCAAAGATAAGACAATTAAGCTCTGGAATGCGCGGACTGGAGAGATGATCGGCACAATGGCTGAGCATACCAGAGATGTTCAGGCGATCGCCATCACTTCCAACGGCAAAATTCTGATCAGTGGTGGTGGCGATACGGCAATCAAGCTATGGGACTTGGGAACAGGCAAAGTTGTAGAGTCCTGGTCAGACCATGGCGACGCTGTAAATGCGATCGCCCTTAGCCCAGATGGGAAGCGCCTCATTAGTTGCAGTGCAGATAAAACCGTCAAAGTTTGGTCGATGCCCTTCTATTAGACGGCTAGACGACTCGTGAAACCTACTGAAAAGCCCGCCAAATTGTACTTTAAGGGAATGCAGAGAGAAAATAGGCGGTCAGAAAGCAGTCTAGAGAACCCAAAGTATAAGTAATTCGGTTTTAAACCAAGTTTTTCATTACGAATCCCATTCAACTTATCCCCTATTCAGAGGTTGCAGTGCTGATGTTTTCTCGTAGTATCAGAAAGAGAGTTTTCCCGGAGAGCGAATCCTGACCTTCTTGTGAGTTGTTCGGTTTGCTGTGGGTGAACTCGTAATTGCCGTTTAAGAACATTGAGAGGACTACTAC
>JBBRCV010000310.1:0-5300 GCA_038204505.1 Elainellales cyanobacterium
AACGCGAATTATGGGAAAAGTCATTGGCATTGACCTGGGCACAACCAACTGTTGTGTAGCCGTACTTGAAGGCGGCAAGCCTGTTGTCATCTCCAACTCTGAAGGGGGGCGAACCACGCCCAGCATTGTTGGGTTTGGCAAAACAGGCGAAAGGCTCGTGGGGCAACTTGCCAAACGGCAAGCCGTCACTAACGCCGAGAATACAGTTTTTAGTATTAAGCTATTTATTGGTCGTCGCTGGAATGACACCGAACAAGAGCGGAGTCGGGTTCCTTATGTCTGTGTCAAGGGGCGAGATGAAACAGTAGACGTGCAGATTAGAAGCAACGCCTACACCCCGCAAGAAGTCTCCGCCATGATCCTGCAAAAATTGAAGCAGGATGCCGAGAACTATTTGGGCGAAACAGTCACTCAAGCCGTCATCACCGTTCCGGCATACTTCACTGATGCCCAGCGACAAGCCACCAAAGACGCTGGCACGATCGCCGGGTTAGAAGTTTTACGCATTATCAACGAGCCAACTGCTGCCGCCCTATCTTATGGATTAGAGAAGCAGAACCAGGATCAAACTGTCTTAGTTTTCGACTTGGGCGGCGGGACATTCGACGTATCTGTCCTGCAATTAGGCGATGGCGTTTTTGAAGTCAAAGCCACGTCTGGCAACAATCGCTTAGGCGGCGATGACTTTGATGGTGTCTTAGTCGAATGGATGAGACAGCAGTTTCAACAACAGGAACAAATTGACCTCCTGACTGACAAAATGGCGCTTCAGCGGCTGCGAGAAGCGGCTGAAAAAGCAAAGATAGAACTCTCGACTCGGCTCAATACCACCATCAACTTGCCGTTTATCACAGCAGATGACACAGGCCCTAAGCACCTGGAAATGGAACTCACCCGCGCCCATTTTGAAGAATTAGTCGCGCCCCTTGTACAAGCCACCATCGACCCTGTTACCCAGGCTTTGAAAGACTGCGATCTCTCTCCTGATCAAATCGATCGCATTATCCTCGTTGGCGGTTCAACCCGCACCCCAGCCGTTCAAGAGGCAATTCAAAAGCACTTTGGCGGCAAAACGCCCGATCGCTCTGTCAACCCTGACGAAGCCGTAGCATTGGGTGCAGCCATTCAAGCAGGCGTACTGGGTGGCGAGGTCAAAGATCTGCTCCTGCTAGACGTGACCCCTTTATCCTTGGGTATCGAAACGTTGGGTGAAGTCTTCACCAAAGTCATTGAGCGCAACACCACAATTCCCAGCAGCAAAACCCAAACCTTCTCCACTGCCGCAGACGGTCAAACCTGTGTCGAAGTCCATGCGCTCCAGGGCGAACGAGCATTGGCAAAAGATAACAAGAGCTTAGGTAAGTTCCAACTAACAGGCATTCCGTCTGCACCCAGAGGCGTTCCTCAAATTGAGGTGTCCTTTGAGATTGACGCAAACGGCATCTTGCAGGTGGCAGCCCGTGACAAAGGCACAGGACGCGAACAAGGCATTACTATCAGCAACACGGGCGGATTGAGTGAAGCTGAGGTCGAGCGGATGCGCCAAGAAGCAGAGCTTTACGCAGAAGATGATGATCAACGTAGACAGCTTGTGACGCTTCGCAACCAGGCAGATAGCTTGTTCTATAGCTACGAAGCAACCTTACGCGACAGCACCGACTTCATTACCGACGATCTGAGGCGATCGGCAAGCGATCGCGCCTCTGACTTACGAACAGCTTTAGCAAACCGCTCTGTTACCGTTGATGAGATGAAACAGCGCCTAGAAGCGCTTCAGCAAACTTTGTATACCATGGGTGAGTCTGTTTATCAGCAGGCGGCTGAAACCAGTTCGAGCGGTAATAGTTCGAGCGGTAATAGTTCGAGCAGTCACAGTTCGAGTAGTCACAGTTCAAGCGGCGGCGAAGCAGAATACGCCTACGCAGCGGCGGCTCCTTGGGCAAGCGACACGGCTGAACGCGATGATTCAAAGGAATACGACAACGACTTCGCAGACGATGAAACGATCACGGCTGATTATGAAGCAGTGGATTGACTTAAAAAATGGCATCTATTCAGATCACGGCAGTTCCCTCGCTGAGTAGTTTAGGATGGAGGAGGTGGAAACTGTAAGCGATGAGCTATCATGGCGCAAAGCAAATCTCCACTTTCGACTTACTTCCTCATCCCACTTATTTAGCAACGCTCTATGGCAGGTGATTACTACGAACTCCTTGGCGTTCAGCGCAACGCAGACAAAGAGGAACTAAAACGCGCTTACAGACGGCTCGCTCGTAAATATCATCCTGATGTCAACAAAGACGCAGGTGCAGAGGAGCGCTTTAAAGAAATTAATCGAGCTTACGAAGTCCTCTCAGAACCCGAAACGCGATCGCGCTACGATCGCTTTGGTGAAGCTGGAGTCGGTTCGGCGGCTAGTGCTGGCTACCAAGACTTTAGCGACCTGGGCGGCTTCGCAGACATTTTTGAGAGCTTTTTCAGCGGCTTCTCAGGCAGTGCGGGTCAGCAGCAACAACCTGGACGCAGACGAGGCGGACCGACGCGGGGCGATGATCTACGCCTTGACCTGAAGCTAGATTTTCGAGAAGCAATTTTTGGTGGCGAAAAAGAAATTCGGATTAGCCATCTAGAAACTTGTACCAATTGCAGCGGCTCAGGTGCAAAACCTGGCACTCATCCACGGGTTTGCTCAACTTGTACAGGGGCTGGGCAAGTGCGCCGAGCGACCCGGACTCCTTTCGGCAGTTTTACTCAAGTTTCTGTTTGCCCCACCTGTAACGGCACAGGGCAAATGATTGAGGACAAGTGCGACGTATGCGGCGGCAGTGGACAGAAGCAAGAGGCGAAGAAGCTCAAGATTACGATTCCTGCTGGGGTTGATAACGGCACGCGCCTCCGAGTTTCTAATGAGGGAGACACGGGACAACGCAGCGGACCTCCAGGGGACTTGTATGTTTACTTATTTGTAAATGAAGATGCCGAGTTTCAGCGAGATGGCATCAACATTCTCTCTAAAATCAAAATTAGCTACTTGCAGGCAATTTTGGGCGATCGCATCGAAGTTGAAACCGTCGATGGTCCCGCAGAAGTCACTATTGCTGCCGGAACTCAGCCAAACACTACGATCACTCTGGAAAACCGAGGTGTTCCACGTCTAGGCAATCCGGTCAGTCGGGGCGATCACTTGATGACCATTGCGATCGACATTCCGACCAAAGTTAATACTGAAGAAAAAGAGCTACTGGAAAAACTGGCGAAAATTAGGGGCGATCGCCTCAGCAAAAGCGGCGGCTTGTTTGGAGGACTCTTCCGAGGATGAGCAACCTAACGCCCGACGCTCAACTCGACCTCCGAGGAACTCCCTGCCCTATTAATTTTGTCCGCACCAAACTTCGTCTCCAGCAAATGGCTCCTGGCTCTCTTCTAGAGGTCTGGCTCGATCCTGGTGAACCTATGGAACAAGTGCCAGACAGCCTCAAAATGGAAGGTTACGGGATTGAGCAAATTGAGGATCGCACTGACTTTTTTGCCCTCAAGATTCGTCGTCCCGATCAGATAGGCGAGCCTGAGCTATGAGTGCGGGCAACAATTCTCAAGTTGTCCAGGCTCCAGTTGGAACCGTTGTTGCTGTCCAAGCTAACTATTATCGGGTGCGGCTCGATACCTTTATTCCGCCGGAAGCAGGAGGAGTTGACTACTTACTTTGCACTCGCCGATCGCGATTAAAGAAAATTGGGCAGCAGGTGATGGTGGGCGATCGCGTAGCTGTTGAAGAACCCGATTGGGTGGATAGACGAGGCGCAATTTCTGATGTGGAACCCCGCCAAACTCAAATGGATCGTCCGCCCGTTGCAAACGCCAATCAAATCTTGCTAGTGTTTGCGCTTGCAGAACCGAACCTAGATCCATTCCAACTCAGTCGTTTTTTGGTCAAGGCTGAGTCTACAGGTTTATCTGTCAGTCTTTGTTTGAATAAGAGCGATTTGATTACGCCGGAGACACGGCAAAAATGGTGCGATCGCCTTCACCAATGGGGCTACGATCCAGTCACTATTAGCCTCCATGAAGGCAGCAGTCTAACCGCTTTACAACACCAATTAGCTAACACTATTACGATTGTTTCTGGTCCTTCCGGTGTCGGCAAATCTAGCCTAATTAACCGCCTCATTCCTGCTATTGATTTAAGAGTCAATTCAGTTTCTGGAAAACTCGGTCGAGGACGGCATACGACTCGTCATGTCGAGCTATTCCGTCTGCCGGGTGGCGGTTTACTAGCCGACAGCCCTGGTTTTAATCAACCAGATGTAGACTGTACACCTACGGAGTTAGCACAGTATTTTCCTGAAGTACGTCAACGACTAGTAGAAAAGTCTTGCCAGTTTAGCAACTGCTTGCATCGTACTGAACCCAATTGTGTCGTGAGAGGAACTTGGGAACGATACGAATATTACTTGACTTTTTTAGATGAAGCGATCGCTCATCAAGAAACTCTCAATCACTCTAGCGAAGCTGAGGAAAGCACTAAATTAATGAATAATAAAGGCGAAAATCAACTGCAAGTTGAGCCTAAGTTGGCGACCAAAAAGTATCGTCAGCCTTCTCGTCGAACCCAAAAACAAACGCTTCGGGATCTCTGCCATGACATTGAAGCATCTGTGACGGAAAGCGATTAATTTGCCTCTTGGTAACACATTAGTGTGTAAGAGCATTAATTACTTACGTAGAGATTCTTGTGAAATTATCGGGTTCTTCAGCAAGTCTTCAAACAGATTTCCTGGTTAGACTGAGCTTCTGCCTGTCTAGCCAGGGAATAGTAAGAAAGCTGAAGGGTGTCAGAATCTGCTGTAAAGATGGCGATACCTGGCAATTTATCAAGCGAGTGATGCTGCATGAGCTACTGCTTAAATCCTGCCTGTCCCAATCCCGAGAACTCTAATACTGTTGACCAATGTGCAGCTTGTGGAACCAATCTTTTAATGCGCGATCGCTATCGCGTTCTCCAGGCATTAGGGCAAGGTGGTTTTGGAGCTACGTTTGTAGCAAGGGATGAATCTTTACCCGGTTCTCCTTACTGCGTGATTAAGCAATTGCGACCTGTAACCACCTCGTTTCACGTCTTACAAATGGCGCGGGATTTGTTTCAGCGAGAAGCCAAGACTCTTGGAAAAATTGGGAACCATCCCCAAATTCCACGTCTGTTAGATTACTTTGAGGTCAATCGAGAATTTTATCTAGTGCAAGAGTATGTCAGCGGCTCGACGCTACAGCAAGAAGTCAAGCGATCGGGACCTTTCAACGAA
>JBBRCV010000311.1:0-5177 GCA_038204505.1 Elainellales cyanobacterium
CATTCTCTGCACATCTCATCCAATCGTAAATCAATCTATGAATACTACGAGCAGCTACGAATCTTCCCAGAAGTTGCAGCCGTCCAGCCTGCTAGAACAGTTAGCCAGCAGGCAATTAAGCGGGTGTTTCCGAGCCGTGAGTGGGGAGGAAACTTGGACAATTTATTTGAACCAAGGCAATCTTATCTATGCATCCAGTTCCCTCGATCCGTTTGGGCGGCTCGATCGCCAGTTAAGACGGCTGAGTATTCGCATTCCTAGCTTAGTCAGCGCTGTGCGAATGCAAGTGCGGCTGCTCTTTGAAAATCCTGCTGATGGCGAATCCCCAAATAGTGACTACCGCGCTATCTGCTGGTTAGTTGAGCAACATCATCTCAGCCCCGATCAAGCCGCTGTGCTGGTCGAAGAACTCTCAAAGGAAACCCTGGAGGCATTCTTGCAGGTGCAGGAAGGCAGCTACGAATTTGTCGAGCGAGATCAGCTCAGCGAGTTTCCCCAGTTCTGTCGACTGAATTTAGTCAGCCTGGTGGATCAGTGCCAGAGCCAAACTCGCCGCCGTGAGGCATTGGGTCAGGAGTTCTCCCCCTCAGAGCGAGCAAGCATTCCTCGTCAGAGCGCCTATTTGCAGAATGGCGATCGCCCCACTTTCGATCGCCCCATCATTGAGCAACCGCGTCATCGTGCCTTCAGTCCATTCGTCGCAGGTTCATCCTCTGCCCCGTCCGAACCGATTACTCACACTATTGCTTGCATCGATGACAGTCCTACCGTGCTCAATGCGATTCATTCTTTCCTGAATGACAAAGGCATCGGCGTAATTATGATCAATGACCCTGTGAAAGCCTTGATGCAAATTATTCGGAGCAAGCCAGATTTAATTTTGCTAGATGTGACAATGCCCAACTTAGATGGCTATGAGCTTTGTTCGCTGGTGCGTAAACATCCTGCGTTTAGAAATACGCCCGTGGTTATGGTCACCAGCAACACGGGCTTTATCGATCGCGCTAAAGCGAGACTGGTGGGCGCATCGGGTTATTTGACCAAGCCCTTTACTCAGCCCGATTTAGTCAAGATGGTGTTTAAACACTTGAGCTAGCGATCGCCATTAAACATCGCAGTTAGAAACAACTTCAGGCTAAATATCTTCAGGCTAAATACCTTCAGGCTAAGTACAGTGAACGAGGACAAACGAAATTTCATGGGCACGATTTTACTAGTTGAAGATACACCTTCCGAAATGGAACTGATTAGCCACTACCTCCGAGAAAGTGGCTATATCGTGATTGCTGCCCAGACTGCTAAAGAGGCACTTACCAAAGCCGTTGAACAACGTCCCGATGCTGTTGTGACCGATGTCGTGATGCCTGGAATGAGCGGATTTGAACTGTGCCGCAGTCTAAAAAAACATCCCATGACCGAGAAAGTTCCCATTGTGATTTGTTCTTCTAAAAATTTAGAGATCGATCGCCTTTGGGGCATGAAGCAAGGTGCAGATGCTTACATCACCAAGCCCTTTACCCGCGAACAATTGGTGCGTGCCGTCAAATCTGTTACAGGCTAATCCTATGAATCTTTCAGCCCTGAGTTTGCCCGCCCGATCGACTAAATCTTCGGGCGAACCTTACCTTAAGTTTCAATTGGGTCGCCAAACGCCAGCAGTATTTTCTATGCGTCATGTGCAAGAAGCGCTGATTTTACCGACTCGACGATTGACCCCCATGCCTAATATGCCTGCCCCGATTCTGGGGCTGACCAATCGCCGTAGTCGCATTTCCTGGGTCGTTGATCTGCCGCAGCTTTTGGGCTTACCTGCACTCGACTTTAATACCCAACAACACACCTTAATTCTGGTGCAAGTCGGCATTATTTCCATTAGTTTTGCAGTGCAGCAAGTAGAGGGCATTACGCGGCTTCAACCCGAAGATATTCAGTCTCCTCAAGGGCAAGTTACTTCTAAGCTAGTGCCCTATTTGCGGGGATGTATTTTGCAGCAGCAGGAACACCAGCAGGAAGTTTTGCTGGTTTTAGACCCAGAGGCGATCGCCCAATCTGCCGTCCTTCAAGGGAACACACCCCTAAATTAGACCTGCATTAAACCCGCATTAAACCCGCATTAAACCCATATCAGCCCATCAAAATCCCTGTCTACTATTAGTTCCACCTCTGCGCTACGAGGCGTTTCCTATGACCATGCAACCCAGTCAAGCTAACACTCATGAAGCCAACAAGAAAGGGCGGAACTCGGAAGAGTCTCTTGCTGTTTCTGAACTCGACGATACTATCAAACCTAATGGCAAACCTAACGGCAAAAAGCCACCTAATTTGCCCGATCGAGAAGTGGCAACTCCTTCCAAAACCGATTCCTCTTTGCTGCGGTGGTTCTATCAATTGCCGATTCGACGTAAGCAACTCTCAGCCCTGTTAACCGCCGAAGTGCTGTCAGTTTTAGGATTAGTGGGCGTTGGCTCATTCCTGATTATTGCCGGGGGGCGGACTCAACTGGCAAACCAAGCCAAAGCAGAGGTGAACGTCTCCAGAATTACCTACAGTACCCGCATCAACCAGATGGAATTTGGCTTTCGAGGACAAGCAGAAAACCCCATTATTGTGACAGCAGCCAAAGAAGCTGCGACCAAGGGCGTTTCTTTAGAGGCACGTCAACGGGCAAAAACTACCCTCGCCAGTGAAGTTACCGCTCGTAACATTGAATATGCAACGCTGGTCGGAACTGATTTGCGAATCATTTCTAACGCTAACGCCGATCGCACAGGTGAACGCTTTAACCCCGATGGCTTAGTTTCTGCCGTCCTTGCTAACCCCAATCAGCTTCAAGTCAGCACCCTGGTTCGGGGGGCAGAACTGCAAAAAGAATCTCCTCCGTCAGCGGCTGGTTTAGCTAACCAGGATGCTCTGATTCGCTATGTGCTTACCCCTGTTCGTAACCCCGAAACACTGGCAGTTATTGGCGTATTAGTCGCAGGCGATGTAGTTAAACAACCTGTGGTGAAAGATACCCTAACGGCACTGGAAGATGGATATAGCGCGGTTTATCAACGCACTGCGGCGGGTGACTTTGTGTTGGCGACTAGCTTAGATTTGGGCAGCACAAGCGATATGGAGCAAGCCCGAACTAACCTTGAACTGTCTGACGATCGCATTTTGCAGCAAGCCGCAGACTTATTAAAACCTCAGCAACCTTTTGGAGAAGCCGTAGTCCAGCGGGTAGAGATTGATGGAAAAACAAATACAGTAGCGGCTGAAGCGATCGCAAATGCTAAAGGGCAACCAATCGGCGTTTTGGTGCGGGGCACACCCGAAGTTGCATTAAACAATATGCTGCGGAATAGTTTGGCGTTGCAGCTCGGCATTGCTTGCTTGGCGCTGTTCAGCGATTTTCTGTTAGCGCGGTTGCTAGGTCGCTCGATCGTCAATCCAGTCGAAAGCTTGCGGCGCACGACTCAAAAATTTGCCCAGGGCGATCGCCAAGCTCGTGCCGAAGTCTTTGCCTATGATGAAGTGGGTGAACTAGCATTATCTTTCAACGACCTGGCAGCGAACGTTAGCGCCTCCGAACAACGGCTGCAAAACCAAGCCTCCTATCAGGAACAAGAAGCTGATCGAGCCACCCTCCTAGCTGACCTCATTGGTCGGATTCGGCAATATAGCGATCGCGACAAAATGTTTGCCACCGTTACCCAAGAAGTACGGGAAACCTTAGCCGCCAATCGGGTCGTTGTTTATCTCTTCGATGGTAGTGGCTCTGGAACAATTGTTGCCGAATCGGTAGAAGCAGGGTATCCAGTTGCCCTGAATGCCGAAATCACCGATCCCTGCTTCATGGAGCGCTATATCGACAAATACCGCAAGGGTCGTGTTCAAGCCACAGAAGATATTTACAAGGCTGGCTTAACCGATTGTCATCTCCGCCAACTAGAACCGTTTCAGGTGAAAGCTAACCTGGTTGTCCCGATTCTTGTAGGAGAGGAACTGTTGGGATTACTCGTGACTCACCAATGCTCAGGAACGCGGGTTTGGGAAGAATATGACATCAACTTCTGCCGTCTGGCTGCGGTTCAGCTAGGATTTGCCTTAGAGCAAGCCAACTTGTTTAATCAGCGGGAAGCTGCCCGAATGGAAACTGAGCAGCTGTCTGAAGATCGGCGACAGCAGAAAGAACAACTCCAGCGTCAGCTCATCGATTTGCTGAGCGATGTAGAAGGTGCATCTCATGGCGACTTGACCGTCCGGGCAGAAGTCACTGCTGGCGAAATTGGAACCGTTGCCGATTTCTTTAACTCCATTATTGAAAGCCTGCGGCAAATTGTCACGCAGGTTAAGCAATCGGCAATTCAGGTGAGCGCTTCACTGGGCGAAAACGAAGACGCTGTTCGTCGCCTTTCCGAAGATGCTTTGCAACAAGCTAAAGAAACCACCCGGACGCTTGACTCTGTAGAGCAGATGACTCAATCCATTCAGCGCGTTGCAGACAGCGCTCAACAAGCAGTAAAAGTTGCCCGCACTGCCTCGGAAACAGCAGAGTTGGGCGGGAATGCCATGGATTTGACCGTACAGAACATTCTGAGCTTGCGGGAAACGGTCGGGGAAACGGCAAAGAAAGTGAAGCGGTTGGGCGAATCGTCTCAGCAAATTTCTAAAGTGGTTTCGCTGATTAACCAAATTGCCATGCAAACCAATCTTCTCGCCATCAATGCCGGGATTGAGGCAGCCCGTGCTGGAGAGGAAGGGCAAGGTTTTGCGGTGGTGGCAGAAGAAGTGGGAGAACTGGCAGCGCGATCGGCAGCCGCCACCCAAGAGATTGAAAAAATCGTTGATATTATCCAACGGGAAACAAATCAGGTAGTTGAAGCGATGGAACAAAGCACTGCTCAAGTGGTGGAAGGGACTCACCGCGTTGAGGATGCGAAAAAGAGCCTGACCCAAATTGTGGAAGTCTCTCGTCAAATTGATCTGCTGGTGCAATCTATCTCAGATGCGACGGTTTCACAAGTTCAAACCTCTGCCTCGGTTTCTAAGCTCATGAAAGAAGTGGCGCAAGTGTCTGAACGCACCTCTGACTCTTCTCTCCTGGTTTCTGCTGCCATTCGTCAAACGGTGGAAATTGCTCAGGGTCTACAAGATTCTGTAGGGGCGTTTGAGGTTGGAGAAGAAGGATGATG
>JBBRCV010000312.1:0-5131 GCA_038204505.1 Elainellales cyanobacterium
CCTTGAGGCAATCGACGGGTTGCCAATCGACCGCCTAAGCCCCGCGATTTTTCGATCACGACAACGCTATATCCCTGCTGCCGAAGCACCTGGGCACAGACTAGACCTGCCAAACCTGCCCCCACAACTGCTACATCAAACTTGCTCTGCATTGCTCCCTCTTCTATAACTCTGCTGACATTTTGTAGAATATGGGACAATCAAAGCTGTAATAGTTTTGCTGATTTTCTTAAAACACACCTATTATCAAATTAGTTTATCGCAGGGGAGGGACGGACATTGGACGAGATGAGAGTCGCGTTAGATTTGGCAACAGATGAGGAACTAGAGTCGCTGACCGACATCTTGTTTCGACGTAAGTTTAACCCACTGGACTATGTTTGCACGCCTGAGCCGATTGAAGTCCTATGCCAAGATCGGCAAGTTTGGATTGATTCGATCGAAGCGCGATTTCGATTTGTCGCCGCCGATGGTTTGACTGTTCTAAAAGGTCGAACTCGTCACATGACCTATCGGCAAATCTTGCTACAAGTCTGCCGATATCTCAAAATTAGTTGCTCCCTCAGTCTTTCCACCGAAGATCTAGAGTCAGAAGTATTCCTCTACCTCCTGAGTCGTGCTTGGAAACAGCTCCCTAAGTCTGAGAAGTCCGCTTTAGAGGGGAAGTTACAGCAAGCCGTTTCAGAATCTCATCTGGCGAAACAACTGCCGCTTTCATCCCAATCTGATCCAATGAACTTGATTTTGAAGGGAGGCAGCGCGATCGCCGTTAGTTCAGTCGTTCGTCCCTTGCTTTTGCAGATCGTTGCCCGCCAGTTTGCAGTTCACGCCGCCACTTATCAGATGGCGCAACAGACCGTGTTGAGCGGTGCCGCGCAGCTTAGTAGCCGCGTATCGTTACAAACAGCTTCACGAGGCATGGCAATTAGCGCCGCTCGGTATGGAGCGGTAAGGGGCGTATTTGCTGTTTTAGGTCCGGCGATGTGGGCGTACTTTTTTGCAGACTTGGGCTGGCGGGCGATCGCCACTAACTACGGTCGCGTGATCCCCGTCGTGTTCACCCTGGCACAAATTCGCCTCACCCGCGCCGAGTGCTTCGAGTTGGCTTAAAATCCTGAACCTGCTCCTACCTCTGCGCTCCTCCCATGTCACAGGCAAAGCAACCTCTAACCTACTACGACATTCTGGGCTTACACCCCTCTGCATCAGTGCAGCAAATTCGTCGGGCATATCGAGAACGCAGCAAGCTTTATCACCCCGACACTACCTTGCTACAAGCGGCGATCGCCACCGCCAAATTTTACGAACTCAACGAAGCTTATGGAACTCTCAGTAGCGCCGATCGCCGCAGCCAATATGACCGAAAAATCGGTTATTCGCGCATCCCCGTCGTTCAGCCGTTGCCCAATCTTTACGATACGCCGACCTCTCGTAGCCAGCCCTACCGCTCATCGGCATATCTCGATCCCAGCGACCCTCGCGGTAACGGCGAAGCCGATCGCCCCCTCTCTCCTGGGGAAATATTCGCCCTATTTATCATGGGAGCCACGCTAGTAGGATGCCTCGTGCTGGTGTTAATCGTCGGAGTGGCGCGCGGAGAAATCGCCTTGTGATACATTGATCCAAGTAATAATGATCCCAGTAACATTGCTCCAAGTAATGATCCCTAGTGATAAATTAAGTGCGATCGCATGAATCTTCCCTCCGCTGATACCCCGCTCTACAATCACCCTTTGCCCGACATCGAAGACTGGCTGCGCTCCAAAGGCTGCCAGCAAGACTCTAATAACCTCCACTGCTGGACGCTGAAAAATCCTGACTGGGAGGCCGAACTTTGGCTTGAAGTTGATGCCCTCAGCGTTCGCTATTTCGGCGCAGCAGCAGACGGCGGAGACATTATGCGTACCTTCAAATATTCCCTGAGCCGCCACGATTTAGAAGCCGCGATTTTCTCAGGACCTTAGCCATGAAACCCTACGAGTCCCAACCCAACCGAGAATGGTGGGCACAACGCTGGATCGATGTCTTAGAGTCGTTTGGCTGGATTCGGCGGCTAGAACGCGCCCGTATTTATGCCCGTGAAGGCAACGTCCTTAATATCGACTTTCACAACGATGCCCAAGTTTCTGCCCTGGTTCAAGGCACTGCTCCAGAGCCTTACCAGGTTTCTCTATCCCTTGACTCGTTTGATGATGAGCAATGGCAGTATGTCATTGAATCTATGGCAGAGCGGGCAATTTTCTCGGCAAAACTGCTGGCAGGAGAAATGCCGCAAAATATCGAAGAAGTCTTTACCGCCAACGGCTTAAGCCTGTTCCCGCTGACCAAGTTTGATATTCACAGCCAATGTTCTTGCCCCGATCAGGCAAATCCTTGTAAGCACATTGGCGCGGTTTATTACTTGTTAGGCGATCGCTTTAGCGAAGATCCTTTTGTCTTATTTCAACTACGGGGACGCACTAAAGAACAGATCATTACCACCCTTCGTCAACTGCGAAGTACAAGTACTGAGGAAGTCGTCGAAACGCTTCAGTCTGCTCCCATTGACTTGCAAAAGTTTTGGCAATATAACCAGCCTTTAGATTCCTCCCTAGTGGTGATTACGCCTCCTCCTAGCAGCGAAACAGTATTAGATCTATTAGGCGCTATTCCACTTAAATCTGAAGCCTCAGCGGTTTCGGCAAATCAAGCGGCAGTTGCAGCACAATTAGCCTTGGAATATTTGCAGAGTATTTATGCTCAGGTGAGTCAGCAAGCCGTTTTAGCCGCAATGACCACAGGCAGTCGGCAAGAATGAAGGTTCCCGATGACTTGAACAATTTTATTATTTTAGGCATTGACCCAGCGATCGCCAGTATTGGCTTCGGGGCAATTCGGGGCAATCAAGCCCTAGAATACGGCGTGATTACTACCCCCTCAAAAGTGCCAACTTACCAACGCCTCAGTCAAATTCGCACAGACATTGCCGAACTCTGCGACATGG
This sequence comes from Elainellales cyanobacterium, assembly GCA_038204505.1. GTDB lineage: Bacteria > Cyanobacteriota > Cyanobacteriia > Elainellales > Elainellaceae > Timaviella. Next base: position 2,984 of record JBBRCV010000312.1, read on the forward strand.
TTAAACCCGAAATGGTCGCCTTGGAAATGCCATTTTTTGGACGCGAAAACACCAATGCCAGTAAGGTTTTGCGGGCGCTTGGCGTGATTGAACTGGCGCTCGGTGATTGGGGCGTTACTGATATAATTTTCCTCCATCAATCTCAGGTCAAATCGGCTGTCGCCCAATACGGCTCCAGCAAAGATGAAGTGAAACTTGCAGTCATGCATATTTTTGGGCTAGCTAAGCCACCTAGCCCCGATGATAGCGCCGATGGATTGGCGATCGCCTACGCTGCCCAATGTGGAGCCAGAGCAAACGTCACCTGAGCCAGACATCACGAGACACCCGCAGTCACGCCCAAATCCTGCAAAATGCTCCGAGCCGCTATCTCTGCCGTCTCACAAGCGCCATTCATATACCCTTGAGAACCCGGCGAACAATGTTCTCCAGCAAACCAAACGTTGCCCACTCGTTCGCCCTCTGCCCCCCCGATCGCCGTCCACTGTCCTGGCAGATAGCAGGCATACGAACCCAACGAATAAGGTTCACCTGCCCAAAACGATCGCACTGCCTTCCCCTGCTGCGCCGCGCTAATCCCTGGAAAAATTCCTTCAAAATCACTCAATAGTCTCTGCGCCTGCGCCTCCAAATTACCTTCTCCCAGCGCCATCCCATTCGTACCTCCTCTGAGGTTGGTCAGCCATCCTGAAGAACCGACCCCATAGCGGGCACTTTCCCAAGTATTTTGAAAACCTAAGTCACTGTAAACGCTAATGGTAGAGCCGTAGCGCGATCGCCAAATACGCTCCTGAAACGGCAGAGACAGCTTTGTACTCGTGCCATAGCCTAACTGAGCGATCGCCTGACGCTTCACAGGTGGTAAATCGATCGCCAACTCAATCTGTCGCAATACTCCAAACGGCACTGTGATTAAAATACGTTCATAAAGGCGTTCTACACTGGTTGAGCCTTGCCGTAAACTCACCTGATAACGACTCTCTGGTGTTGCCCGAATGGACTCTAGCACCGTTCCCGTTTCAATCTCTCCGTGCAGCCGCCCTACCAATTTCTGCGGAATCAAATCATTGCCGCCCACTACGTGATAGCGCTCATCGCTAATTCCATAGGTACTCCACTTGCCCACCTCCGACCCAATTAAAAACAACATATTCAAGCAAGATTGAGACTCAGCGTCTCGCCCAAACTCGGTAATATAAGCCACTTTCAGCAGTTGATCCATGACAGGCGAAATCGGCGTTGCTTCCAAATACTCAGCAATCGACAGGCGATCGAGCCGCATCGCGGCTTCACTAGGGTCGTGGTAGCTGATATTGCGATCGCCCAACCTCTGCAAATCATCCGCAATTCGCTTTGCCAACGGTGCAAACTCCTCAATCACCTGCTGCTGGCTAACTCTGTGCCCCTGAAAAAATAAAACCTCTGGCTCCAAACCCGTGTCTGCCAATCGCAGATCCGCCAGTTCTAGCCCTAACTCTGTTGCCAGCGATCGCACCGCAGTATGGCGAGTATCAATAAACTCTCCCCCCATTTCCACTATGCCCGGATTGCCTACCATATTTCGCAGACTCCGCAGCCGTCCCCCCACCCGCCGACTCGCCTCTACCACATCTACCCGTACTCCTGCCTGCTGCAACCGATACGCCGCCGTCAGCCCTGCGATCCCAGCCCCCACAATCAGCACGCCCGATCTACCCGCAGATCCGCCAGCAGATTCGCTAGCAGGCATCCTGTCATTCCTTGCAGGAAGCAGCCCCAAGCCGCCGCGCTGCTTCGCAGATACCGCAAGGGTCGCTGCGATCCCTCCCAATACTTGCCGCCGCGAAAGCCTCAGATCCATCACCTCATCCCTCGGCATTCCGGTTTTTGCCGCAATTAAATAAACCTGATAAGCCTGTCGCAACAGATCAACCAACGCCGTTCTAGCCATAAAATTAAGATTCAGTCACTATAAAACAATCTTTCCCGGCATCCGCTCTCCGTATCCTCCAGCCTTTAGAAGGAATCCGTTCATGCCCTGGTTTGTCAAAATTGAAAAAGGCATCGTCAACAAACCGATTTTTGACCAGTTTGTGCCCGCTCATAAAGACTATGTTAGGAACTTAATTGCGAAGGGGCATCAAGCGAAAACTGGATATTGGAAAGAAT
>JBBRCV010000313.1:0-5085 GCA_038204505.1 Elainellales cyanobacterium
TCAATTTTCAGAGTTTCCCGAAGCATCATCCCTCCATCAAGCATAAGCAGCCAACCCTGTTCCCTAGCGATGGCTAAAACCTGTGGCATAGAGTGAGGATACCGATGCGATAGAACTTGGGTAAGCGCTGCTTCGTAGGCAGGATCTGATACAACTGCTTTGAAGTAGATACTGCCTACGCTTGTGGGAACTTGGAGTATTGTTGACCAATGACGAACACGAAGCTACTTAATTGAACCAATTTGTTTGATATCTTGTTGATGCAACTCACGATCAATCCAACTACTGGCTTGAGCGAGCCAGCTTTGTTGTGTCCAAAGTAGTCCACCAAGATGAGTCACAGAGATCCCAAAAGTTTTTTCTAGTTACAATGCTTTTTCGTTAGTCTAACCTGACTTTGGAGACTGATAGGCAACCTTGCTGCACAGTCCCACCAGTAACGCGAAGCCGCCCAACTTCTTTTTAGAGAGAATTTTTCCGCATATCACCCTAATTTAGGTGGATAGGCAGAAAAATTCTTGCGATCCACCTAAATTGGGTGGATCACAAGAATTTTTCCGTATATTACGCTGATTTAGATAGATCGCAAGAATCTTTCCTCGTATTCAGGGCTGTACGGATAAACTTCGATCGCGCTAAGTACAGCTTGTTTGGTACAGTCCCTAAAAGAGTTCAACAAGTTAAATATGGTTGCAATCTCCACCGCTCAAGTTGAAATCCGACCCGTTATCACAGCCGCAGATGCCGATCGCTTTCTCGATTTGCCTGCCAAAATTTATAAAGATGATCCCAACTGGGTGCCGCCTTTACGCAGCAGCATCGCCAAGCAGCTTTCTCCCCAAAATACCTTCTTTCAATACGGCAGGTTACAAAAATTCATTGCTGTTGTACCTCAAACCAACGAAGTCATAGGGCGCATTGTTGCCGCTATTAACGATCGCCTCATCCAACGCGAAGGAGTAAACATTGGGCTGTTCGGCTACTTCGAGTGCGTTGAAGATTTTGCAGTAGCGCAGGCACTCTTCCAAGCAGCTTGTGATTGGCTGAGAGGTGAGGGAATGGCGATCGCGCGGGGTCCCATCGATCTTTCTACCCACAACAACTGCCTCTTTTTAGTCGATGGCTTTGACTCGCCGCCCATGATCATGATGCCCTACAATCCCTCCTACTATCCCAAATTTGTTGAACAAGACGGCTGGGAAAAAGCTAAAGACGCTTACGCCTACGACCTTCCTCTTAACCACGATCTCGCTGAACAGTTTGCTAGGTCTTACCGCATTGCTTGTAAATCTGGCGTTACCTTTCGACCTTTACGGCTCAAGGGCGAAGGCTTCGAGCAAGACTGCATTTCCCTCTATAACCTGTTCAACAAAGCCTTTTCAGGCAATTGGAGTTCCACTCCCCGCACTCAGGCAGAATTTTTAGAAGAAGCCAAAGATCTACAAAGCCTGGTTGATCCTGATGTTTTCCCGATCGCCGAACATAACGGTGAAATGATCGGCTTTTGGATGGCACTCCCCGATTACAACATTGCCCTCAAGCACATCAATGGCAAGCTCAACTGGCTAGGTATTCTCAAGTTCCTTTGGTATCGTCGTCAAATTGACCAGGGCAGAGTTATTGCTGTTTGTTCTCTTCCCGAATATCGGCGTAAACTCGTTCCCCTTGCTCTCATCTACCTCGGCATGAAAGGCGGCATCCAAAAAGGCAAACCCTACAAACGCGCCGAACTCTCCTGGGTCTTTGAAGACAATATGCCTTCCCGTAAGCTCATCGAAGCTTCTGGCGGCACTATCTACAAAACCTACCGCATCTACGAAAAAGCTCTCTAGCCCTTTTCTTTTATCTCTTCATGAAAACTCTTATCACCGGAGCCAACGGCTTTACAGGTTCACACCTTGTCAAAGCTCTCGCTCAACAGGAAGATAACCAGGTCAATACTTTGGTTGCCCTGGTTCGTAAGACTAGCGATCGCTCCCGCCTCGCTAATACCAACGTTCAACTGGCATACGGCGACATTACCGATCGCCCTTCCCTTCAAGCTGCTTTGCAAGGGGTCGATCGCGTTTTCCACACCGCCGCCTATGTGGAACTCGGAATCGTTGATGCTGTTCGCATGGAGCGCATTAATGTTGAAGGAACTCGCAACGTTTTAGAAGCCGCCCAAGCCGCAGGGGTTCAAAAGATGGTCTATTGCAGCACGATCGGCGTGTATGGCGATACTCAAGGTCAGGTCATTGACGAAACTTTTGAGCGTCAACAGAAAGGTTTTTCCTCTGCTTACGACTCTACTAAATACCAGGCACAGAAACTCGTTGATCAATTCGCCGCTGCTGGCTTTCCCGTTGTGAGTGTCATGCCATCGGGTATCTTTGGAGCCGATGATCCTCACTTTGGACCCGTGATAGATACGTTTCTGAAAGGCAGATTAAAAGTTTGGGCAGGGGGCGATCGCATTACAGGCTTCGTCCACGTCGATGATCTGGTCAGTGCCATGATTCTCGCTGCCGACCAAGCTCCCACGGGTTCCCACTACATTATTTCTACTGGGGATCTCTCTACTCGTGCCATGTTCCAATTCCTTAGCCAAGAAACAGGCATCCCTGCACCATTTGAGATGCCTCAGCCTGTCGTTCGACTCGTAGGCAATATTCTTGAGCCGATCGGGCGTTTACTAGCTTGGCAGCCACCCATCAGCCGTGAGCGCGTTCATTACCTCTACGATCGCTGTGTTCAAGTCAGCGGTGACAAAGCCAGAAGAGAATTGGGCTGGAATCCTCGGTCAGTCGAAGAAACGTTGCGGCAGTCCCTCAAGCGCTAGGCACTAAACGGTCTGTAGAACTCCATCTTCTAAATACGTCACCCGATCCGCCACATCCATAATCCGGGGATCATGCGTCACCATCAACACCGTCCGGTTATGCTCTTTTGCTAGTTGACGCAAGAGCGTAATCACAGCATGACCGCTTTGAGAATCTAACGCTGCTGTGGGTTCATCCGCCATGATGAACTGGGGATTTCCGGCTAGGGCACGGGCGATCGCCACCCGCTGCTTTTGTCCGCCCGACAAATCACGGGGAAGATTTCTCGCTTTGTCTGCCAGTCCTACTTGATCCAGCAAGAACAACGCCTCTTTACGAACGGAACTGCCCTTAAAACCTTTGAGCTTGAGAGCAACTTCTACATTCTCAACAGCGGTAAGAGCCGGGAAAAGATTAAATTCTTGGAAGATAAAGCCAATATTTTTGAGCCGAAACTTAGCAAGTTGCGATCGTGACATTCTAGTCAAGTCTTGCCCTGCCAAACAAACGCTGCCTGATGTCGGTGTTAAAATTCCACCCAAAATTGACAAAAGCGTCGTTTTGCCAGAACCCGAAGGTCCCATCAGCAGTTGGATGTCGCCTCGGTAAACCTCTAAATTAATATTTTTGAGCGCGTGGTACTTCTGGTTGCCGCTTTGAAACACCATCTCTACACCCCTAGCAACAATCGCTCTCGTCCCCATGAATGGGTCGAGTATCCCTCTGGAACTCGGAATTAGAACTGAGGGAGGCTCTGTAAGGTCAACTTGGAATTGGATCGGCGTGGCAGTCATTCGCGTTTAATTAAGTAGGGGGGCAGATAAGTAGGGGGCAGACGGTTAGATCTTTATTTTATCGGGCGACCAGATTTCGGTTATGCACTTAATCTAGTAGGTTCTACTGATTTTTAATGAGTCTCTTGAACTTATTGTCTAAACGTATGTCTTAAGTATTAAGGCAAAACGTTTTATATATATCTATGAATGTGCAGGACGCTAAACTGTTCCATCTATCATTAGATTTAATTTGTTGTCAGTCCTTCTGGGGCGATCGCCTGGAATCCGGACTTGGAGCCAAAAATAGTCTAATACAACATCGTTTTTTCACCCTATGACTTAAAAACGACCGCTGGATCAACATGAGTTACTTTCTGAATGGCAAACACAGCCGCACCCACACACATAAAAACAGTCAGTCCTAATATTCCTGTTGCCATCAGCGGCGTAATTAAGATCGTTACTCCCTGAGTGGTAAACGTCCAGGCTCCTAGCCCCAAACAAAGCGCCATACTTGGAATATAGCCTAGTACCGCCATCCACAAAGACTGTTCGATAATGATGCTATAAAGCACTCGGTCAGATACACCCATTGCTTTCAGGGTGGCAAATTCTTTTAAGTGGTCAGACACTGAAGAGTAAAGAATTTGTCCCACAATCACAACTCCCACAATGAAGCCCACTGCGGCTCCTAGCCCTAAAATAAAACCGACTCCAGTTCGTCGCAACCAATAGCTGCGGGTGATCTGTGCCATCTCAGCGCGGGTGTAGGCATGAGTGTCGGGCAGCTTGGCTTCGAGTTGGCGCTTTAAAGCTTCTAAATCTTGTCCTGGCTTAGCTCGCACTAAAATGTAGCTGATGGGATCGGTTGCAGTTAGGGGAGTCGGGGCGATGGTAGCGGGATTTGATGCGGGCGACTGCTCATACACATTGGTACAGAGAAACTGGTCGGCTTCTGGACGGCAATTAAGGTTTGCAGTTCGATTTCCGGTAGCGTAGGCTTTTGTATTTTCGATCGATGCAAACAAAAAGTTGCCCGAAGCGATCGATTGCGATCCTTGGGTCATGCCAACAACCTTGACGCTTAATGCACCGATGGTGGCAGTATCGCCCACTTTCTCAATGTTCAGGTTTTTCAGGTTAGCGCGATCGACCATAATCGAGTAAGGCTGTTTCAGTGCCTCTAAGCTGCCTTCAGTGACTTCAAAGGCATTGAACAGTTGCCCAGTTGGGTTAAAGCCAAAGATGCGAGTAGTGCTCAGTTTCCCTTCAGGGTTACGCCAAATGCCGCCGCCCAACAGTAAGGGTTCGGCTCTGGCTACACCTGGAATTTTGAGCGCTTGATTAAGATTGCCAGCAGACATGGGCGAAGTTAACTCCAGGTAAACCATGTCTTTGCTGGCAACCCAAATATCGGCTTGAGAGCGATCGATCAAAATGCCTGTGGAGCGAGTGAAGCCGTTGAGAATTCCAGTTTGAATCGTCACCAAGCTCACTGCAAACATAAT
>JBBRCV010000314.1:0-5070 GCA_038204505.1 Elainellales cyanobacterium
TGACCTGTTCTTCCGCTAACGGAACTCCTGGTGCAACTCGCTCAGTCCGCACCAAATATCGATCATTCCCCACTGGGGTTACAGAAACATGAAACTCCTGTGTCACCGGATCAGCACTCCCACACGTCAGTTCTCATCACATACATCATTAAATTCTTGCTTGAAGATTAAATTCTTGAAGGCGCTATTAAATTCTTGAAGACTCCTGAAGGGCAAATCTATCTCTATTAGAACAAGTATTATTCTCTATTAGAACAAGGGCAAATCTATCTCTATTAGAACTCCTCAAGCTCTATTTCGGCATGACTTATCTCAAAAACTAGACGGATTATGGCGGCAAAAAGTTCTTGAACTGAAAAATGGGATGGGACGACAGAAAAATCTTATCAACTGTGTTCTCTAAATTCGTCCGGATACCCGCCATTAAGTCTAGAAGATGGGAATGGTAGATGCACCCTGATATGACTCCCCTCACTTCCTGTCACTAGGATCTGAGGGGTTTTTCATTGGCATGTAGTTCCCATAGTTTCAACTTTTTCTTCAGTTATGAGCAACAGTTCACTCAGCAAATAGTTCAACCTACCCCGTAAATCCTATAGAATCTAAAATCAGTAAAACTTTGAAATATGAGGAACGAGTCAGATGCGCTATACCGAAGAAGAAGGCGGTCGCTTGAACAACTTTGCGGTGGAGCCGAAAGTATACAAAGCAGAGCCTCCGACAAAGCGCCAGCAAATTCAGTACGTTGTTTTAGGAGTGGGGGCGATCGTCCTCGTGGTGGGGCTGTTCTTTGTGGCGTTCGCTGTGTCTTAGGATAGGCAAGGCTGTGTCTTAGGACAGGCAGGGAAGAGATGCATTGAGGCTCTAAGCAGTTCTCAAAATTGTGCCAGTCGAACAAGTGGAAGAATTCTCTAGTCTTAATCCTGAATCTTAGTAGATTGATTGTAGAGGGATATATCTGAGCTAAGCGATATCACGATTGTTTCATCGTGTTCTTGTATTGATTTTGACATCGATCAAATTCAGTTAAGCAACAAATGAATCAGGGTACGCAAAGTCAGAAATCATCCTTCATCTGCCTGAGCTTCCTCCTGTGACAGACATCTCTTCTCGCAAAATTTTGGGGCAAAACCAGCTTACTTATCAGCGGCTCAAAGTTTCTCTGAGTCTAAGTTTGCGTCGTCAGATTTTTGTGGCAGTCTGTGATGATCTGCTTCTGCGCGATCGCCTAGCTACGCAGCTTCATACCGAACTGGCAAAATCCAAGGCGGAACCTCGTCGCTACCCCCGCCTGGTGAGCCTCAGTCTTAACCTCAATGATCCTAACCCGATCGTGCAAATTGCCCAGTGGTTGCGCCAAAACCCTCAACCTACTGCCAGTCGGCGAGTTGCCCCCATGCCAGCCTTCCAAATCATGGGAGTTGAGCAACTAACTCGACAATCGGCGGCAACCCAAAGGCTGTTCTTCACTCATCTTCAGAGCATCGAGCACAGCTTGCCCCTGCTAGAGTCGAGCCTTTTAATTTGGACAACTCAGCCCTGGTTTCGGGCGTTACCTCAGTCTGCTCCCGATTTTTGGCATTGTCGTACAGGCGTTTTTGAATTTGTCGGTGACCCTACGCCCTTGCAAAACAGTGGCACTTGGGAAATTGGCACCAGCGGCTCAAACATCCGCCCCAGTGACTTGCCTCAGCCCGGAAGTCAGGGCGATCGCTCTAGCGAACCAGACTCAGGCGAAGAGGCTCCTCGTTTAGACGATCGCTCTAATTTAGGTCGGCGATGGAATCCACCACTAGACGGTGGCTTGGAAGATGATTTAGAAGAGTATTCCTCTAGATCAACGTCGGTTGTTATTACGGTTCCTTCTCAGGCTTCGGCTGTTGCCACTGCGACTGTAATAAAGCCAAACACTCGCTTTCCAACTGCTGTAGCGGTTCAAGTTGCAGCAGATCAAGACGCTGTAGCAGATCGAGATAGTAGCTCATCAGCTTTAACGCTTCTGATGGCTGAGGAAGAAGAGGAAGAGATCGCGCTTTTGCCCTTGCCTCAGCAAATTGAACTGCTGAAACAACAAAATGCTGATCCAGAAATGCTGGTGGATGCGTACCGAAATTTTGGTAATCTTTACCGCGATCGCATTGAACAGGGAGACGCTTCTCCCGAAAATATTACAGCCGCCATCCAAGCCTACGAAAGGGTTCTGCCCCTACTGCCCGAAAAGTCTGCCCTCTGGGTCGATATTCTCAACGATTTAGGCAGTCTCTACTGGATGCTCTCCCGCACTCCCTTTGATTTAACAGTTGCCCTTCACCACCTCAAAAAAGGCATTCTGGCATATCAACTTGCCCTCACTAAGGTCGATTTAGAATCTCAGGCAGAGGTTTACCCAATGGTGCAATGCAACCTTGGCTCGGCATATACTGACCTGGCGCGTTATCAAGATCCAGCACAGAACCTGGTGTTAGCGGTACAGTCTTATCAAGAAGCGCTGCGGCTGCGAGGGGCAGAGGTTGACCCGCACCGCTATGCTTCTACCCAAAATAATTTGGGCACAACTTACTGGAACTTGGCGCAGCACCAAGAGCCGGAAGCTAATTTGAAGGCGGCGATCGCTGCTTACTCCGAAGCCCTCTGCTACTATGACCCCAAAGTAGATCCGCTGAACTACGCCATGATCCAGAACAATTTGGGCACGGGTTACTGGAACCTGGCACAGTGCAACTTGCCAGGTAACTTGGCAGAGGGCGATCGCTCTCAAGACTGGCTCGATCAGGCGGTTGCCGCTTATCAACTGGCACTGCAATACCGCACTGTACAAGCGGCTCCGGCTGCATTTGCTGCCACTCAAAATAATCTAGGTACTGCTTACTGGCACATCGCCAACCAATCCACTCACCCAGCCCAGAAGCTCGATAGTTTACGACAGGCGATCGTGGCATACGAGGCAACACTAGAAGCAGCCGAAATCATGACAAGGCACCAACACGATCCGGCGCTACCCGCAACCCTCAGCTTCGACCTATTTGCCACATCCAACAATTTAGGGTTGGCATACTACCAGGTTGCTACGGATTCTAAAGCAGGTCTGGACGGTGTGATGCAATCAGCTTATCTAGAATCTGCGATGCGGCATCACGTCCAAGCCTACCAGGGCTGGACTCCTCGCCCCGAACTTCAGCAAACCGCTTTTAGCTGTATGGTTCAAACCTGTCGCGCTTTTTACAGCCAGCTAGGAATCGTTGGTCAAAACCTGGCGCTTTCTCTCATTCCTGGGCAACTGCTTCCAGAAGTTCTACCCAAACTGTAGACCTACGCTCCTAATGTGGGCATATTGACGGGGTTAGCCTCTAGCCAAGGCATCTAGTTGTAAGGCGATCGAGAACCCCTATGCCCAGAACTCCTAACGAATTTGCGGTACACATCATGATTGACGGGGGACACCGCGAAGAAATTCGGTTCCCCACTATTCAAGATTTTCAGAAATGGTACAGCACTGAACTGGTGCCTAAATCGGGTTCGAGTGAATTTATCAACGTCCCCATCAAAAATATTCAAGGGGAATACATGGTCGTTCGTCCGACGGCTGTGATGGCGCTGCGGGTGGAACCCGTATTTTCGGGCAGCGTCGATCGCGGTTATTAGATCTTCTCAAAAGATGTACTTTCTTCTAGATTCCCGACTTCTTAAAGGAGATGGGAATCTTTTTATGGGGCACTGTCGATCGCCAAAGTACGTCTAGGTGGTAAAAATCTATCTAGTAGAAAATTCAGCGGACTGCCATGCTTATGCGATCGCTCTTTTTAAAAAGAGGCTACGTCACTGCCCTCTTTTGCCTCAGCCTTTGGATTACCCTCACCTTTGCCAACCCGCTGATTCAACCTGCCCAAAGTGCTGACCTACCGCTACAACGAGTTGAACTGATTGAGGATTCGATGGGTTTGGATCAGCAGCTTTGGGGCACGGGCAACGATCGCCAAGCGCTCCTAACTTCTATTGATTATTCCTTGGGGTATTTGCGATCGCCCTCTGCCTCGACTGCTTATCGACAATATTCCGTTCCCGGCTTCTCCTTGGAACGCGTCCGTAGCAGCCTTACTCGGTTCCGGCAGCTTGTGACAGCGGCGCGTTCACCCGAAGATCTACAGGCTTCGGTACGGCAAGAATTTGACCTGTATCAATCGGCAGGGAATGATGGCAACGGCACGGTGGGCTTTACGGGTTACTTTCAGCCAACTTATGCAGCAAGCCGAGTGCAGACCCCAGAGTTTCGCTATCCACTTTACCGAATGCCTACTAATTTGGGTGGATTGGGCAACCCGACGAGGCTAGACCTGGAAGGGCGAGATGGTTTAAGCGGAAGGGGACTGCTACGTGGGCTGGAGTTGGTGTGGTTGCGCGATCGCCTACAAGCGTACCTCGTGCAAGTACAAGGCTCGGCGCAGCTTCAAATGACCGATGGCTCGACCCTCTCTGTGGGCTATGCCGGGCACACTGACTATCCCTACGTCAGCATGGGGCGCGAGTTGGTGAATGCTGGGAAGTTTCGCTTGGAGGATCTGAGTTTGCCCGTGTTGATTCAATACTTCCAGCAAAATCCGGCAGATATGGATGTGTATATTCCTCGCAACAACCGTTTTGTCTTTTTTGAGGAAACAACAGGCACTCCGGCAACAGGAAGTTTGGGCGTTCCGGTGACAGCAGGGCGATCGATCGCCACTGATAAATCTTTGATGCCGCCCGGAGCATTAGCGTTAATTCAAACCCTGATTCCCGAAAAAGATGAAAGCGGAAACTTGGTGCCGCAGCCTGCAAGTCGGTATGTGTTGGATCAAGATACGGGCGGGGCAATTCGGGGAGCGGGACGGGTGGATTTATTTATGGGAACGGGGACGTTGGCGGGCGATCGGGCAGGGTTAATCAATGCGACAGGACGGCTTTATTATCTGTTGCTGAAGGGATAGAGGTACTAAAGGAATAGGCTCAGGGCAGACGCATCTAAACCTTAACTTTAGCTTTCGAGTCTGATGAGCTAACGGTAATAGTGATCACGAAACTAGCATATATTTCCTG
>JBBRCV010000315.1:0-5055 GCA_038204505.1 Elainellales cyanobacterium
GTCTCCAAATCTGGTAGGCTTACCAGTATGGGATTTCTTAATAAAAAGCTGAAAGAAGAGTTGAAACGTATAGGAGGAGCGTAGTCAATGGGACTACCCTGGTATCGCGTACACACAGTGGTCTTGAATGACCCAGGTCGGCTGATTTCTGTTCACCTGATGCACACTGCATTGGTGGCAGGTTGGGCTGGTTCAATGGCATTGTATGAGTTGGCAATTTTTGATCCCAGCGATGCGGTTCTCAACCCCATGTGGCGGCAAGGCATGTTCGTCTTACCCTTCATGGCGCGTTTAGGCGTATCGAGTTCCTGGGCAGGCTGGAGCGTGACTGGAGAAACGGGCATTGATCCTGGCTTCTGGTCATTTGAAGGCGTTGCTGCGGCTCACATTATTTTATCGGGTCTACTTTTCCTGGCTGCCGTTTGGCACTGGGTTTACTGGGATTTAGAACTATTTAGAGATCCTCGCACGGGCGAACCTGCTCTAGATTTGCCCAAAATGTTTGGGATTCACCTATTTCTATCAGGTCTACTCTGCTTCGGTTTCGGAGCATTCCACCTCACAGGACTATTTGGTCCTGGCATGTGGGTGTCTGATGCCTACGGACTGACAGGCAGCGTTCAGCCTGTGTCACCATCCTGGGGTCCAGAGGGTTTTGATCCTTATAATCCTGGAGGCATTGTGGCTCACCACATTGCAGCCGGAATTGTCGGCATCATCGCTGGATTATTTCACCTCACAGTCCGTCCTCCTGAGCGGCTCTATCGCGCTCTGCGAATGGGGAACATCGAAACTGTCCTGTCCAGCAGTATTGCAGCAGTTTTCTTTGCAGCTTTTGTCGTTGCAGGAACGATGTGGTACGGCAGCGCAGCTACCCCCATCGAACTGTTTGGTCCAACTCGATATCAGTGGGACAGCAGCTACTTCCAGCAAGAAATCCAGCGGCGGGTTCAGTCCAATGTGGCTGAGGGCGCAAGTGCGGAAGATGCCTGGTCTGCAATTCCTGAGAAGCTGGCGTTCTATGACTATATTGGCAACAACCCGGCGAAAGGTGGTTTGTTCCGTACAGGTCAAATGAACAAAGGCGATGGAATTGCGAAGGGCTGGCTCGGTCATCCTGTGTTTAAGGATTCTGAAGGTCGTGAGCTATTCGTTCGTCGGATGCCTAACTTCTTTGAGAACTTCCCCATCATCTTGACTGACAAAGACGGTATTGTTCGAGCAGACATTCCGTTCCGTCGGGCTGAATCGAAGTACAGCTTTGAGCAAGTGGGCGTGACTGCCTCTTTCTACGGCGGTGCTTTGAACGGTCAGGTGATCACAGACCCAACAGCCGTTAAGCGTTATGCGCGTAAGCTGCAACTGGGTGAGCCGTTTGAGTTTGACCAAGAAACTCTCAATTCTGATGGGGTGCTTCGCACTAGCCCACGGGGTTGGTTCACTTACGGGCACGCTGTCTTTGCGTTGCTATTCTTCTTCGGGCACATCTGGCATGGTTCACGCACCTTGTTTAGAGATGTGTTTGCAGGGATTGACCCTGATCTTGCTGAAGAACAGGTGGAGTGGGGCTTCTATCAGAAGTTGGGTGATAAATCCTCTCGAAGAAAAGAGCCTGTGTAGAGTTGTAGAGGGGCGATCGCTTACAGATATCTCGCGGCGATCGCTTCTCCTATTGCTCTTCGTTAACAACTGTAAATTGCCTCGACTGTGTAGGGAGATTTGATCATGGAAAGCGTTGCTTACATTTTGGTTTTGGCACTTGCACTTGGGGTTCTGTTCTTTGCGATCGCTTTTCGTGAACCCCCCCGAATTAAAAAGGATTAGAACCCTTGTTCTTTTAATTCTTTTGAGTGGCATTGAATTTGAGTATTTCTAAAAACCTGAGTTATTTCTGTTCTTTTGAATGGGAATACCCAGGTTTTTTCTATTTACAATTGCAGTATGATTGCAAGGTAATTGAGGACATTGATTCTCAAGCCATTTTTTAGTCTGACTCTTTTTTTAGTCTAATTCTTCTGGGAGGGCGCTACTCATGCGATGTCCATTCTGCCAATATCCAGACAACCGAGTTTTGGAGTCTCGCTCAGCAGAATCCGGGCATAGCGTCCGTCGTCGTCGAGAATGCCTTAAATGCGATCGCCGATTTACTACCTATGAACGGATCGAGTTTGTCCCTGTAGTCGTGATTAAACGAAATGGCGATCGTGAATCTTTTGATCGATCTAAACTGCTTCGGGGGATGGTTCGTGCCTGCGAAAAAACAGGTGTCCAACACGCTCAGCTCGAAAATTTGGTAGACGAGATTGAAGCAGAACTGCAACAACAATCGATTCGAGAAGTCCCCAGCAGCGAAATTGGAGAACTCGTCTTAAAGCATTTGCAAACTCTTAACGAAGTGGCATATATCCGCTTTGCTTCTGTCTATCAGCAGTTCACTGGCTTTAGCGATTTTGTGGACATTCTGAGTCGGTTGCGATCGTCTGATTTGACTCAAGCCGAAGAACCTGTTGATTTACTCGACCCTCATGCCGAATCTCATGCTGAAGTAGAGAGTTGGCAGTCTGATGTCACACCTTCCATGACCCATTAATTTTTGAGTTCCTCTAAACTTAACGAAGAAACATCATTCTTACTAAAAGACGATTCTCAGCTAAATTGAGATATCATAGTTGGCTTGGGGTCTAACAGTATTACAATTTAGCTTCCAACGAAGTGAATTTGTTGAGTTGCTAAACAACATTTGTCTTTTTTAGACGAATGGGCATGTCCACAGCATACGTATTGTAAACAGACCACTACTAAAACGGAGAAAACCACCAGGAAATTTATCGCATGCCCACAGATATCGGCTTTACACTTGAAGACTTTGCCGCTCTTCTCGACAAATACGACTACCATTTTAGCCCCGGCGATGTTGTCGCTGGCACTGTGTTTAGTCTCGAACCCAGAGGCGCACTGATTGATATTGGTGCCAAAACAGCGGCGTACATCCCCATTCAGGAGATGTCGATCAACCGGATTGACAACCCAGAAGAAGTATTACAGTCTAATGAAACCCGCGAATTCTTCATCTTGACTGATGAGAACGAAGACGGGCAGTTGACCCTCTCTATTCGCCGCATTGAGTACATGCGGGCTTGGGAACGGGTGCGTCAGCTACAGAATGAAGATGCCACAGTTCGCTCTAGTGTATTCGCTACAAACAGGGGCGGTGCGTTGGTTCGGATCGAAGGACTCCGGGGGTTTATCCCTGGATCTCACATCAGTAGCCGTAGACCTAAAGAAGATTTAGTGGGTGAAGAATTGCCCCTGAAGTTTTTGGAAGTGGACGAAGATCGCAACCGTTTGGTTCTAAGCCATCGTCGGGCGCTAGTTGAGCGGAAGATGAACCGTTTAGAAGTGGGCGAAGTGGTGATTGGAACCGTTCGGGGTCTGAAACCTTACGGTGCCTTTATCGATATTGGCGGTGTTAGCGGCTTGCTGCACATCTCCGAAATTTCTCACGACCACATCGATACGCCTCACAGTGTCTTTAATGTGAACGATGAAGTTAAGGTGATGATTATTGACCTGGATGCAGAACGGGGTCGAATCTCTCTCTCTACTAAGCAGCTAGAGCCAGAGCCAGGAGACATGGTCAAGAATCCGCAAATTGTCTATGACATGGCGGAAGAGATGGCTGCGAAATATCGTGAAAAGATGTTGCAACAGTCTCAGCCTCAAGCGGCGGTTGAAGAAGCGATCGACATTGAAGATGCGATTGGAGCCGAGGAACCGATTGAAACTGAAGAGGCGCTCGAAGCTGAAGAAGCAATTGAAGGTGTTTTTGAGGAAGATTTACCTTCGGCAGTCGAAGAGTAGATTTGTTGATTTAGATATAAATGCCAGGAGGGAGTCGTCCCTCCTTTTTTTTGGAGTTTTAGGGTTTTTTGGAGCTTTAGGGGAGGCGTTTCGATGGTTACTATTCGTTGTCAAGGTGTGACGTTTCAAAACATTCAAGCTGTGCTGTTTGATAAGGATGGGACGTTGGCAAATTCAGAAGCGTTTTTGCGGAGCTTGGCGCAAAAGCGATCGCGCTTAATCGATGCCCAGTTTCCTGGCGTTCAAGAGCCGCTGTTGATGGCGTTTGGAGTAGATGGCGATCGCCTTAATCCAGCGGGGTTAATGGCGATCGGCACTCGTCAAGAAAACGAAATTGCCGCAGCAGCCTACGTGACCGAAACGGGACGCGATTGGATCGAGTCACTTGAAACGGTGCGATCGGCTTTTGTAGAAGCTGACCAGTATATGAAACGCAAGGCAGACCATACGCCTTTAGTCCCAGGGGTTCTCCCCCTTCTACAAGCCATGAAGGAAGCGGGACTTCGCTTAGGAATCCTGTCGTCTGACAGTACCGATAACGTTAAAGATTTTGTTGAGAAAAACCAGCTCGCTCCCTATTTTCAGCTTCAAATGGGCACCGATGGCATTCTGGGCAAGCCCGACCCCCGCTTACTTCAGCAAGCCTGTAATGCATTAGAAGTTTCTCCTGGTCAAACCCTTGTCATTGGAGATTCACAAGCTGATATCCAAATGGCTCGAGCAGGCGCAGCAGGCTGCATTGGCGTGATGGGTGGCTGGAGCACTGCTTTTCATTTGCCAGCCGATGCGGTGATTCATCAACTTGAGGAAATTGAAATTCTTGCACAGTAGGCGAAATATTAGGATGGAAAAGCTGCTAATATTGTTTCCACTCTGCCGCCAATGACTTAGTTTCTAAACGAACCACTATTCATTTGGAATTTCGTCTGGTGTACATCCTAAAACAGTAAATTCTAGGTAAAGCTACTTGCTTTCAGAAAGATTTACGTTTAAGTTTTACAACAGGAGTTTGATTAGCGAGTGGTTTAGTCGCTTTTCTCTTTATGCTCCCCCAGCAGGGTTAGTGAGTCGTCTTCCGGTTTTCTAAAGACAGAATTACACGATCGGACTGCCTATTTGGCAGTTAGCAAAGTGGTAGATGCAATTTAGGCTCACTTTGCTAAATCCGAGCTGTGCTAGTCTGCTGTTCCAGGT
>JBBRCV010000316.1:0-4989 GCA_038204505.1 Elainellales cyanobacterium
AAGCTCAAGATTGAAGCTGAAGATTTTTGCCCGTTGCCTGTAGTTTTCGGCGATCGCCCCTGTAAATTCGTAGAATGTTCAGGTAAGGCAAAGTGCCATAAACCTTAAACTTGTTCTTCTGGCTAGCAAAACCTATGCTAATACTAAAGACAAAGCTTAAGCCCTCTCACTTCACACCCCAAAAAGGAAGATAGTCATGGGATTATTTGACCGTGTTAGCCGCGTCGTCCGATCTAACCTTAACGCTGCCGTCAGTGCTGCCGAAGATCCAGCAAAAATTCTCGATCAAGCCATTATTGATATGCAGGAAGACCTGGTGCAGTTGCGGATGGCAGTTGCCAGCGCGATCGCCAGTCAAAAGCGAATGCAGCAGCAGTCAAACCAGGCGCAAACCGAGGCAAACAACTGGCAGCAACGGGCACAGCTAGCTCTGCAAAAAGGCGACGAAAACCTGGCGCGAGAAGCCCTCAGCCGCAAAAAAGTTCAGTCAGAAACCTCTGCCGCCATCAAAGCCCAGCTTGATCAACAATCAGGAACGGTTGATACCCTCAAGCGCAACTTAATCGGTCTAGAAAGCAAGATTTCTGAGGCGAAGACCAAGAAGGATATGCTCAAAGCCAGGGCGCAAGCCGCTAAAGCCAACGAACAACTTCAGTCGGCAGTCGGCGCATTGGGCACCAGTACCGCAATGGGCGCGTTTGAGCGCATGGAAGAAAAAGTCTTGCAAATGGAAGCCCGTGGACAAGCAGCGGCTGAAATTGCCGGGGCTGATTTGGAAAGCCAGTTTGCGGCATTAGAGGCGGGTGGCGATGTAGATGATGAGCTACAAGCCATGAAGGCACAGCTTTTAAGCGGTTCATCCTCTACTAACCAAGCCTTGCCTGCTGGTGCGCCTGCTAGTGCGTCTGCTGCTGGTGCCCCTCCAACTAGTACCCCTGCTGCGCCTAAAGATGCGGCTGTGGATGCCGAACTAGAAGACCTGAAGCGGCAGCTTGACCAACTCTAGTAATTCTGGATTTTAGATTTAATCCAAAATCTCAAAGCAGAAGCCCTCCGACTTTTTAAGAGCCGGGGGGCTTCTGCTTTAAACTAGAGAGTAATAATTCTTCGTCTTAATTTCAACCATGAGTAAAGTGCTGACTATCACCGATGCCGAGTTCTCCAACGAGGTACTCAGCGCTAACCCACCTGTTTTGGTTTATTTCTGGGCTTCTTGGTGTGGACCTTGCCGCCTCATGGCTCCTTCTGTAGATTGGGCTGCGGCAGAATATGGCGATCGCCTCAAAATTGTCAAAATGGAAATTGATCCTAACCCTGAAACCGTCGCCAAATACCAAGTAGAAGGAGTGCCTGCTCTTCGCTTAATCCAATCTGGAGAACTTCTCGCCGCTTCTGAAGGAGCGCTGAATAAGGACAAACTTGGAAGCTTTTTGACGACTCATTTACCTGCTTAAGCCTGTGCTGCTCAGGCAGCCTACTCTCACAAAACCTCTGCTCTCGTAAAATCAGGTCACCATGCTCCAGTTTGCCCAGCGCCTCCAGTCCTTGCAGTCCAACGTATTTGCTGATATGGATCAGGCGAAAGCCAGGGCGAAGGCAGTCGGACGCGACCTGATTGATTTGTCGTTAGGCTCGTCAGATCTGCCCACTTCGCCCCATGTTTTAGAGGCGATCGCCCAATCCCTCCCCGATCGCAACACCCACGGCTACCTGCTGTACCACGGCACCCAAGCCTTTCGCCAAGCCGCTGCCCAGTGGTACACCCAAAAGTTCGGCATCCCCGTCGATCCTGAAACTGAAGTGCTTCAGCTAATCGGCTCCCAAGAGGGCACAGCTCATCTACCTTTGGCACTACTCAATCCTGGTGATTTTGCCCTGCTCCAAGATCCGGGATATCCCTCCCATGCAGGCGGCGTTTACTTGGCAGGCGGACAAATCTACCCGATGCCGCTGCTGGCTGAAAATAGCTTTCTGCCCGTTTTAGAAGATATCCCTCTGCCTGTCCTGGCTCAAGCCCGAATGATGGTGTTGAGCTATCCCCACAATCCCACGACTGCTACAGCACCGATCGCCTTTTTTCAAAAAGCCGTTGCCTTCTGTCAGCAGCACAACCTCGCGTTGGTGCATGACTTTCCTTACGCCGACCTATTTTTTGAAGGTGATCCACCCGTCTCGGTGCTGCAAGCCGATCCTCAAAAGCAGGTTTCCATTGAATTCTTTACCCTGTCCAAGTCCTACAACATGGGCGGATTTCGAGTCGGCTATGCGGTGGGAAATGCTGAGTTGATCCGCGCCCTGCGACAAGTGAAGGCGGCAGTGGACTTTAACCAATATCAAGGAATTTTGAATGGGGCGATCGCTGCCCTCACAGGTTGCCAAGACAGCGTTCATCAAGCCGTCGCTACTTTCCAACAGCGGCGAGATACGTTCATCGCTGCCCTTCACCGCATCGGCTGGCAAGTCCCCACACCCGCCGCTACGATGTACATCTGGGCAAAGCTCCCCGATCCCTACACCGACTCCATCCGCTTCTGTACCGAGTTGGTCGAAGCTACTGGCGTTGCCGTTTCTCCGGGTGCAGGCTTCGGCAAATCGGGAGAAGGCTATGTGCGTTTCGCACTCGTCCATAAACCGAAGATTTTAGAGGTAGCCGTTGCTAGAATGGCAAAGTTTTTGAAAGGATAACGGATGATTCCTTCTAGCCGGGTTTACCAATGGCTTCTGATCGGCACTGTCGGAGGGTTGACGATGGCGCTACTGAACAACAATCCTATGCCCAGTTTGGCGATGACTTTGACTTGGGATCTCGTTATCCTAAGCTTGTCAATTCTAGATAGCCAACGGGTGCAGCGCATCAAGGTATCCCGTCAGCCCTTATCCCGTCTTTCAATTGGTCGAGATAATCCAGTGCATCTCACCCTGGAATCGGGCAAGACTGCCGCCATCCTAAAAATCCGCGACTACTCGCCCCCAGCATTCACCACTACTCCCGAAGTTTTGCAAGTCACCCTGTCGTCTCAGACGGAAGAAACTCTGATCTACAAAGTTTTTCCGACCCAGCGAGGCGAATACAATTGGGGCGCGATTCAAGTGCGACAGTTAGGAGCCTGGGGCTTGGGGTGGCGCAATTGGAAAGTGCCCCAGAATGAGACTGTAGCGGTTTATCCCGATTTAATTGGATTGCGATCGCTCTCTATCCGTCTCTCCTTACAAACGACAGGCAACATTAAACGGGCGAGGCGGCTGGGCACAGGCACAGAATTTGCTGAACTGCGCGAATACAGTACGGGCGATGATCCTCGGCTGATTGATTGGAAAGCTACGGCTCGAAGAAGTCGGCTCTTGCTGCGCGTGTTAGAACCAGAGCAAGAGCAAACCCTCATTATTTTGCTCGATCGCGGACGGCTGATGACCGCTCAAGTCAATGGATTAGCACGATTTGACTGGGGATTAAATGCGGCGTTATCACTGGCTCTAGCTGGCTTGAGCCGGGGCGATCGCGTCGGCATTGGTGTGTTCGATCGCCAGATGCACGCTTGGATTCCGCCCGAACGCGGACAAAATCATCTGCCCAAGCTCATCGAACGCCTGACTCCTATTCAGCCCGTTTTAATGGAGCCGGATTACATTGGCGCAGTCACCACTGTTAACCAACAGCAAACCCGACGCGCCCTCGTCGTCCTGCTCACCGACATCATTGACCAAACTGCCTCTGCCGACCTGCTCCTGGCAATGGCACGGCTCACACCCCGATACTTGCCCTTCTGCGTAGCTCTGCGCGATCCACAGGTCGATATTCAAGCTAATGCGATCGCCCCAGACGTTGACGCTCTCTACGCCCGTGCTGTCGCCCTGGATTTACTGGCACAACGACAAGTAGCACTGGCAACACTGAAGCAAAAAGGCGTGTTGATTCTAGATGCGCCTGCCCACCAAATTACCGACCAATTAGTCGATCGCTATTTGCAGGTGAAGGCGCGTGGGCAGCTCTAAACCTTGATCAATCTTGCTAACGCCTGATCTGACTCACTACAACACATCTGCCCGCAAACGGGCGATCGGCAAGCTCAAAAACTTCTGCCACTTGGGCACAAAGGCGCGTTTACGAAAGACATCGTACTGGTTGCGCTCGATCGCATCCAAAATTTGGCTATAGAGCAATAGCGCCGACCAAACGGGGAAGCGAGCGTCAGGGCTGAGATGACTAATCCCTTTTTCAGCCTCAACATAAAACTTGCGTGCCCGTTGAATTTGGAACCGCATGATCGATCGCCAGCGATCGTCTACCACTCCCTTAATCAGGTCTTTCTCGGTGTAGTTAAACCGCTCTAGATCTTCGAGGGGCAAGTAAATTCTGCCGCGCCGCGCGTCTTCGCCTACGTCTCGGAGGATGTTGGTGAGTTGGTTGGCAATGCCGAGGGCGATCGCCTCCGGTGCAGGGTTGGGCTGAGGCTGCGCCCGACTCCAGGGCGCACTGCCCAAACTCGTATCGATGCCCATGACAGCGGTAGACATTAAGCCCACTGTGCCCGCCACGCGGTAACAATAAAGCTCTAATTCCTCAAAGGTTTCGTAGCGGCTCCGGTATAAATCCATGCGCTGTCCCGCAATCATGTCGCGGAAGGGTTGGATGTCGATGGGGAATCGCTCTAGCGTATCGACTAGCGCCACGTCTGCATCATCCACCGGATGACCCGCAAAAATCGATTCCAGGTTACGTTCCCAGTGGTCGAGGGTATCATCGGTTGTGGTTGCCGCTTGGGCACCGTCAACTAATTCATCGGTGCGACGACACCAGACATAAATTGCCCAGATAGCTCGACGCTTCTCCGCAGACATGAGCCGAGTTCCGAAATAAAACGTTTTGGCGTACTCTGCGGTCACTTGACGGCAAAGTTCGTAAGCTTCCTCCAGGGGCACAAGAGTCATGACGCGGGGAGATTCAGGCAATTGCAGCATTACATTGCAGACGGGGGGTTAACTTCAGGT
>JBBRCV010000317.1:0-4813 GCA_038204505.1 Elainellales cyanobacterium
GCTGCCTTATATTGCGGCTCAAGTGTTAGGAGCGATCGCCGCAGCCGGAACGCTATTTCTCATTGCCAATGGCAAAGAAGGCGGATTATCCCTTGCAGGTAGTAACCCTCTAGCTACTAATGGCTTTGCTGCCCATTCTCCTGGCGGCTACACCCTCCTGGCTTGCTTCTTAATCGAAGCCTTATTAACCTTCGGATTCTTGATCATTATCCTCGGTGCTACCGATCGCCGTGCGCCCCAGGGTCTTGCTCCGGTCGCCATTGGTTTAGGGCTAACCTTAATTCACTTAATTAGCATCCCTGTTACCAATACCTCGGTTAACCCCGCGCGTAGTACTGGACCTGCTATTATCGTCGGTCTATTTGGCAGACCAGAATTGTTCCAGCAAGTCTGGCTCTTTTGGCTGGCTCCTATTCTGGGTGCAGTCATTGCAGGTTACTTTTACTACTCAGTTTTTGATGAGCCTTCTACGAATGAAGCTGAAGCATACCGCGAGACTGCTTAATATTTTCAGGACTGATTGAGCTTGACTTTGCTTGTCTTGATCAGTCAATAATTTCGGCTTAATTCCAAATGTTTTGCAAGCGTCTCCCAGTTTCCTCAAAACCGGAGGCGTTTTTTAGGAGCGCTGCTGACGCTCGTGAAGCCCTAGCCCTGGATGATCTGTGACGATCGCCTCCACTCGCTTATTCTTCAACAACTTCTGCATTGTCTCAACATTATTCACTGTCCATACCCAAAATGGCATCTGTAACGGGATGATTTTATTTAGCACTGGCGAATCTACAATTTGCCAACTGGGAGCCACAAAATCTACGCCGATTGCCTGAAGATATTGACCTAAAAATTCTGCTGCTGCTAGAGTCAACAACGTTTCATGATCCATCAAAAATCCGGTAGAAACTCTTATAGAACTACTCTCTTTAACTGCTCGAATGACTGCTAGATAGAAAGACGTAATCACAAACTCATGCCCTGAAAAATGACGCTGGAGCTGTTGCACCACCTCCACTTCATACCCTGGCTCTTTAATCTCCACATCAAGCCCGATTCGACCTTTGCAGCAGGCGATCGCCTCTTCTAGCGTCGGCACATCAGAATCAAGACGTTGAACCTCTGCCCAAGTCAAAGCCTCAATGGGCTGTTGCTGAATTGCGGCATCGTGGTGAATGATTAAAACGCCATCTTGAGTCGATCTCACATCCAGTTCAATCAAATCTGCTTGCAGGGCGATCGCTTCCTCAAAAGCAGCGATAGTATTTTCACGCGCGATGCTTGAGCCACCCCGATGGGCAATAATCAGCGGGTTTTTCATACGATTGTTGCCATGAATCTATGAAGATAGGGCAGGTACAGCATTAGACTAGGCAAAGTATAAATTTATTCTTGCCATGCCGTCCATTGCTCCTAAGCCCCAAATCTCAAACCACTTCAGCCCCTTCCGAACCTGGTTTTGGGTAGGTATGGCTGGGGTGCTTTTTATTTCCCTAACTTTACGATTTTGGGGACTAGAGCGTTTTAATGCGTTGGTCTTTGATGAGGTTTACTATGCTAAGTTCGCTAGTGATTTTCTCAAGCGAGAAAACATTTTTACCGGGCACCCTCCTCTCAGCAGTTACATTATTGCCTTCGGTATTTGGGTCAGTGAAAAAATGCAGTGGGGCACTGTCAAAAACGAGCTAGCGGGCTTGCTGATCTCTCCGTTTAGCTACCGTTGGCTAAATGCATTAACGGGGGCGTTTATCCCGCTTTGGGTAGGGGCGATCGCTTATCAACTCACCCATCGCCATCGGTATGCCCTCCTTGCCGCCCTCTTTATCGCGGCTGACGGGTTGTTTTTGGTCGAGTCGCGCTATGCCCTTAATAATATTTACCTCATTACTTTTGGGCTGTTGGGACAGCTTTGTTTTCTGCTGGCATTACGTGCTCAATCTTGGCAACGCTGGGTCTGGTTGGCTTTATCGGGGTCAGGGCTTGGAGCGGCGGCGGCAATTAAATGGAACGGGCTAGGCTTTTTGCTTGGTGCCTATGGAGTTTGGGCGATCGGTTGGATCTTGCATTGGCTCCGCTCATTTCGAGGAATGGAGGAGAACGGCGATCGCTTCGAGATCCCTGAAGAGGGTCGTCCTCTCGCCTACCAATCTCCCCTAGAAAACCTCTCCCAAATTCATCTAGGACACGTCCTCATTAACTTCGCGCTGATCCCAGCCCTAATCTATTACATAAGTTGGATTCCCTACATTCAAATTGATCCTAGCAACGAGTTTTGGCACCTTCAGCGACAGACCTTGGAGTACCACGAACGGGTTGGCGGACTGACTGCACATCCTTACTGCTCATACTGGTATACCTGGCCCTTGATGCTGCGCCCGATCGCCTATTTTTACCAGGCGGTCAAATCTCCCACTACAGGCGCTCAGGTCATCTACGACGTTCACGCTATGGGCAACCCGTTTTTGTGGTGGCTATCAACAGCGGCGATCGTTGTCTGCATGGGGCTGATGGTGCAGCAATTCTGGCTAGGATTAATCGCCTTTCAAAACCATTCGTCGGGGGCGCTCAGAACTTTGCCTCGGTTGGGAGTGAGGAGTTGGGCAGTAATTTATCTGCTCACCAATTGGGCGGCAAACCTGCTGCCTTGGGTGCGGGTGACTCGCTGCTTGTTTCTGTATCACTACATGGAGTCACTGATTTTTGCGGTGTTGGCACTTGCTCTCCTCGTCGATCATTGGCTGCAAAGTTCCCAGAGCTGGCGCAACCTCACGGGGATAACGGTGATTTGCCTAATTCTGGTCGCCTTCGTTTTTTGGATGCCGTTTTACTTGGGGCTACCGCTCTCACCTATAGAAGTTCAGATTCGCCGATGGCTGCCCTCATGGGTGTAATTTATCCTCTTTGAGAAATTTATCCTCTTTGAGAAACAGCTCTTTTTGAGAACCTGCCGTCTTTTCAAATACTGCTCGATAAACAGGCTCCCCTTTATCCAGAGTAAATTGCTCGCGCTCTGTCGGTACAGAGAAGGGATTAGTAGCAAGCCAATTTGAATCGGTTCGAGTGAAAGCAGAATGAGCTTGAAAGCGATCGCACATATCCACCTCCACCTCCTCCACATCCGACTGAAGCATCACCGTTCCTCCTGGAATTAAATACTGTGCCAGCATCTCCACCACTTGCGGCTGCACTACTCGCCGCTTCTGATGCCGTTTCTTGAACCAGGGATCAGGAAATTGAATCGTGGCGCAATGCAGCGCATCAGGAGGTAAAGACTCCAGCAACGACTGCAAAGAACTGTTGGCATTGCAAAAAAGAAAATGCAAATTAGTCAAGCCCAATTCTGCCTGCACTGCATTTGCTTGATTCACCAATGTTTCCCGAATCTCTATTCCTAGAAAATTCCACTCTGGTCGTTGCTGCGCCATTGCCAGCATAAAGTTTCCCCGCGCACAGCCAATGTCTAAATGCAAAGGCTGCTGTTTGGCATAAACTTTAGACCAATCTGGTGGAGCGACAGGCTGCTTATATTTTCCGCTTAAGGGATTAACGTGCTGACGAACCCGAACAATTGACAATGGATTGACTCCTAAGTGATCTAGAAAAACAGTAGATCTAGAAAAACGAATATCTCATACAAAGTGTACGGTAGAGAGAAAGGACGATCCCCAGATCCTGTTTTCGCCCTATGAATTTAAACTTCCGCTTTGCCATTATCAGCGATCTCCACATCGCTCTCCCCCAAACAATTTGGGATCACCCTGAACGCTTTCACCTGGTTGAAGTTAGCATTCCGGCTTTAGAGTTTGTCCTGACAGAACTTGAACAACTTGACCTCAACTTTCTTCTCATTCCTGGCGACCTCACGCAACATGGTGAACCCGAAAATCATCGCTGGCTAGCCGATCGCCTCTCAAAATTGCCTTATCCAGCCTACGTTATTCCTGGTAATCACGATTTGGTTGAGCAAGTTGCTACCGATCGCGCCATTGGAGCAGATGAGTTCGCCGGATACTATCAAAAATTTGGTTACGACGCAGATCGGCTCTACTACAGTCAAGTCCTTCTACCAGGGGTACGGTTAATCGGACTAAACTCCATCTTTTTTGATGATCAAGGCAAACAAATTAGCATGGGGCGAATTGATGATGAACAATTAAACTGGCTACGAAAAACGCTAGCGGCTGCGGCTGAAGAAATGGTTCTAGTCATGGTTCATCACAATGTCATAGAACATTTGCCAGGACAGATGCTGAGTCCCATGGGAAGACGCTATATGCTACAAAATGCCTCAGAGCTATTAGATATTCTTCAGAAATCAGGCGTGCAACTTCTCTTCACAGGGCATTTACACATCCAAGATATTGCCCAGTATCAGGGGATCTCTGAAATCACTACGGGATCGCTCGTTAGTTATCCCCATCCGTACCGCGTTCTAGAGTTTCAGCAAAACGAACAAGGCGATCGCCAGCTAAAAGTTGAGTCGGGCAGGGTCACCCACATTCCGGGATGGGAAGATTTACAGCACTTTTCTAAAGAATGGATGGGCGATCGCTCTCAGCCCTTTATGACCAAGCTTCTCACCCAGCCGCCGCTCAGCCTCACGCCAGAGGCTGCCGCTAAAATAGTTCCAGACCTGAGATACTTTTGGGCGGCGATCGCTAATGGCGATGCAATCTTTGACTTTCCCCAGTTTCCCGATCGCCTCCAACAATATTTCGATCGCTTTAGCGCTACTGATCAAGAAGGTAAACCTCGACTAATCGACAACTCCACTGTTATATTTCTATAGCTTGTTAGAAATGTAATTAGTAGATTAAAA
>JBBRCV010000318.1:0-4812 GCA_038204505.1 Elainellales cyanobacterium
CTTCTCGCCACTCAGGACTTCCAACACCACTTTTGCCTTAAACTCTGCATTGTATTGACGACGACCTGCCATTTCTCGTAACCTCCTTAGACAAAGATACTACTCTTAGCTCTCTGTCCGAAAGTTGGGGGTCATTTCAAAGTATCCACCACAATCGTTAACCACGGTCGCCCTAATACCTCTCCTACTTGATCTACCACTAGAACGTCTATTTTTGTGTGGTCGCATTGCCACACTTGATTGCTCCATTCGATCGCTAGTTCTACTCCCTCTCGCGTCGTAATCAACAATCGATCTCCTCGCCATCCCAACGACCGCTTTGTCTGTCGTTTCTCAATCTGGGCTTGGAGGATGCTATAAACACTGGTGCGCCTGGGATAGTCCTCGACACCGAGTTCCTGGGCACGGGCACGAACCCGCAGCACTACTTGGGCGGGAGTCAGGCTGCGACTGCCACGATTGCCCTCCCGGTAGGTTTTGACGATAAAGGCTTGCCACTCCTGACTCTGTTTACTCGTTCCTTGATCCGAGCGCGATTGTCGCTTCAATCCAGCTATTCCCTGCTCTTGCCACCTTCGCATCATTCGTCGCAAGCTGCGGACGCTCAACCCCAGTTTCTTGGCAGCTTGCTGTTGCTCCTTTGCATATCCTTCAGTGCCACGTACTGCCATTACTTGCTGTATCACTTCGAGGCGCTCTTGCACCTCGATCGGCTCATGGATGATCTCGTTCATCTCGCACTCTTCCTCCTCCTCTGCCTCGATCAACCGCAGTCACTGTTGCTCGCTTCGCTTTGATTCCATAGGCTTCGGTTTCGGCTCTCAACCAGTATCCATACGCAACTCGCTCTCTGGCGCGAATTATATGCCACAAACGGGAAACGGTCAAATAACGCCGGATTTTAACCCCAAAATCTGCGGTCAACTAGCGCCACATCACAAAAATTATCCATACTACAACTCTCAAGCCACTGCTATATCAGCATTTCAACCTCTCACAACCCCGGTCATTGATCGCCGGATCAAGGTCAAATAGCGCCGAACGCGACATCAATAAAGCTCAGCAATCAGTACAGACTAGACACCTGTTCCTGCTAGCACCATAGGGCTTTACGATCCCGGCTCCTTGAAAAACGATGACGGCCCCGCCGAGATTATCCTGGCGACAGCAACTTTAGTCGGGGCGGTCGACAGCTTGCTCTCTATTTGGGTTTCCGGTAAGTTACGATAATCGATTTTTTGAGTCTGGGAATTCTCGTTGGACAAGCTTTTTGGCTTGACTGAGGATTCCCAGATTAATACATTAGGCGTTGCAGAGAATCTAAGGGCTTTGAGGATTGACGAATCCTCAAAGGCTATCCTTACGGAGCCGATTTCTGTGACCGTATAGAAAGATGGAACGTAATATCATCGAGATTTGTATTACCGCTAAAGAGAGCGTAGGTTGACCAATCTAAATTTTCAACACTTAGAGCCTTGCGAGCTTCTACTATAGCCCTTTCCAAATCATAGCCATTCGAGAGACTGCTATAGAAATTTCGGGTAAACAGAAGTGCTGTCCTATCCAACACAGCTCGCATAGTGGCAATCACAGCAGGAATACCTGCGTTAATTAATGCTCCAGCGGCTCCGGTGATAATGTCATTTTGGGATGCAACGCCTGTGTCGCAAGCATTGAGAATCGCAAGTTTAATTTGAGAATCTGCCAAAATCGTCGCGATATGCTCAGCAGGCTGCGGATCACCACGGCGATTCTCATCCTCCAAAATTAAGCTTCCTTGACCTTCCTCATAGGCTCCATGTCCAACAAAGTGCAACAGATGGGGTTGGAAGATCTGAAGCTGATTTTGTAGGTTTTCCAAGCTGGCAAAATGCCTCGAATCTGCATTGCTAGACCCTAAAACTTTGAGTTGTATCTGTCTGTTCTGGATTCCATCACCCAAGGCTCGTCTCAAAATTTGCTCTTCTTCTTCAATATTAAGAGGTGGCGTATCGACAGGATTGGCAAATACTGCCAAGATTCGTAATGCTTGTGGTAACTGCACTTTACTAGATTGCGGAACATTTGAAATGCGCCGAACCAGAGAGTATTTCCAGGTCAATGCTAAATGCCTGCGAATGGGGGCAGGTATAAACAAGACTTCCAAAGGTAAAATGGTCATGCGATCGTCAAGTTCCCAAAGCATTCGGTAGTTTGTTCCATCGCTTACCCGTTTCAAAAATTCGGCTCGAACCTGCCCTGTAAATATCGATTCAAAAAGATATAGCCCCCATTCTTTTAGGGTTGTGGATAGATCGAAAGGAGTTGCGATCGCTCTTACAGTTTGAGCGGAAACCTGTTGTGCTGCTTCGCGGAGTTCGATGATCATCTGATCAATCTTTGCTTCGTCCAAGCGGATGGGTTCAGATACTGGCTCTTGACCAGTTATTCTGATTCCCACAAGAAGCTGGTTACCCTCAACATTAGGCATTTTTTGGATTGTAATAATTATGTCCTGGTAGTCTGGACTGAAAGATTCTACAGGTAAAGCTTCTTGAATTGTTTGAGAGCCTTTTTCTTCTGAAGTTTGAACGACTGTTGTGAGAACATTGGATGGAGACTGTGCCACTGATTGTAAAACCTTGAGATATTGTTTGACCTCATCAGGCGCAATATCTCGGAACAAGGGACGTAGCTGAAAGAACCGAGCCAATTGTTCATCCGATTGATACCGTTGCCATAGAAGCTCTATGCCCTCGCTATTTTGGGGTGAGACAAAATAATCTTCCAATTTAATCAGACTTACGTAATCAATACTGAAAAGATGAGCCAACTCTGACCAGCGGTGAGATAGAGCATCGATTTTGGCAAACTTCCGTAAATTCAAGAAGTACTGAGCAGACTGAATCCGTAGCATCAAGCTTCGTTCTATCTCTGCCAAGACTTCAGGTATTTCTGCCTGCGCTAGTTTCATGGCTTCAACTGCAACAATATTGCCTTTTTCAATGGCAGAAGGATTTGGATTCAAGGCTTTAGAAAGCAGTTGTTCAGCCTGGGGTAATTGGAGATGGATTTTCCAAAACATCTCAATTTCTTGAGGCAGAATAGCAGAGAATCGTGGTGAGCTCAACAGAAGAGTTGTTGTATCCGATGTCGTGCCTATCTTGCGCAACTGGTCAGCTTTATCAAAGATTCGCTTTGCCAAAGGTCCTAGCGCCTGAAGTAAATTTGTATCGTCTGGCTGTTCAATCGCCTCTTCCAACTGCTGTATCTGGGTTTCCCATTGCCCTTTGTGGGCAAGACCATGCAATAGCTCTACAATTTCCGGCTGACCTTCATCTGAGAATAGAATAATCATGCGTCGTAGATCATCCTGAATCAGTTTACGAGGCGAGATAACATCCTGTGAAGCCATCACCTCTAGGATTCGCATAAAAACCCGGTCACGGCTCTTCACGATAGTAAACGGGTTGGGAGCGACATCTGCAAATTGAGCAAAAGTAATTATATCCGCAGGTGCGGCTTCCGATAGAAAAGGCTTGATCTTGAACAGATTAAGGAGAGGGGCAGATTCAACGACCAGATTGAATAGCTTTAAGCAGGTCTGATCTTCTCCTAATTGTTGAGACGCATCAGATGGACGATCATCATCTGAGCCTTGCCAACAGCCTTCTAAGCATGTCATTACAGCTTTATAGTCATTTGAATGTTGGGCAAGTTGGTTGAGTAGGTCGAGACATCTGGGGTTCCAGCAGTTGATGGTAATGATTCTGTTGCAAAGCGCCACATCAAGGTTTTGCTCTGTGTCAGGTTCTAAACGGCGCGTTGCCAGATACTTGTACTTCAGCAAATTACAGTATTGCTTCAACCGTCTTGGATTACTGCCAATTGCAACCTGGATTAAATCTGTTGCTGCCATCCACTCTGGATACTGAGCTGTAATGAATCGATGAGTCTGAGCTGGTGTTCGGTCGGGTACTCGAATTCCCATCTGAATGATTTTCTCAAAGTATTCTTGTCCCTTTTGAGAAAAGAAAGCTTGAACCTGAGTGGGGTTAGTTCCAGCCATTAGGTCTTTAAATCTTAGCCACAATCCCTGTCCAATTAGGTGCTGGTCGGCTGCCACAATAAAGATACAAGGGACTTCTCCTAGAAAGATTTTAATTGCCTCCAGCAAATCAAGAGCGATATCAGGTGTGCAGCGATCTAAGTCATCTAAAAAAATGCAGACCCGCTGATTCCCTGCTTTTTTCTTAAAGAGTTCACGCAAGACCTGTCGAAACTCCTGCATTGACTCAATTCGTTCTCGAACAATTTCATTCTTTCCTTGTTGCAGTAGTTTGGATGGGTCAATTTGAGCGTCCAATCCTAAAAGCGTGCGTAATCCTGCAACGAGAGGTGACAGACTGCCTAAAGCCGCAGATATCAACTTAATAAACGCCAAGACAGTTTCTTCTTGATTGAGGTGGACTTGTTGGTCAGGATTCTTGCTGATACTGCCTGAGAATGTGCTGTCTAGACGACTAATAAGGTCCTCATAGTCTGCTAGAGGATTCGGCTCGGTAGGAGCAGCTCTAAACACGATCGCGTCACGGGTCAATGCGTTCCTTAGCCCTATGAGTAGGCTTGTCTCAGTAGTATCCTTATTGATTTCGGTTTCCTTTCCTGTACCATGGGGATAGTGAGGAGAAACTGAAGTGAACCCCTAAGTTCAGACAGCAAAAACAAACTTTTAAGGTGACTCCTCCTTTGTATCACAGTTTTCTTGTTTTTGTTCATTCCAGTTCATTTCGTATTCACTCGGCGTTAGATACCCTAGTGACGAATGTATTC
>JBBRCV010000319.1:0-4774 GCA_038204505.1 Elainellales cyanobacterium
GGTCAATTTTGGCATTGTCCGCACTTTTGGACTCAATCTTTTTCGGCTGAATGGGTTTGATTCCATCACTAAAGGACTGCGATTCTTGGCGCATGATGTCAGGAAGCTATTTTCCTTCTTTCAATGAATCAGCCCTGCCTTGTTCACGGGGCCTTCTCAGCTTTTTCGTTACTAGCTTAAATGACGGTTAGCTGACCTCTGAAAATATCGAGAATCTAATTTATTAGGAATCTATTGAGCTAGAGTCAGGAGGCGTAATTTTGAGAATGGGTAGCCGATCGCCCCGAAAAATTTCCTCGCTCGCTACTCCTAACTCTTGCATTGCAGTGGCGATCGCCTTTGCCCCCAACAGCCCCACCAGCAAAGGAGCTGTACCCAAGCCTATCCAAACCCCTGCCCATTGTTTTGAGTTCGTCTTCATGGTTGCTAACGCCCTCGCGTCTCCTAGTCTACAGCCCAAAATTCTCTCGATTCTCAATGCCCACTTCTATAGCCTATGGTAAAACATCATTAAGATAATGCGCGACCTATGCTGTATTGCCAAGTTGAGGGTATGCTTTATCGCTATGCTCCAGCGTCTGTGAAATCCGCGAAAGCGGTAGGGTTTTCATGTCCAACACTGCTCAAAAATACTCCTTCTCAGGTCAAGAATCATCGTTAGGACGATGGATTACCGAAACGCTTGGTTTGCCCGGAATGCGGCTCAAGCTGCAAGTTCGAGGCAACGACTTACGCATTCTCTGTGAAGGAGATCCTTGTCCTAGGCGCACCGATATTCAGCTTCAGCTAATTTCTGCCCTTCAGAAAAAAGACCTCAATACCCTGCTTCCAGCCTACCATCCGCAGATTTATCGAATTCAGCTTTATGGACGTTTAAGCGAACAATCTGCCCCAGAATGGAAAGCTTCAGTTCACCTTGATCAGCTCGATCGCCACCTAGAACAGCTCAAGCGTTCCTTACAGCCTTCGCCAGAATTAGTAATGGCAGCAAAAGGGCAAGAGGATGAGAGAAGTCAACCCTTGCCGTCAGAGGATTCTGAGCCATCGCTGTCAAAAGATCCTGATCCATTTATCACAACCGCAGAAGAAGTTGCTCTTTTCCTCTCTAACCGCAACTTGGCGAAGCGCGGCAATGAAATGGCGATCGCTCTCTATCTCAGCGAAGCCTTAACTGATCTGGGTGTTGCGGTGCAAGTGAGCGCCAAAACTCTCCCCTATGCACCTGCTGCTGGCGTTCACGACGCTTTGCCCGATGCAACTGATCTATGGACTATGAAACGGCTCTGGGTGATGTGCGAAGCATCCTACAGTCCAGAGTCGTCTTTAATTAGCGAGCCTTTGACCCAAAAGCTACGAGATTTGGAGGTTGAAGGTTTCCGCGATGCCGTCATTATGTTTCGGGTGTTGGGCGAAACCCAAACCGACTGGCTGCTACGAGTAGACCTGACTCCACCGGGTGAAATGCTGCGCGAGTGGGCGCGGTGGGGCGATGCGGAAGCAATTCAACGACTGCTAAGCCAGGAATTGCAGCCTGCTGGCTTTCAAGTTTGTACGGCGACCTTGAATGACTCGGCGCTGCATTTATTTTGCGCCACTCTGCCTCTTTCCACGACAGTTCCCGATCAGAAGCGAATTCGGGCGGAAATTGGTCTGTTCCTCGAAGCTCTTGCACCTCAAGGCATTCACTCCGCCACGCTGTATGGGCAAGTGAAAGGAAGCGAGGCTCCGGCGTGGGTGGACTGGCTAAATTTACCTGCTTCGGTGCATTCGGAGTTAGCAGAGCCTGCGTTGATATTGGCACAGAAAAAAGATTGGAGGGCGATCGCCTTTTTGCTCCATCGCTTGCTCAATCCTGATTTGGGTCAATACTTGGCAACGGGCGGGACGCGGCTTCAGCTTTTGCCTAAAAACGATTTGCTGCACCTGATGAGCGAGGCTTATCTTTGCCCAGATCAGCAGGAGGTGTGTAGTACAGTAACTCGGTTTTTAGAGCCGCTTCAGATTCCCAATTTGTCTGGAGTCCGAATTTATGGACGGCGATCGGGCGAGAAGCATCCGCTATGGCAGTTTGGTTCAGACTTCATTAGCCGCGATCGCCTTGTCCCCGAAGCTATGCCGGAGTTTATTGCTACAGCAGACTATCTTAATGACCTCCTGCCCCCAGAGGAAGATCTTGACTTGACCTTGACGGAGATCCAGGTCAATTGGCAGAAGTCTTGGAACTGGGTTTATGCGATGGTTCAAAGTGCGTTGACCCGATCGCAGCTTTTCACGGTTACTCCAAAGGTGCAATCGGCAATCGCTCTCCCCGGACAAGTCAGCTACCAGGGCACAAAAGTTGCCCTCGTTTGGAGCGCGATCGGTATCGTGCTGACGCTTCAAACCAATTGGTTACTGGGTCAAGTTGTGCGCGCCCAGCCTCAGCAAACTGTGGCACAAACACAGCCTATTGTCATTTCTGCATCTAGATCTACACTCAGCCCGACTAGTCCCTCTTTGCCGACTGCTTCGCCTCAGCCCAAATCTCATCAGCCCAAATCTCAGTCCAAAAATGATGTGTTTAACTCTGACGGCTTTATTCAATCTGCGTCCGAACCTGCTACTAAAGGCTCTATCAGCACTGTCACTGACGCAACTGCTGCCTCAACCTTGCCTGCTCTGCCCTACACGCCCCCTAACCCTAAAGCCGATCTTGCTACTGCCGCGCTCTTAACCAATTCGCCTCTGCCGACTTTCAACAGCCGCCAACTGGACGAAAAGATTCAGCTTTACTACCAATATCTGGAGAAATTTGGCACGCCAGATGTGTTGGTAGTAGGCAGTTCTAGAGCACTTCGGGGTGTTGATCCGATTGCCCTGGAAGAAGCCCTAGCTAACTTGGGCTATGCCAACGTTAAGGTCTTTAACTTCGGCATCAATGGGGCAACGGCTCAGGTGGTAGATCTGTTGGTTCAGAAAATTCTGACCCCCGAACAGCTTCCCCGCATGATTTTGTGGGCAGATGGGGCACGGGCATTAAACAGTGGCTCAGTAGACACGACCTATGATGGGATTGTGGCATCTGCGGCTTACCGTCAACTGATGGCGGGCACGTTGCCTATCCCTAAAACGGCTCTTGCACCCGATGCCCCGACTCAAACCCCGATCGCTCCTCGGGGCGTTATTAACCAAACCTTGACCGAGAGCTATGCGACTATCGATCGCTGGTTTAGCCAACAGTTATCCAATGTTTCAGGAACTTATTCAGAGCGCGATCGCTTAAAGAACCTGTTTCAGCAACAAGTTGGAGCTTTCCTGCCTCAGCCTGCCCCAATTGCGCCTGAAGGCATTACTTCTGCCGTTGAGCCATCGAATCAGCCGATCGGCTTTACCTCTGCTGCTAAGCCCGGTGAGCCACTTGTGAACAGCGACGGGTTTCTTTCCCTGCCCTTGCAATTTAATCCTGCAACTTACTATCAAAAGTACGCCAAAGTTGCAGGCTCTTACGATAACGATTATGAGCAGTTTCAAATTGCTGGCAAACAAGAGACGGCGCTGCAATCTTTGATTCATTTTGCTCAGGCTCAGAAGATTCCAGTGGTGTTCGTCAATCTGCCTTTGACCGATCAATATTTAGACCCAGTGCGATCGGAATATGAGCAGCAATTTAAGCAATCGATGTTGAGCCTTTCGATCAGTCAATCGAGCGGGTTCACGTTTAGAGATTTGGGCGATCGCTGGGTCACCGAACATCGCTACTTCTCTGATCCTAGCCACCTTAACCGCTACGGAGCCTATGCAATTTCTAAGCACCTGGCGCAAGACCCCATGATTCCTTGGGTGAAGGGCAAAAAGTAGGAGCGAAATCACCTGACTATTGCCCCAACTTGCGGCTAATCTCCAGGAAAACATCTCGCCGCAGATAAGGATAATCTGACACCCACAAGTTGTAATCTGGCAAATAAATATCCGACACCTTAGCAATGCGTCCCAGGTCAGCCCGTGGGGACATGACAATCATTTCTGCAATGTCACCGGGACGGATGGCTCGATGATCGCGCTTGAGCGGCACTTGCAGCCGAGTCGAGAACCCAGAATCGTCTCCGACCTCCAAGTTTATGCAACGCTCACGATTTTCTACTACGACTAATTCACCCCGTTTATTGGTTTTTTCTTCAGTGCCCACCAGCTCTTCGGTAATGAAAATATCCAAAACCTCGCCCTGCCAAAAGCCACAGTATTGATATTGACGATGCTCGAAGTTGCGGCGACTCGCCACAAAAACCGGACCCCAAAACCAGTAAAAGCCTGCCCCAATTCCTATGACTAACCCAATCGTGTCAAACCATTCGCCCAGAAATGCCTTGAGAGCCAGCGCTGCCACAATACCCGACAGCGAAATCAAAACTCGCCGCAATAAATCAGACAAATTACCCCAGCTATAGCGGTATTGATCGCCTGTAGCGGTCAAAGGAATTAGTTCTTCAAATTTTTGGCGAGTCAGAGGAATCAGCATAAAGGGGTAATGGAGAAGCTCGGTAGATCTAATGGGTTAACTTGTGGATAATGCGGGGAACAGTTTCCCCAGAAATGGCAATGGCTCATTGTCTCATGCTCAATAAAAGTATATCTACTGATTTTTCTTTGCTTTCAAAAAACAAGTTCAGTGCTTATGAGGACGTACCCCTATGGCAGCTTAGGACACAATCAAAGCAATTCTGGAGAACGCGTTCGGAAGAGCTAAGCAACTAGGGGGCAATTCTGTTGTTTTAGCTTTTCTGGTTAGGAAAGCGTC
>JBBRCV010000320.1:0-4682 GCA_038204505.1 Elainellales cyanobacterium
AGTCTTAAACCATCTCGTCTCTAGCTCCCTTTAACCCATGCGTCTTACCGAACTACTTCGACGTTACTTACTTTACGGATTAAGTGGTCCAGTCATTTTCCTAAATCTTTGGGTTTTAGGGCAACTGTTTGTTTACTTTGAGGGGCTGATTACTTTCATCATTCTCAGCGCGGTATTGGCTCTGATTTTGGACTATTTAGTTCGCTTTTTAGAACGCCTGGATCTCAACCGAACGCAAGCAGTGTTAGTCGTTTTGTTTTTGTTTCTACTCTTACTAATTACTTTAGGGATAACGCTAATTCCGATCGTGGCGGATCAAGCCACTCAAATCGCCCAAGGGTTGCCTAGCGTGGTAGAAGCGGGCGATCGCAACTTCAAATGGGTGCAAGATTTCCTCCTTCAACGCAATCTTCGTCTAGACTTAGCAGAAGTTGCCAACCAGCTTACTCTGCAAATTCAAGGTCTCGTCGGGCTTTTACCTGGAATCGCTATCAATACAGTAGGGCAGCTCTTTAGCTCGGTTTTTCTGGTTGTTCTAGCGTTTTATATGTTGCTGTATGGCGATCGCTTTTGGAAAGGACTGATCCAACTGCTTCCTCCCCGTTTAGGAGTTGCTCTAAGCGCCTCGCTGCAACAACAGTTTCACCAGTTTTTTCTGACTCAACTGCTCCTGGCATTGGCAATGATCTTCTTTTTACTACCTACGTTCCTAATTCTCAACGTTAAATTCAGCCTCCTCTTTGCCATTCTTATCGGCTTATTTGAGGTCATTCCTCTTTTCGGTGCAACGATAGGAATTGGTCTCGTGACGCTCCTAGCTCTGGGTCTTCAAGGACCTTTTGCAGCGGCTCAAGTTATCATTGCCAGCACAATATTTCAGCAAATTACCGATAACGTCATTGCACCTAGAATTCGAGGTGAATTTACCGGGTTAAATCCCATTTGGATTGTGATTGCCTTGCTGATTGGAGGCAGAGTCGCAGGGTTTACTGGAGTCGTGTTGGCACTCCCGATCGCCGCCACCATTAAAAGCACGAGCGAGGCGATGAAAAAAGTGGGAGAAACAGTATAAACTAACCCAACATTTCATCTAAACGAAATCGAGCAATTTGTACAATTTCAGCTAGTGCCTGTTCTCGCTCTGCCTCTACAGAATTCTTCAATCGAGTCTGAAAAGCTTCTAGGATACTGTCTTTCGTATGGTTTTTAACTGCAACAATAAACGAAAACCCAAACCGCTTTTGGTATGCCTGGTTTAGCGCCTGAAACTGCTGATATTCCTCCAGCGTTAGTTGATCTAACCCAACTCCAGCCTGTTCTTTTACTGAAGCATCTGCCATTCTTGCTTTACTACCCAGGTCTGGGTGCGATCGCATTAATATCATCTGTTCATCCACAGTCATCTCATTCATCACCTCAACCATGCAGTGATGTAAGGCTTCCACGGTATTAAACGGTCGTTGATGCCAAGCTTGACGAGCGATCGCCGGAGTATTTTCAAAGATTCCACCCAAGACCGTAACAAATTGATCACGTTCCATTCCGTTTAGTTCAGTCAGGTTCATATTGATTACCGTAGTGCGCTGCCTAAGATAATTTTAGCGATCGCCCCCGTCACATCTTCCGGTCGTTCAGTCTTTAACTGTTCGTACCATTGATGAGTAATTTCCCAATCCTTCCCATGAATTTGATCCGCTCGTTTACGAGCTTTCAAAACTAAATCTGTCGTTCTTTGTTTCCGTTCTAACTCATACCGCTTCAACGCATCTTTCACACTCAAATTCGTTGTTAGCAAATAGCGAACCAGCACATCCACATCTTCCATCGCCTGACAGCCCCCTTGCCCCAGGTCAGGAGTCGTCCCATGTCCAGAATCACCCAACAGCGCCACTCTTCCTCGCACTAAGCAATGAAGCGGTTCAATATCATGAATTGGAATGCGGTTCGTTTGCGCCGGATTTAATCGCTGAATTAATGTCTGAACTGGAGCGCACCAGCCTTGAAAAAACTGCGTCAACTCAGCCACAAATTGATCTGCTGCAACAGGTTCTCCTGGTGGCAATGGAACATCTAAAAAGAAATAAAAGCGCCCATCCGCTACAGGCATCATCGAAGCCCGTTTCCCTTCTCCTACATAAATAGTCCAAGTATTTAATGATCCACTATCTAGTAACCCCTGATCCGACGGTGCTAAGTCCTCACTGATAGCCACCAATCCATTCCAGTTAACATATCCTGCGTACCGGGGCTGCACCTCCTGCCCCACCACATACTTTCGTAGGCGCGATCGCAGCCCATCTGCCGCAATCAAAACATCCCCTGTGGCTCGCTGTCCATCCTCAAAAATTGCCGTGACGCTCTCTCCCAACTCCTCCACCCCAATGCACCGAGCATTAAGCCGCACCTCTCCCGGAAACGCATCTAGCAACATCTGCTGCAAATCTGTTCGTGCTACTGGATAAGGGCGCTGTCCCACCTCATCAATTAAGGGCTGAATCGGAATATTATTCAGCAGTTCCCCGCTTAATGATCGGTACTGCATCCGATCCATCTGCCCGCCAATTTTGGCGATCGCCCCTCCTAATCCCAGCCCGTTCAAAACCTTTACCCCATTCGACCACAGCGAGATCCCTGCTCCTGCTGGACGCAACTCACTGACGCGATCGTAAATTTCTACCTGATATCCCGCCTGATGGAGCGCCACTCCAGCCGTCAACCCACCAATTCCCGCGCCAATAACGATCGCCTTCAAACTATCCATATTTCCTACCTCTAACTTCCTACCTCTAACTCGCATTCTTTTAATATCATGCCTCTGAACAACTCATCTGTTTCAGAAGAACCGATTGAAACAGGAGAAGCAAATTTGACACCGACGGTATCGGCAATTTTATCTGTCGCTTCTATCAGTCCCAACCCCTTCCCCAATCCGCCACACCCTTCTAAAGTGAAGAAAGAAATTGAGGGAAATACATGACTTCATGGCGCGATCGCTTCAACCCAATGATCGGTAAAACTCGGTTCGTCGTTTGCCGCATCATGCTCCACCTCTCTGGACAAGAAGTTGCCCCCTTACTGGGCACATTTAACCTGGCTGCCCAACAAGCTGTCGATAGCGACGGTGATTTAGAAGTTTTGGGCGAAGGACTGGTCGAGATCTGTCAAACCCTGCTGCAAAACGATGTTTACTGGCGATCAGCGGCCAACGAAGGCGATGTTTTTTTTGACGAAGGAGACGCTGGAGGTTACGTTAACGAACTCTTTACCGACTCTGCACAGCGATACAATAGCGGCACTTTGGGCGAAACAGATCTACCTGAAGAGACTTTAACCTTACCTGCCACTGAGAATATTGTAGTGATGGTGGCGATCGCCTCCGAAGGCGAAGTTCCCGAACTCGAAACTGATCTAGCAGATATCACCGCCCTTAAAGCTGCTCTCAAAGCCTTGATCAATCTCCACTACCAACACCGCCTCCGCGCTATTCAAGTCCACTTTTCCCCTGCCCAATTCGGCGATGAACTCACATCTGAGCAGCTTATTCTCAACTTCCCCGAACTCATTCCCCTATAAATCACAATCTACATCGGTTTCCCGCTCTCATCTATCGGTCTTTCCCACTTGTCCAGCCCTTCTTAATATCAAACAATGGAAAATGTAATTCAATCCTCCATTCGCCACACTATGGCTGCCTTACGCAGAGCAATTCTCTTCTCGATGGTCGTTCTCTTAGGAGTCGTAGGAACCTCCTGCGGTTCTCCATCAGTTGATGCCTCAGCCAACAATCCTGCCCAAACTCAACAAGCCGCTGCCCAAAATACTCGCATTGCCGATGGGCAGTATCCTGTTCAGCAAGCCACTTATGACGATGGCACAGGCGAATATCAGCTAGCCCTGCTGAATACTGCTCCAGGTCAATCTGCTATTTTCAAAACCGACAATCTTCAAATGGCGCGGCTAACTGACGATGAAGTGACTAAGAAGACGGGCAACTATCTCAAGGTCGAAAATAGTCAACCCTCACTTCACATCACCGAAGATTTCAAAATTGAATATGTCCATAATGTGACCGAAACTGTTGCAGATCCTCAAACAGGACAACCTCAAACCGTTGTCGTTCGCCAAGAATCAAACTTCTGGACTCCTTTTGCTGGAGCTTTGGCAGGGCAAGCTGTGGGTAGTCTTTTGTTTAGACCTCAATACTATTTTCCACCTGTTTATCAACCGGGTGCTGCTCTAGTAGGTCACGGTGGTTATGGTAGAACTTACGATCAGGCTGCCTCTAACTACAGAGCGCGATACCAAGCCCCACCTGCTGAGGTTAAGAATCGTCAGGTCTTTCGTTCAACTGGAAGAGTGCGATCGCCCCAAACTATTAATCGTCCCCGCACTCCCACCACTCAACCTCGCTCTAGCGGTTCCGGCTTTGGCTCCAGCACATTGCGCCAACGAAGCTCTAATCCACAATACCAACAAAGAAAACCCAGCTTTGGCAGTGGTAGTGCTCGAAGATCTGCACCCAGTCGCCGCCGCCGCTAGTTAATATAGCAATCCTAAGTCATATGTGAGATTATGGAGGAAGTAAGATGACTCCATAGAAAAACACAAAGTGACTAGCACTCTAAAATCTTTTATCGAGAGCAACCCTGACCCACGGGAGTTAAAACGAGCGGTTGCAGTTC
>JBBRCV010000321.1:0-4614 GCA_038204505.1 Elainellales cyanobacterium
GGATTAAGCAACGAGTGGATCATGCAGAACACGGCGGCGGGTTGCTGCTAGGGGTAAATGGGATTTGCATTATTAGTCACGGTAGCTCTCAGGCTCCTTCGGTGTTTAATGCGATTCGATTGGCGAAGGATGCGGTCGATAACAATGTGTTAGATCGAATTCAGTCGCAGTATCAAAAGGTTGAAGCCACTGCCCCCGACGGAGAATGATGTCACAGCAACCAGGAATCGGCGTTGCTTTTACTGGGAGCGGCTCAGCCGTGCCGGATATTGCAGTGGATAATCAAGCTCTCAGCCAAGTCGTAGAAACTTCGGATGAGTGGATCGCCTCGCGGACAGGAATTCGCCAACGGTATTTGTCTGGAGCCAATGGGTCTTTACGGGCGATCGCCACTCAAGCTGCACAAAAAGCTCTGGATATGTCCGGCGTTCCTGCCGCTGAAATTGACCTGGTCATTCTTGCCACCTCTACATCTGACGATCTGTTTGGCACGGCTAGCCAAATTCAATCAGATTTGGGGGCAATGAAAGCCGTTGCCTTTGACCTGACCGCCGCCTGCTCTGGGTTTGTGTTTGGCATAGTGACTGCTGCCCAGTTTATTAGGACAGGCACCTACCGCAATGTGCTGCTGGTTGGGGCAGATATTTTGTCGCGCTGGGTAGATTGGACGGATCGGCGGACTTGCGTGCTGTTTGGGGATGGAGCGGGTGCGGTGGTGATTCAGGCTTGTGAGGAGGGCGATCGCCTCCTGGGATTTGAAATTCGCAGTGATGGCAGCCAGAACGACTGCCTGACTTTGGCGTATCAAGCTGAGGTGAGAGAACTGGCGAACGGAATTACCGTTGGGCAAGGGACGTATCAGGCGATCGCCATGAATGGTCAGGAGGTCTACCGCTTTGCCGTTAAAAGAGTCCCAGAGGTGATCGAGAAAGCGCTCCATCGGGCTAATCTGACCACTGATCAAGTAGATTGGCTGCTGCTCCACCAAGCCAACCAGCGCATTCTTGATGCCGTTGCCCAGCGTTTGGGTATTCCTGATGAAAAAGTCATCAGCAACATGGCAAACTACGGCAACACCTCTGCTGCCTCCATTCCCCTGGCGCTTGATGAAGCGGTTCGCCAAGGTCGAGTCAAGGCTGGCGATGTCATTGCAGCTTCGGGATTTGGGGCAGGGCTGACTTGGGGCGCTGCTATTTTTCGATGGGGCAGATAGATTTAGGCTCGTTCAGGTTCGTGCATTAATCACTTCACTTTTTTTGAACCGCAATGACTAAAACTGCATGGGTGTTTCCAGGACAAGGTTCTCAGGCGATCGGCATGGGAGCCGATTTGTATAATTTGCCTGCTGCTCAAGAAAAATTGACGCAAGCTGAGAAAATTTTGGGTTGGTCGGTTCCTGAGATTTGTCAGAACCCGGAAGATAAGGTTTCTAAAACGCTTTACACGCAGCCTTGTCTGTATACGCTGGAGGCGATTTTAGTGGATTTACTGCGATCGCAAGGTCAAGCCCCGCAGCTCGTGGCGGGGCATAGTTTAGGTGAGTACGTAGCGCTCTATGCCGCCGATGTGTTTGATTTTGAAGCAGGATTGCGTTTAGTGAAACGTCGGGCAGAGCTAATGGATCATGCGTCGGATGGAACGATGGCGGCGCTGTTAGGATTCGACCAAGAGCAGTTGGAATCGGTGATTGCCCAAACTCCCGGCGTGGTGGTGGCAAATGATAACAACAAGGTTCAGGTTGTAATTTCGGGCAGCATTGAAGCAGTAGATGCCGTGATTGCACAGGTTAAGACGAAGCGATCGATTAAGCTCAATGTGAGTGGGGCGTTTCATTCACCGTTCATGGCAGCGGCAGCAGCAGCGTTTGAGCAGGTTTTAGAATCGGTGCCGTTTCGAGAGGCGCGGGTGCCTGTGTTGGCAAACGTAGAACCCAGTCCGGCGATCGCCGCTGCTACTTTGAAAGAACGTCTCAATCGCCAAATGACAGGCGCAGTTCGGTGGCGAGAAATTTCTTTGCGGCTTCCTGAAGAAGGCATAACGCGAGTCGTGGAGGTTGGACCCGGTAAGGTTCTGACTGGAATTATTAAGCGCACTTGTCCAGATTTAGTCTTAGAAAATGTGAGTGGATTAGCTCATTTGCCGTCATGTCTGCCATAACTACTGCTGAACGAGAGCCGTTGATTAGCCAGGTGTTCTATCACTTGTTTAAGTGGGCGATCGTCAGTCCCATGCTGCATACCTACTTTCGGGGCAAGGTTTACGGAGCAGAGCAAGTGCCGCAAAAGGGAGCGCTGATTATTGTGGCAAATCATGCCAGCGATTTTGACCCGCCGCTGCTGTCGAGTTGCGTTCGTCGTCCGGTCTCTTACATGGCAAAGGAAGAACTATTTCAGGTGCCAGTGTTAAGTCAGGCGATTCAGGTTTATGGAGCGTATCCGGTAAAACGAGGTTCGCCCGATCGCAGTGCCATCCGCGCGGCATTGGCGCAACTTGAGGCAGGATGGGCGATCGGGCTATTTTTGGAAGGAACCCGTACTACTGATGAGCGTATTCCTACGGCAAAGCTAGGAGCAGCGATGATTGCCGCAAAGGCTCAGGTGCCGCTGTTACCTGTGAGCTTGTGGGGCACGTCTAAAATTATTCCAAAAGGCAGTCGTTTGCCGCAGCCCGTACCCGTTACGGTTCGGGTAGGTGAGTTGATTGCGCCGCCTGCTTCAGGTAAGCGAGAAGAGATGGC
Source organism: Elainellales cyanobacterium (assembly GCA_038204505.1). GTDB lineage: Bacteria > Cyanobacteriota > Cyanobacteriia > Elainellales > Elainellaceae > Timaviella. The sequence goes on from JBBRCV010000321.1 coordinate 2,738, forward strand.
GGCAGTAACGCAAAAATGCGTAGAAGCAATTCACGCATTGCATGATTTAGGACGTTGACGATTGAGGAGCAAGCATGGAGAATCTGAGGGCGGATCTGGAGAAGCTGTTGGATGAGGCAGAGTGGGAGTGGTTGATGCCTCATGCCCAGCGAGATGTAGTCGTGGTGGTTGATCCCGGATTAGATTTATTGGATGTGGGAGTGGCGATCGCCTCCGACAATACGACTTCGGTAGAGCATTGGATTGGCGAACAGTTGCTCAGTAAGCCATCGCCTGAACAAATCATGGAGTGGGCTGGCGATCGCACTCGGCGATTCAAGGCATTAATTGTGCAGCCTTATGTGTTAGTGCAGGATGGATTGAGTCGAGAGACAAGTCAAGCCACCAAAGGCTGACACACATCGTCAGAGAGGGCAGCCTCTTGGAATTCCATAGTTTTAATTGCCTGAGTGATCACTTCATGAGGCGTTAAGCCTTGATCAATTTTCTTCAACCATCGCTGCGCTTCATTGCCTTCTCTCAGAATTTTCTTAAGGGGAGAGAGAAAACAGCTAAAGCCTTTAGATTTGGCAAATCCCCAAACTTCTTCATACAGATCTGCAATCCAATCTCTAGCCAAAATGGGGCTGCCGTCTTTCCAGTGGCGGAGTTCGGCATCTAGACTACGATGAGCGGCTGCCAGTTCGTTGGCATCGGTAAGAGTAACCAAATCTTCGGCAGTCAGTGAACTGATTTCCAGCGGATCGAGGCTAGGATTTTCCATCATCTGCGTCAGTCGAGCTTCTAATAAAGCGGTGATGGCGAGGAGGGCGATCGGGTCAATAATCAAGTCAGAGATCCGTAGCTCTAAGCGGTTGAGATTGTAGGGACGGCGATCGCCATTAGGTCGCACTGCTGACCATAAGTGCCGCACATTCTGCATAGTGCCTAACACTAGCTGTTCTTCTGTCCATTGAATGTAGTGGCGATGGCTAGTAAACAGCGGCACATGGGCAGGCGTTTTAGGAAAGACGCTCCATCGAGAGGAATGATTACCTGTGACTTTGCCATCTAGAAAAGGCGAAGACGCGCTGAGAGCCAGATAGAGAGGTGCTTCTACCCGAATCAGGCGACAGGCGCGCATTAGCATTTCGGGATCGCTAATGCCAATGTTAATATGAATGCTAGCGGTGACAACAGTAGTGCCGTAGGTTTGTTCGATGTAGTCGTGATAGGGATTAGCGGGATCAGAGCGGTAGAAGCGATCGCCCCCACCCAACGCTAAAGTACTGCCTGGGATCAGTGTGTAGTTGCCTAGCTTCGCCAAGTACTGTCGTAGCCGCACACGCGGACGCACTAGCTCACACAGCAATCGCTCATAGCGACAAAAGGGAGCCGTTGTATATTCGACATTGCGGCTATCGGGTTCGCGGATGAAGCCATCTAAGTCCGCCACAATTCTGTCTGAAAGACCGACAATTTCTCCCTGGGGCGTACCCGTGTACATCTCGACTTCAAAGCCTTTGGTTAGCATGTCGGTTTCCCTTAAATTGAGCTTTCCACCTTCTCATTATTCAGTATCGGGGAAAAGGGATGCAGTATCGAGAGGAATAGGAATGAGCGATCGCGCAGAATCACAATTTGATAACGCTAGCACCTTAGATTCCTCTAGCCACCGTAGTTCCAGCCCGTGTTTTCTAGCAGCAGCGGATCACCTTCACGGTGAATGCCTGCCGCAATCACTTCGCCCACAAATACCGTATGGTCGCCCTGCTCTACAGCGCCAACTACCCGACATTCCACATATCCCAATGAATCTGAAATAATGGGGCAGCCTGTTTCACCCATATAAAATTCTACGTCTTCAAACTTGTTGCCAACTCGACGCTGGGGCTTAA
>JBBRCV010000322.1:0-4550 GCA_038204505.1 Elainellales cyanobacterium
GGCAACGCGGTTAAGATAGTAACTTGCGCCGATCGCCCCCACGCCCAGCAATGCAGGTAGCGACCGAATTGCCCAAATCCAGTTCTCAGCATTGGGACGAAGCAAGTTAAGCCAACGGTGCATTAAACAGAAAAATAACGGTGGATGCACCGATTCTGTGGCGATCGTTTGGGCAATTTGAGAACAGGTTGTTCCAGGTTGCAGCGTAAATAATTGATCCAGTGCAGTTAAGGGAAAAAACTGTTCTCGTGGAATATCCTGATAGCTCCGTCCCATTGTGAACAGCGCACTCAGAACTTCATCAAGCCACAAAGGTTTACTGTCAAGGTGCCAAAATCGTAGCCCTAATCCTAAGAGCAGGATGGCGAGAAGTAGAAGGTAATGAGCGATCGGACGACGGAAAACTTTGAGAAACACAAAAATTGTTAGAGTTGCAGATGATTATTTAAGACGCAGGAGTCCAGTTAAACATTCGCTGAAGTCCGTACAAAATCGGCTGATATTCCCTAGGCGATAGACTACCACGGTACGCCGTTACTCGACTTATGTCTAATGCTCTCACTTGATCTAGCAGAGCAATAGAGGAAGAACGCAGCCCAGCAACGCCTGCCGAAAACCGAGGATACAAATTGGAGGAAACAATTGCCCATTTCTGACCTTGATCTGTGGTAAGTGGAATCACTACAATTAACGGGAAGCGAGGTATGTCAAGCAGATCAGGAATAGCTACAACAATTGCAGGTCGGTATCCCTGCTGTTCGCGTCCTTTGGGCATCTGTTCTGGGAAAATTGCTGTTACGATGTCCCCAAACTGCAACGATCTCTGGGTCATTTGTCAATCATTAATCCTTTGCCTGAGACATATTTTACAGGCAAGCCCTCTTCTAGCTCACCCGGTTGCCAATCGTAGGGTTCATGGCTACCGAGGCTCGATAGATCTGTTTGCATCCAGGTTTCATCTTCTTCCAACACTTCTTCATCTTTTACTTCCCTCGTTAAGAGAACTTGTCCAGATGCTTCCAGAATCCCAGTTATTTGTTGAAACTGTTCGATCGGAATTTGTACCGCAATAGGCTGCTGGTCTTGGTTTAAGATGTAGCGTGTATAAACTTCAAACATCGTTTTACCTTCTACTGCTATCTTGCCAGTATATCTTGATGCTAGAGCACGTCTTTACTCGTTCAGCGTTTGTGAGACTGGAAGCTCCTCTTCTGTTGCTGGCTCAAATTTGACTTTACTGTAGAGATCATTCAAAGTAATCTGAAACGGCACTGCTGCGAGGGCGATCGCTTCATCCTCTTCGTCATATTCCCGAAACCATCCCTGTTTTTTACTCGTTATGTAAGACTGCTCCACATGAATCCGGGTTTGATCCACTAATAGATATTCTTGAAAACTTGGAATAGTGCGGTAAGCGTTAAACTTTTCCCCGCGATCGTATGCCTGGGTAGACTTTGACAAGACCTCGATGATAACTACAGGATTGGCAATCATATCGGTACGATTGTTAACATATTGTGGTTCGCCTGCAATAATCATCACGTCTGGATAGGTGAAAAGTTGCTTCTCAGGTATCCACAACCGGACATCACTAATAAAAACCTGATAGTCTTGCTGTCTGAATGCAAAGTTGAGCGCGGCATAGAGATTACCAGCAAGCTTGTTATGATTTATGCTTCCCCTTGTTGTCGGAACCACAGGATTCGTGATTCTACTTTCCATAGGAATAATTTGCCCGTCAATATATTCGCTTTTGTAGTCGGCAACTTCCTCTAATGCTAAGTACTCTTCGGGAGTGTAATAGCGGGTTGATTGCATCGTTAGAGTCCTTCACTGAATGCCTCGTAGTCATCATGGTAACGTCTTCAGATTCACAAGAAACAGTCAGATCAAAAGAAATAAGCCCACAAGAGACAGCGCAAAATCTAGCCCTGCAAGCTTTGCGCGATCGCCTTCGTCCAGGACAGCAGCGCATGGCAGACTGGCAGTCCGGAGCATTGGCGGTTTCGGCAGTGCCGGGTTCAGGCAAATCTACGGGAATGGCGATCGCCTCTGCCCTGCTTCTCGCCCGCCGCTTCCATCAAGGACAAGACGCACAGGGACAGCTAACTCTAGTAACCTTCACGCGCTCAGCCGTCGCCAACCTCAAAGGCAAAATTCGTCAGTCCTTAAAAGAGTTGTCCTTGCCATCTCAAGGATTTATGGTTTCCACGCTGCACGGACTGGCGTTGAACATTGCCACCCGTCACCCAGAACTCTCAGGGCTGAACCTCAGCCGCATGACGCTAGTTTCTCCCAGTCAAAGTAGCCGCCTCATTCGGGCTTGCGTTGAACAATGGATTTCGGCAAATCCCCAAGTCTACCAACAGCTTTTAGAAGGACGACAGGCAGATCACGAAGAGACAGAGCGCCTACGCCGTCAGTCGGTTCTGCGCTCCGAAGTTTTACCAGAGCTAGCGTACACTGCCATTCATGAAGCAAAAAGCTCAGGATTATTGCCCAAGGATCTGCAAGAGCTAAGTCAAAACGCAGAGTTTCGCCCTTCTCCCGATGGCGCAACTTATGACGTGTTGGAAATAGCGGCTGGACTCTACGATCGCTACCAAGCTTTACTGCAATCACGAGGCTACATTGACTACGACGAAATGATTCTGGCGGCTCTGCGGGTGCTTGAAAATGAATCTGCTCGCCATCTCTGGCAATCCCAAATCTATGCCATTTTTGAAGACGAAGCCCAAGATTCCTCTCCACTGCAAACCCGTCTCTTAGAAATTCTGGCAGCTCATCCGACTGAACCCGTCCTCAATTTGATTCGAGTAGGCGACCCCAATCAAGCGATTAACTCAACTTTCACCCCTGCCGACCCGTCTTTTTTTAACGAATTTTGTCAACGCTGCCAAACCGCAGGTCGTCTAGCTGAGATGGATCAAGCCGGACGCAGCACCCAAATTATTATCGACGCAGCCAACTTTACTCTCGATTGGGTTAACGATCGCTACTCCCTTCCCGCGAGCGAGACAAACTCTCCCATCGGAGCAACGCAACCTTTTCGCTCCCAACACATTCACCCTGTCTCTGCTAACGATCCACAAGCTGACGCGAATCCTCCTGCGGAAGGAACGGGCTTAGAGATTTGCTTTCCTAGCGACATTTACCGCACCGTTGATCTAATTGCCCAACGAGTTGCCAATTACCTGACCCGAAACCCAGAAGCACGAGCAGCAGTTTTAGTCCGAGAAAATCGGCAGGGGCGGTTTTTGGCAGAGATATTACGAAATCCTGCTCAGTACGGAATTGAGGTAAATCTAGAGGAGATGGGCATTGAAATATACGATGTGGGCGATCGCGATCGCCATTCTCATGTGCCTGCCGAAATTCTGACTTTGCTGCAATTTCTCGATCGCCCTCATTCGCCTGATTACTTGAAAGCGGCGCTGAAAGTGTTGAGCGATCGTCAACTAATTCCTCCTCAAGATCTCAACCGATTAGTCAGTCTCCCCGAACAATTCCTCTATCCTGCTCCCCTCGATCCGCCCCAGCCCGAACCTGTCCTCCGCGCCCGTCGCTACTGCGCTGGACTACTTCGTGCTCGCCTGGAATTGCCTCACTATCAGCTTATTTCCTTCCTGGCAATGACTTTGCAGTACGATCAAGCCGAGCTAGCAAGCGCAGACAAACTTGCAGAACGCATCTCTCAGCAAACCTCTAGCGACCAATCTATGATCGCCGTCCTCGAAGCCCTTAGCGAACTCGTCCGCTCCGAGCGCTTTGAACCTGTTGAAACCGACGATTCTGAAGCTCGTTATACCCGTCCCCGCCAACTCACCATCATGACGATGCATAAAGCCAAAGGGCTAGACTGGGACTGCGTATTTCTGCCTTTTCTTCACGACTCTTTAATTCCCGGTAATCTTCGGGTTTTACCTCAAGCCCAATTCCTAGGGAACTTTACCCTCTCCGAAGTAGCAAGGGCGCAAATTCGCGCTCACATCCATGGCGAAGCGATTTTGCCCGATATCGAAACGGCTTGGAGCCGGGCGGGTTTGCTCAAAACAGCAGAAGAGTTTCGATTGTTGTACGTAGCAATGACTCGCGCTCGAAAGCTGCTGTGGATGTCGGCGGCGCGTCAGGCTCCTTTTACTTGGAGTAAGCCAGAGAATTTGAGCGATCGCTCTCCTTGTCCCGTGTTACCCGCGTTGGCGCAACGGTTTCCAGGATCTGTACTCAACGGCTAAAGCAAGCGCTGCTAAAATGGACTCACCCAGAGGTCAAGGCTCATGAACATTCCTGCCACCGCAATGTCTAATTCAGCCCTCTTGAGTGCTGAAGAGATCCGACAGCTTGAAAAGGATTATCAGATTCAAGACCTTCCAGAAGTCCTTGAGTTCATCGCCAGCACCCTGAATTAGCAGCAATTCCAAATTCAGATTTTGACAAGGGGTGGGGCAAGCAGGAGAATCAGGAGACTTCAAAAAGAGCAGCATTATGGAACCGATGCCCCTCAGTTTTGGTGCTTTGGTCGCCTATCTCAGTCGGGCTATCGGTCAGAT
>JBBRCV010000323.1:0-4482 GCA_038204505.1 Elainellales cyanobacterium
AACAGGCATTAAACTCACCCAACAGGCAATGATAGCCGTGGAGCAGCAGATCCAGCGTCTGCCGAATCTTACCAAGTGGTTTGTCTCTATCTGTGACAAGTCGAGCTAACCTTGGATCTTTTTTATTCTGGATCACTCTTAACAAGGAAAGTCAAACTGATGTAATCATAAGTTGTTACCCCCTATACGTGCCAAATTTCGATACCGAGTTCCCTCTTATCTGTGACAAATGTCATGGTCTAATGTCATGGTCTAATGTCATGTTCATATCAAGTGAACACGATTCAAGCGAACTGATACTTCACGAAACATTGTAGAGCCTCTACTGTTCTAAGTCTTTGCTGAAGTGAATTCATTTGTTGTTCTCGATCGCATCACTTCAGATTGCGCCACAAGGTTAAACATTTCGAGGTTAGCTCATCGTATTAGGTATTAGGAGCAGAAATCATGCAAGCATTTCATATTGACTTAAGCCATTTACAAGACACAACAGGAATCGAGATCAGATTCGGTTCTGATGTTTTTGAGCTATGGCAGCACCCTAGAGCTTGGCTCGAAGTCGATTACAGAAGTTCTGGTGCCGCTGACTGTAGACACTCAGTATGAGATCAAGCAGAAAGTGGTTTACGAGAACAATGATTAGACTCGTTGGGAAATAAAACCAGCTCAGGGACAAGGTTTCCTTTCAATCGCTTCCAATCTATGCGGCATCCAGGTAGAAGTTCCACAGACCTGTTGCATTCAACATTAAACGATCATCGAAATCAGGCACACGATTCCGGTACACGTTTGTGACTGAGTGATATCGCTTAATGCCTGCGTGGGCATGTTCACACTTGACCCGTTGTTCACTCAATTCTCGATTCTCTTGCTTCTGTTGTTCACTCAGTTCTTTCCCTCTCGGTTTTTTAGCAGCAGGTGGATGTTGTCAAACTCATTTCTAGTAGAGCTTGTTTGTGCCCCAATGCCTGTTCTGGAATCGGCATCAGCCCACGCACCCAGTCCTAAGCGCAGGAGCGATCAAAGCTAAGCAACACACTCATTAAGTCGAATGTCGGATAGCACTTGCAATAGAGCAGAATATAAAATAGCTTGTCACGACTTGTCCGTCAGGTCGCTTTTCGACCATATCCTAGTGCTCGTTAACGCTTGTCCTTGGATTGGATCTGACGTTGCTGATACGCTTCGCCAAAACTGGGCAAGAGGTTCTCAAACGCTTTGCGGTTGAGTCCCGTCATGGCTCGCATCAGGCGATCACTTTGGAGAATGTGTTCTAGATTCAGCATGGGTGGAGCTAGATACAATTGCCAACTATATATCTCTTGTTTCCCAACAAGTCTATTAGCTATAAGCGATCGCCCATCAAAAGATAATTCATCTTCGTAAGTTCAATGTCATCTTCAGATTACTACTGGTCACGCCGATTGATCAAAGTCTTTGGCAATCTGTTTCAGCGTTTGACTCTAACTTTGAAGCTGCTGCTAACCTTACTAATACTTTGAATGCAGGCAGGATTTCAGTTGACCTTGAACAGTCTGCGAAAAAGCAAGTAACTGTTACTGTGAATAATGGAAGTGAGTATTTGATTGCATTAAAGGTAATTGATTGGGATGATCTTTAGTCCTAAAATTCTCTGTTCATCAAGGTTTTCCAAAATCGTTACTTGTTCCGGCTATTTTCTAACAACTAGCAAGGTTAGAGACATCTTGATTCAATGCCTGTTACTTAGAACAACAAGCTAACGGAATTGTTAATCACCTGGATCATGTGATTGGCATGGAGCAGGTGATTCGGGATGACGCGGCGATCGCATTTTTCAAAGGGTTTTATCGAGCGCTGGGTTATGACTGGCAGTTGGTTTGCTGCCAGTCATTGGTGGTTATAGCTATTCCAGAATTCGGGATCTGCTCTTCGCCAAAATGGTGTTAGCCCACGGTTACTTGACTGGTATCAACGCCCTCTGCACCATTCACGCCGCTAGCTACAGAAGCTGCTTTATCGAGAAGCGCTTGGCTTGGCACTTTGCCTTTGAGCACAACTTTACCGCTGAGCTGAGCAACCCAGAGGGTTTCGATGTCATCTAAGCCATCGGCTTCATCAAACGCCAGTGCTACGCGCTTAGCTAGACCGCTTTCGTCAAACTCTCCGTTGAGACCAACCTTAGCAGGAGAAATGCTAGCACCACCAGCCTGAGCGGGCGCTGCTGCAGGTGCTGCAGGTGCTGCTGCATCAGGTTTTTTGCTGCCAGGAAACAATCTACTTAGCCAACCCATACTTAAGTTCCTCCAAAAAATTAGAACACTGCTATAAATTGTACAGTGACTTTTTACTTGTCGTAGTGCCAAATTAATATCATCAAGGCTACGATGCCTGTCTCTTACAGCGATTAGCTTCGAGAATGCTATTCACTTTACTATTAACTCGTCATCGTTCGCTGAGTGGCAAGGCGTTGAAATGCGGCATCAAAGTCCTCTCTAATGATTTGCAAGCTGTGTGGACTGCTAGCGCCGATCGCCCGATAACGACGAATGGCTTCTAAGGCAGCCTGGTTACTCAGCAGGGCTAAATCTGCCCCATTCCAGCCTTCTGTCTGGGTCGCCCAGATGGTTAAATCTAGATCTGCAATGGGGCGATCGCTGTTGTGAACTTGCAGAATGGCAAGACGATTTGCCTGATCCGGTAAATCAACTTTAATTTGCAAATCTAAACGACCCGCCCTGAGCAGCGCCGGATCTAGGGCTTCGGGGCGATTAGTGGCACCAATCAACAACACGTTGGGACAGTCTTGTAAGCCATCGAGTTCGGTGAGCAATTGACCGACGACGCGATCGCTTACCCCGGAATCGCTCTGAAAACTGCCGCGTGCGGGAGCCATCGTGTCAATTTCATCGACAAACACCACACAAGGGGCAGCCTGTCTAGCTTTGGCGAATAACTCTCTGACTGCCTGTTCGGACGCACCTACCCATTTGCTCAATAATTCTGGACCATTGACTGCAATAAAATTGGCTCTAGCTTGAGCGGCAACTGCTTTAGCCAGTAGAGTTTTTCCCGTTCCCGGAGGGCCCCATAACAAGATGCCACGGGGCGCTTTAGCTTTCGTGTGGTGGTAGAGTTCGGGATACAGCAATGCGCCCTCAACTGACTCTTGCAAAGCTTGTTTAACCGTTTCTAGCCCACCAATTTGATCCCAGGTGACACGCGGTACTTCTACCTCGACCGATCGCAACACAGCAGGTTTGACCTGTTTAATAGCATGGAGAAAATCGGCTTGGGTCACACTCATGCGGTTAGGAGGCGGACTCTCCAGAGTAGGTAGCAGCCGACGCAAGGTTGTGTAGGCTGCTTTTTGACACAAGGCTTTGAGATCAGCTCCGACCATACCCACCGACAAATCGGCGATCGCGGCTAAATCGACCGATCGATCCACTGGCATCGGTTGAGTCATTATTTTAAGGATTTCCAGTCGCCCGTCGCGGTCTGGAACTCGAAATTGCACTTCTCGATCAAAGCGACCTGGACGACGCAAAGCCGGATCGAGATGGTCAGAACGATTGGTGGCAGCTAACACGATTACGCCCTGTGTTTTGGCAAATCCATCCATCAAACCCAACAATTGGGCAACCACTCGCTTTTCAACTTCACCCTCAACTCGGCTGCGATCGGGCGCAAGGCTATCAATTTCGTCAATGAAAATTATGCAGGGTGCAGACTTAGCCGCTTTTTGAAATAGACTACGTAAACGGGCTTCGGCTTCACCGTAATATTTGCCCATGATTTCGGGACCGACGATCGCCACGTAGTTTACGTTTAATTCTTTCGCCAATGCCCGCGCTGTCAACGTTTTACCCGTTCCCGGTGGTCCTACCAACAAAACGCCTGTTGTGGGTTCTAGCCCCAGTGTGGTCAGCAACTCTGGACGCTTGAGCGGCAGTTCTACCAGTTCGCGTAATTCTCGGATTATTTCTGACAAGCCGCCAATTCCTGCCAGCGAGACAGGTGGAGGACTATCCTCGATAGGCGGCACGATCTCGTCTGGATCAAGGGTTGTCGTGTTTGGCGATCGCTCAGAAGAACCAGGATAACGACCTACAGTAGAATTAAAGCGGCTCTCCTCAGAAGTATTACGGGTATCACGCCGCACTTGTGGTCTAAACTCGTCTAATTCTGAGCGACCCTCAATAGTGCGAACCAGTTCAAGCAGCCCTTCGACTCCCTGGTCAAACAAGTCCTCAAACTCTTTCAGTAAGTCATCCATCACTATTTCCTCGCTCAATGTCCTCAGTATAGACAGCAGAATTAAACGGTCGTTGCTAACTATGTCAGGCTTGTTACATTGCCCGGTAGTGTTCTAGACGTGTGGAAATGAGGGAGAATCAAACAGATGATTTTTCTTAAGTTGACCTATGGTTTTAGAACCTGTTCTTTGTCCAGAGTGTGGCAGCAATGATGTCGTGAAGCATGGTCGTTCTGGGGCAGGCA
>JBBRCV010000324.1:0-4437 GCA_038204505.1 Elainellales cyanobacterium
AATACATTCGTCACTAGGGTATCTAACGCCGAGTGAATACGAAATGAACTGGAATGAACAAAAACAAGAAAACTGTGATACAAAGGAGGAGTCACCTTAAAAGTTTGTTTTTGCTGTCTGAACTTAGGGGTTCACTTCACCGCTTATATTCAGGCATTTAAGTTTCGAGATCCCGATCGCCATCCCTTAGAACTGCTCTGGTTTCCACCGGATAAAGGACAGGAGAAATGGCATCAAAAAGGTGACAACCTGTTTTTAGGCATTGACCATACGGCGATCGCCATTGCCAATACCGAGCAAAGCCTCCAATTTTATCGTGACCTGTTGGGAATGCAGGTCGATGGTGACAGTTTTAATTGGCGAGAAACTCAAGCCCGCATAGACAATTTGCCCAATGAAAAAGTCCACATTACAGCACTACGACTTGCTCAAGGAGGATTAGGCATTGAACTATTAGATTACATTCAACCCGCCAATGGTCGTCCGATTCCCTTCGATCTGAAAAGCGATGACCTTGCTTCTGTTCAAGTTGAACTAATTGTCAGTGACATCAACGAGGTCGTGAAGCAACTCCAACAACATAATCTTCAATCGCCTGTTGTCCAACTGGACGATCGCGGATCTCAACAGGGTTATCTAGTGAAAGATCCGACTGGACATTCTATTTTGCTAATCGCGGAGTCAAAAGATTAGAAAGCTCAGGAGGTTTTTATGACAGAATCGATCGAGATGTTCCCCAATGCGATCGAAATCTATGACGATCGAATGCGATCGCTGATTCGCCTGGGGGCATCACTCCGAAAGCTGACCGATGGTGCTGTTCACAGCGAAGGACCTGTTTATTGCCAGGAAGATGACAGCATCATCTGGAGTGATGCTCACGGTAATCGATTATTACGCTGGAGTGCATCTGATGGGGTCAGTGTTTTGCGTGATCTATCTGACTATCAGAATGGTAATGACCGCGATTTAGAAGGGCGGCTGGTTTCTTGTTCATCAGGATTACGCGCCATTATTCGACAAGAGCAAGATGGACAATGGCAAGTGTTGTGCGATCGCTATCAGGGGAAATGCCTGAATAGTCCAAATGATCTAATCGTCAAAAGCGATGGCACTATCTGGTTTACCGATCCACCCTATGGCATTACAGAGCTGAATCAAGGCTATGACGGTGAACAAGAGCAACCGGGAAGTTATGTTTATCGCTTTGATCCAGCAACAAGTGAAATTAATGCAGTGATAACGGATATGCTACGTCCCAATGGATTAACTTTCAATTCAGATGAACAACTCCTGTATGTGTCAGACTCTTCTGCTTTCAACATTTCTGATGGCTACCATCATGTTCGCGTCTACAAAGTTGTGGATGGTCAAACCGCCATTGATGGTCACGTATTTGCAGTAATTAATCCGGGTCAACCCGATGGCTTAAGCGTCGATGAACACGGCAATGTTTTTGTCAGCTCTGAAGATAGTGTGCAAATGTACGCACCAGATGGAACGCGCCTCGGTAAGATTCTAGTGCCAGAAACCGTTGCGAATTTGACGTTTGGTGGACGCGATCGCGATCGTCTGATTATTGCCGCTGGTCATTCGCTGTATGCGATCGATCTCAATACAAAAGGACTACCCTAATCAACGGTTGTGTCTACAGGATTCGCTTTTGGAATAAATTCATCAATCAATGTTACCAGCACAGCAGCAATTGGAACGGCTAGAAGAATGCCAATGAACCCTAACAGCTTTCCCATCACCAGAAAGGTCAGAATGATACCGACTGGGTGAAGATGAACTTGCCGACCCATGACTAAAGGCTGGATCAAATGAGCATCGACCTGATTAAGTACAAGAAATAGAGCCAAGACCAAAAGAAACTTTACAGGTGATAGAGTGAGAGCAACGAGTGCTGGTAAAAAAGTTCCGGCGACCGAGCCAAAGTAGGGAACAATCTCCAGCAAGCCTGCAATCACACCAAACGACAGAGCCAGTGGCACATTCAGTGCCCACAGCCCGATCGTGGCTCCCAACCCTAGAAACAACATAGCAATACCTGTCCCAAAGATCCAACCGCTTAACCTTACTCCAGTCGCTTTTAGTAAGCGGTTAAACTGCTGGTGATGCCGACGCGGAATTAATCGAGAAACACCAACAATCAAGGTAGATGGATCATAAGCCATGTAAAGCCCAAGAATCAGTGTTGCCACGCTCTCGATCGTGGCTCCAAATGTTTGGCGGAGGAGCAGTGGAAATGACAACAAGAACTGATCAGCCAGATTCCGAAACTGCGCTAAACCTTGAGAAAGATCAGGCACAAAACTGTATTGTTTATGCAGCGTCACAGACAAGCCGATGAGCGAATTGAGATAATTGGGAAGAGCAACCAGTAGTTGTTGAGTCTCAGTTAGCAAGTTAGGCAAAATAAACGATATTAGAAAAACGCCGAATCCTCCAATTAACCCAATCAAGATCATGACAGCGATCCAGCGCTGCTTGACTAGCTTTTGCAGCCAGCGCAGCAATGTTCTCAGAATCACTGCTAGCAAGATAGCAATGGCAATTAGTTTTAGTACAGGTAGAAGCTGATAGAGAATATACAGAACTGTTGCTAGCATCACAGCTAGAGGGGCACCACGAGTTAAGCGATACCATAGATTATCTTGATCTTGAGGAGGGGGAGTATCTTTCTCGGTGTCTCTCTGCATGAGGTCTTTCAATCCCTTTTAACAATAAAATGGAACAGCTAATACTACTTACTTATCAGGTAGCGATCGCACCAAACTCAGCGGCAAGGGTTGCTGACTAATTTTGCTGGCGTAAGCAGCACTCAGAAGTAGACGGTAGTCGGGCTGTTTTGCGACATAGGTCTGAAAGAAAGCGACACTTAATGCCCGCATATAGCGACGTGCTAAGGCTGGATCACGACCAATCACGGAAGCTGGAACAGACACAATATCATTAGAAGATTCTGCAATGGTGGAAAAGTGCGTGCCGCCGTCAATAAGGACGAGATATTTAGCGTCAGTGGTTAACCACGTAAAAGGTTGAATTTGTTCAAGCAAAGCCGGAGCTACTGTATCATCACTTCCTGCCACGATCATGGTTGGAATTTGAATCTGACTCAAGCTGCTTTGACCCATAATACTAGAATCGATTGGGTCGATCGCTATCACTGCCTTAATGCGCGGGTCTGCTAGGTGATAGTCCTGGTTAGGCAATTGTAAAGCTAGACATTGCAACACCAATGATAGATTTAAGGAACGATCAAGAGAACTGCAATTGGTTTGAAGCTGCTGAAAATTAAATTTAGCTCCTGCTAAAGCTAAGGCAGTGTAACCGCCATAGGATTGTCCGACGACTCCAACAGCTTGTAAATCTAAGTGTCCTTGAAAGGCAGGAGCAGATTGGGATAAACGATCGAGTTCATCTAGTAGATACGTAATGTCGAGCGGACGATCAAGAAATTCTCGCGGACTACTAACTCTCTCGGCAGTGCCTTGAAATAACGCTTGTAGATGGCTTGCATTGCTACCCGGATGCTCTGGGACAGCGACAGCAAAGCCATAAGAGGCAAGATGTTGAGCCAAGTAAGCAAAACTGCTGCGATCAGACCCTAGCCCGTGAGAAATTACAATGAGTGGACGTGGCGTTGGTATAGACGGCAAATAAATATCGGCTGGGAAAATACGGTTACGACTGTGATCATCTAAAGTAATCGATCGCATTTCCCAGCGATACGGCCCTGGAGACTCCAAATTCATTGGAGGCAGCAAGGCAGGCAAGGGCATTGCAGTTGCTTCCAACTGAGCTTGCTGGTGGATAAGATTAATTGCCTGGTTTGTTTGGCTAATCAGCTTTTGCAAACTGTCTACAATCGCCAGACTTTGCACTAAATCAATGTGAATGCCACGAGTTGGAAACTGTCGTAACACCTCTACTGGGGTAAAGCCCTGTGGCTGTGCGGCTGCCAAAATTAAGGCAGCTCGAATGCCATAAAAACCAGACTGCCGAGCATCAGTTTGAATCAACTTACCCAGGCGATCGAGCAATCGTTCTCCAACGGGTGTATAAAGGAACTGAGAAACGGTAACGGCACCTAAAGAAATCCGAGTTTTCAGGACTTGTCTAACTTGTGCCAGTTGCTCTGGACTCGTGCGACGAGCGTAACCAGCTAGCTCACTATCAACTTTGCCAGTTTTTGCAAAGGCTTCTAGCGAACTAATTGGAATCGATCGCTCGAAAACGCCGTAAGAAACGTAAATCCGTTCCGCTCCCAGGGCAGGATGGACAGCGCAGAGTGGCATGAAGAGGCTGGCAATGCCTAACAGCCAGTGATACGGTTTAGGCGATCGCCACCTGAAAGTGCTTATTTCCCTATTGCTCAATGACTGACTAGAAGGAAGCGTGGAAGGGGATCGATCGCGCCAGTACAATGGTGCG
>JBBRCV010000325.1:0-4435 GCA_038204505.1 Elainellales cyanobacterium
TGCAAACTGAGGTGAAAGCTACGCCAGAGGAAAATGCGACTCCTGCGGTATCTGCAAAGCGGCGTGCCGTTTAATTGCAATTACGTGAGTGGCTGTTGAGTGAGTGGCTGTTGAGTCAGTAACTGTTGAGGAAATGTTAGCGCTTTGTCTGAATTAATGATCAATAGCATTTAAAAACAACACATAAGAGACTCTAATGTTTAACAGAATCTTAGTCACAATGGATAACTCTGACGTGATGAGTCAGTCTACTTTTGAAAAAGCATTGACTTTAGCAAAACAAAATCATGCAAGGCTAATGCTCCTTCAAGTGCTGCAACCTGATACGGTACATCATTTAGATATGGATACGTTGCAATCGTTCCACAAAACTGCAAAAACAGAGGGGCTTGCTTCCGATGTCGCGCAACTTCATGGAGATCATAGTCATGTTGTTTATGATCTAGCAAATCGCTGGGGTGCCGATCTCATCGTGTTAGGTCAACATGAATTAGCTCAAAATCATTGCGTTCTGCCTGTCCAGTTTGCTGAACAAGCTCCTTGCTCAGTACTGCTAGCTCAGACCCCAGATTCTCTTTATTTAAAAGCGAGTAAAGTTGAACAATTTGCCATGATGAGCTAGGTTCCTCACTGAAAGCCTCCTTAGTCAAACTCTAGTCCACTGGGAATTCATGCTACAAAACATCCTGGTTGCCCTCGATCGTTCCGAGACTCATCAACACGTCCTAGATGAAGCGTTAACATTAGCAAAAGCGACCCATGCTTCGCTGATGTTTTTCCACGTTCTCAACTCCTTCGATAAAGGGTATCCCTACCCCATGTATCCTAGTGCCGATGCTTATCCGGCTTTGTACGAAGAAACGATTCAAGCGTATACCGAACAGCTTCAACGATTTGAGCAAGATGGCATTGCGTTTTTGCGATCGCTGACTCAACAAGCGTCAGCTTTAGGCATTCTTGCCGAGTACTCCCAAAGCTCCGGTGATGCTGGCAAAAAAATTTGTGAGGCTGCTGAAAGCTGGAAAGCAAATGCTATTTTTATGGGACGACGAGGGCGATCGGGATTGCGCGAAATGCTGTTGGGCAGTGTCAGTAGTTATGTGCTGCACCATGCGCCCTGCTCTGTAATGATGGTTCAGGGCGTGTTCTCCGATGCAGAGGCTTTGCAAGAATATTTAGATGTTTGTTAAGGAAATATTCTATAAATTTCTCTGCGATGGGCAATTCGTTCGCAAATTATTATGTAACTTTTCTTGTCTAGCGTAATACCGATTCGATAGTCGCCAACCCGAATTTTGTACTTATCAGAATAGCCCTTCATTTTCTCTAGGTATCCCAACTCAAAAGGGGCGATCGCCTCAAGTTCATCAAAAACGATGGGTTCGACTCGGGACTGGATTTCGACAGGTAGTGCTGCAAGTTCTTTCAAAAACTTCCGGGTATACTCAACTTTCCACATCAGTATCCTTCAGAGCTTGGTAGTGAGTTAAGGCTTCAGCCCTAGAGAGTCTTTCGTTCTCTTCACTTTCTGACATCAAACTTACTAAGCCATAATTTTCTAGAATTTCCTCAATTTGCTCAAATTCTTCAATGGGAATTTGAACAGCGATCGCCTTCTGATTTTCATCTAAAACATAACTTTTCCGAAGATTAAGCACAGTGGGCAACTCCTATAAGTCTTTACTCATCTCTATAGTTTATGAGATTAATGAGTCAATAGTCAGGGGCAGGAATCTGAAGCGGCGATGATTTGATTGAGTTGGTAGATATCTATTTTACATTGCTCAACCCGATATGCTAGTTGGAGTTCTTCATAGATTTGTTGTGCCTGTTGGTAACTTTTTAAGGCTTGCCAGTAGTTATCGAGTTTGGCTAGAGCTGTGGCTGAGTTGTAAAGGGAATCGGCTTCACTGTGGCGATCGCCAATTTGACGAAAGATTTCCAGTGATTGCTGAAGAAACTCAATAGCTTGCAGATATTGTCTGAGGAAGTTGTAAGCATTGCCTAGATTATTTAGAGAAACGGCTTCACCCTTGCGATCGCTAATCTGACGGTCGATTTCCAACGATTGTTGATGGAACTTAATGGCTTGCGGGTATTGTCCAAGCGCAGCACAAGCATTACCAAGATTATTCAGAGAAGCAGCTTCACCCTTGCGATCGCTAATCTGATGTTTGATTTCCAATGATTGTTGATGGAACTTAATGGCTTGCGGGTATTGTCCAAGTGAGTCATAAGTGTTGCCCAAACTATTCAGAGACTTGGCTTCACTGTAGGGATCGCCCAATGCCTGTGCAATCTGTAATGACTGCTCATGGAATGCGATCGCCTCATGATACTGCGACTGTGAATAATGAAAAAGTCCCAACCTTATCAAAGTCCACATCCGCTCCGCCGCTAACCCAAACCTCTCCTCAAGCTCTAACGCTTTTTGAAAACTTGCGATCGCCAGCCCCTTCTCCCGCTCTAAGTCCTCTGCCTCCCCTCGCTCAATCCGCCGCACATACGCCTGACCCAAACGGTCATACAACGTCGCCAAACTCACCGCATCTTTCCCCTGGTTTGCCTCCGTCTGGGCAATCAACTCCTGCACATCCTCCAGCGCCAACCCAAAATCATCAGACTTATCTGGTATTGATCTTTCCGGTTCAGGCATTCGTCCTACAGGCTACATCCCCACCGCCTCATCCCCCACAAACCGATAAACCCCCCGCCGCCAACTCCAAAAATCCGGCGACTTACGGCTCATAGTGCGTAAAATTCGGCGCGTCACCCACAGCACAATTGGGTAAGGAAACTCGCGCAGCCCTTCCCTTGTCCATTGCAAATAGCCATAAAACTTGTCTAGCTGCGTGGCATCCTCATCATCTGCCCGCAAATTAAGCCACAGCAACTCTTCTGCTCCCGTCACCGTCAGCACAATTTGCCGCTTCTGCTCTTTTACCCAAGGGTTAGCAATGAGCCAGTTATCAATGGCGGCTCTCAGGCTGGGTTCTTTTTGATTAAGCTGCAACCGCACTGTGTAAATGTTGGGAAGCAACTCTTGTTCATAGCGTTCAATAATTTTGGTTCGCAGCGTGCGACTATCACAGACCGCAATTAATAACGCCAACGTTCCCTCACTGGATTCAATTACCGTTACCAGTTCTTCATAGGCGTTCTCATTTTGTTGCTCAGTGAGTTGATTCATTATTCAGTGGGTTCAGGTAACACGCCTTCCTGACGTAATAGATCGATGACAATAGGATTTAAGTCATACCAAAGTTTGGCATTGCGATATTCCAAAATATGCAGCCCATGCAACAAATCTAAAAACCGTTGATCCTCTGTGTCTTGAGGTTTCCCCTGGTCATAAATTCCCTTCAGAAGATCATAGTCTTTTTGCCCTAACGGTTCATCATATTCAATCTGAAAATCTGTTAATACCTGTTCTAAAATTTCCGCATCAATGTTCACAGGTACGATCGCCCCTGAATTCCGCAAAGCTCGCTGTAGTCGTACCGAATACTTGTCGCAACAGCGGCTTGCTAACCGAATCATTTCTCGCAGTACACCACCGCTTTTGAGGACTAGCTTGTGCTTGATCTCTGGGTCAATTAAGTCTGGTGATAAACGGCGATCGAGTATCTTCTCAAAACTTTCAACAAGTTCAGGTTTAACAAGAGTTGGATGAAGCTTATGACTGTCTCCTCTAGCAAAAAACTTTGCTACCCGCATCGTATGAATTTTGTCGGTACTGGCATCAAGCAACTTTCGCAGTTTGACATCCCGCAATACAAAAATAGGAATCGTGTAGATAATCCGAAATTGTGGCTGGCAGAGAGGCTGAATATTGTTACCGTAGACTTTTTCGGCAAGATCTGGATTGAGCTTGTCCAAGTCATCAATAATTACGAGGATGGGGCGATCGCACTCTGCTTGAATCACTGCTGCAATCTCATTGATCCGACCGATTAAATCCGAAATTTTGCGATCAAATTCAGTTTTTATTTCCTCCCGAATGACTGCATTCGCCTTCATATTGCCCTTCACCGAAACCCAAAACTTGGCGATTAAATCCCCCAGATTCAATCCGCCGCCTGCTTCATAACCTGCATCTAAGCTGGCTTCTAGCTGACTCGTCTCCACTTTTGTGTAACGACCAAACCAACGATAAAAGGCTTTTTTCGTCGAAGGTTTAATTGCAATATTTTTCTGCTCTGCAACTTCCATCATTTGTGTGGCAATGGTGAACAAAATATTCACATGATTGGTATAGCAATCCTAAGTCATATGTGAGATTATGGAGGAAGTAAGACGACTCCATAGAAAAACACAAAGTGACTAGCACTCTAAAATCTTTTATCGAGAGCAACCCTGACCCACGGGAGTTAAAACGAGCGGTTGCAGTTCACATGTATGAACAGGGCTATAAGCACCGAGAGATCCAGGAGAT
>JBBRCV010000326.1:0-4416 GCA_038204505.1 Elainellales cyanobacterium
ATACCCGATAACACCGTCGTGAGCGGATGCAGGCGATACTCCAGGGAAACGACGATTCCAAAGTTACCGCCGCCGCCGCGCAGTCCCCAAAGCAGGTCTGGATGTTCCTCGGCGTTGGCAGTCACAAGCTGCCCGTCGGCAGTCACCACTTGTGCGGACAGCAGGTTATCGGCAGCCAGTCCATAAGCACCGATCAGCGGACCATATCCTCCCCCCAGGGTAAGTCCAGCCATTCCAACGGTGGAGCAGTTTCCTGTGGCTGTTGCCAATCCATATTTCTGTGCTGCCTCGATGAGGTCGCTAGCCGTTGCTCCACCTTGAACATGAGCGGTGCAAGCGTCTAGATCGATGGTGACGGCTCTCATCTGGGACAAATCGATCGTGACACCGTGTTCAGACAACGCTCGTCCGGCAAAATCGTGTCCTCCACCTCGAACAGAGAGGGGCAGCCCATGTACACGTGTCCAGCGAACCGTATGAATGACATCTTGCACAGTAAAACAACGCATGATCGCGGCAGGTTGGGTCTTCACCTTCGCATTCCAGAGTGGGCGCACCTGTTCATAGGCAGCGTCATCAGGGAGCAAAAGCTCTCCTGTGAGCGGTGCTGCGAGATCTTTGAAAAAAGCCTGGTTCTGAACAAATGTAGTTGTCATTGTTTTTCCTCTTCAGGTTGTAGATTGAATAACTAACGTAGTGTGCAAATTATTAGAGTTGTTGCACTCCCCCAACGTATCCAGCTCAACCAAGTTCTCTTCAATCAAAGCGCGATTGATGAAAGCGGCAGCAAGTGTTCCACTCGTAACCGCTAAGGCAATCTGTGAAAAAGGGCTAGACGCATCACCCACCGCATAGAGTCCAGCAATGGGGGTTTGCTTGCTCTCATCCACTTCTACGAGGTCATCGCTGCTTAATTTACAGCCCAACTTTGCGGCTAGAGGGCTATGCTGATACGACTGGGGTGTACAAATATTCCGCGATGGGGCAGCACTTCATTATTCGTAAAGACGATCCCAGTGACGTTGCCGTCTTGGTGTTCTAGTCGGGCAATTTTTTCTTCGCGTAGCTGAACTCCCCAGTTCAACGTTTGAAACGGCTCTGTCATAAAATTTGGATTCGATACCCACGCCGCTCCAGTCGGTTGGCAGCACGTTGGGCAGCGCGACGATTGCAGTGCTTACTCACATACATCCACCTGCGATCGTCATGGCTGCGGTAATAAACAATAAACAGCCGATCGCAACTTTGGGTGTCGCGACCTTCGTTGTCGCGATCTTGGTTGTCGCGACCTTCGTTGTCACGATTTTGGTCGTTGCGATTTCGATCGCGATCGTAATGGGCGATCTCCATATTTGGCTCTCGATCGAGGTTCGGGCTAATTTTTTTTGAATCTAGTGCCTGTGCGGTAAAGGGCGTAGTTACTACGAATCCCATGTATACCAGTGTTAGCAAAATTATGTTTTTCATCAGATTTGTTTCAAAGTGTAAGATTTGGGTCAATTAATTAAATTTAGAATTTAATTAATCGGATGAATCCGTGAAGGGGAATTGAAATCGATAAGTAGATGGACTTAATGAACCTGTAGTGACATGAACCTTGCAATCCCAAACCGGCACGCTGGGCGATCGCAAGGTAAGCATCATGTCTAGAGGATTTAGGTTGTTGTACAAGTCTGCTGCATCAAGACGCGGTTGTCTCTGTACACCTGCAAGGTCTCAGACCGTGAGCTATCTGATCCATCCCACAGCCAATATTCATAATCACCGTTCCGAAACCGGTACACTCGAACGCCTTCTGCCGCGTGACTCGTTCCTCTGCCCAAGCTTAAGTTACCGTTGCCGCTGGTTGAGCGGTAGAGCAGTTCACCAGACGTATAGTTCCGCCAAATATTGACGTTGTAACCACCCCTGCATTTTGTACTGAGGATGAGATCAGCCGTAGAATCAGCAGCGGCAGGCAAGGAGAAATTAGCCAAGGCACAGATTGGTAGAGCCAAGAGCAATGCGGATCTTTTTAGTAGTGTTTTCATTGTTTTCCTAGTGTTGTAGAATTCCGTAATGTTCACTTGCTCATCTTCTTTAGTTTTGCTGATTGAGCCTTAAGAAGGGGTCAGACATCGAACGCTGTGAGGATCTGCTGATATTTTTCGCCAACTTGTTTTGAGTCGTAGGTGGGAACAATGGTTTCAAACTTGAGTGCTTTAAGCTGTCCCACGCCTTCGCTAATCTCAGTCAACTGGTCAGCCGTTTGCAGTTTTGCGGTCACCGTTGCACCCACTGAACACACAGCAGCGAACAAACAGATCGGCTTCCAGGTGTCTGCTTTGCCAACTGTTCCTGCTGTTCCAGCTAACACTGCGGCGATCGCACCGAGGACAATGTTGGCTGTGCTGTAGCGAGAACTGTTGCGTCTGAGCGTATTCTTTTGCGCTTGTGCTTTTTCAAGACTGCTACTGATTTGTTCTCGTAGCACATCAGGCTGCATTGTCGAATTAGTAGAGTTTGTATTCATAAGAAGCAAGAGCAGATGGCTCAATTGAATCTCGGTTGTTTTGGCACCGAGTTGGGTAAAGAATCATTAGAAATTGGGTCGGATCGCTCTCTCTGCGTTAACAGATACCCGCACGATCGAGCTTTTGAAGTCGAGTCTTTTGGATAATGCTTGAGAGAGAGCTTTGTCAGATTGAGAAGGATCGTCTGCAACCCGATGTCAATTGATTACACGATCGCTGCCGCCATCTCGCCCGTTTGCTTAGAGGTGAGGTCATTCAGCTTGCGCCGGACGGGGAGATCAGCAATGCGATCAGTGTCAGGGTTGCCATCTGGCTCAAACCCATATTGGCGACGAGACTGGCTCACGGCTTGAGCGGTTTGAGGCCCATACAGCGGAGCTTGGGGACGCAGCCGGGGATCAGGCTGGATAATGACATCCAACTCATGGTGAATGACATCAAGTGCCCGCTCTGCGACCGCCTTTGTATCGGGCCCCACAATTCCATCTTGTGTCAGATTGAAGTACTTCTGAAAAGCCCTGACCGATCGCACGGTTTGCTGATCGTCGAGCGAGCTGTTGTCGGACGAGAGGGGAAAATCTGGTTCATTAGCCTCTCGACTCTTGAACCCTAGACCATTCAAAATGCTGCGAATTTGGGAGTTGGCGAAATTGTAAGCCATGATGTTTTTGTTCCTGTTGTAGATTCTGAGTGATTGTGCTGGAAACCCGATTGATGTTACAAAAGACAATCATTGTTGAGTTTCCTCATTTGCCATCTTGCGTTTGATTAGCTGCAATCGAAACTAATCAAAACCATTTGAAAAGCAGCGATCGATGGAGCTTCTCAGATCGCTTGAGATCTACCTGACTGTGTGGTAGTTGCCCCTTCTGAGCGCTGTCGTGAGATGCCGAGTGGGTTTACCTAGCTCTCATGTCTTCATTCTTCAACGCTTGTTTGATTCAGACCACGCAAGTTCACTGAGTTAAGCGGCGACTTAGTCTTTCTGTGTCTAAAGACGGGTCTTTATGTAGAGTCGTGGCAAGAAGCGAACTAGGCTCGTAAAACTTGCTAACCTTTCGATAAGCGCGGAAGCAGATTGCTGATTAATTTCTATTAATAAAACTTTCCCAAAGTTGCGCCCTGCCCCATATCGCTGGTGCTTGCCGATGGATTCCAACGTGACTAAATCTAGGCAAGGTCATGCTTCTGGGCGCGTTAGAGGAGTCATCCTATCGCCGCAAGGATGGCAGCGATTTCAGGCGGCGAGACAAGAGGCTGAGGCTGAAGAGATTTTGGGTAAGCACTTCACGCAGGAAGATCTGAGCGATCGCACCCAGCTTTCACTCAACACGCTCGCTCGGATTTTTAAGCGTGAAATGGGAGTCGATCGCCAGTCCCTAGAGCATCTTTTCCGGGCGTTTGGGCTGGAATTAACCAAGGCAGACCATACTTCTCTCATCGCATCAGGAGAAGAACCGGAAAGCCAACGGGCAAACCCCAAGAACGATTGGGATAACGCGGTTGATACATCAGTATTCTACGGTCGTGAAGCCGAACTCGCACAACTGTGGCAATGGATCGTGGCTGATCGCTGTCGTGTCGTGGGATTGCTGGGAATTGGAGGAATTGGCAAAAGCACGATCGCGGTCAAAGCGGCACTCCAGATGCAGGCAGAATTCGAGATTGTCATCTGGCGATCGCTTGCCAACGCGCCATCATTGGATGAACTTCTATCCAGTCTGCTGAAATTTCTCATGCCGCTCTATGGGGAAGATCCCGTCATTCCCACCACGCTCAATGAAAAGTTCTCTAAGTTAACGGAATATCTGCGATCGCGTAGATGTCTGTTGATCCTCGATAACGCTGAAACGATTTTGCACAGCGAGCAGGTCGGGCATTGGCGATCGGGCTATGAAAATTA
>JBBRCV010000327.1:0-4362 GCA_038204505.1 Elainellales cyanobacterium
GGGTGAGATAGAAGGGCACAAACCTGGTAGATTTAGCGGAGTACCCGTAGAAATAGACGCAAGCAGATGAAAGTCTTAGTTATTGGCGGTGACGGCTACTGCGGTTGGGCGACCGCATTGTACCTTTCCAATCGAGGTTACGAGGTTGGTATCCTAGACAACATGGTTCGGCGGCACTGGGACATGGAGCTTTGCGTCGAAACTTTAACCCCGATCGCCCCGATTCAGGCTCGGATTCAACGCTGGAAAGATCTGACGGGCAAGCATATTGACCTGTTCGTGGGCGACATTACGAACTATGAGTTCTTGAGTCGAGCCATGCACCAGTTTGAGCCAGAAGCCGTCGTACATTTTGGTGAACAGCGATCGGCTCCTTTTTCGATGATTGATCGAGAGCACGCCGTTTTGACCCAGGTTAATAATGTGGTCGGTACGCTCAACCTTCTATATGTCATGCGCGAAAGTTTTCCCGACTGCCATTTGGTCAAGCTAGGCACCATGGGCGAGTACGGTACTCCCAACATTGATATTGAAGAAGGCTTCATCACCCTGGAACACAATGGACGCAAAGATACGCTGCCCTATCCTAAGCAGCCTGGATCGTTCTATCACCTGAGTAAGGTGCATGAGTCTCACAATATTCACTTTGCCTGCAAGGTTTGGGGGCTACGCGCCACTGACCTCAACCAGGGCGTAGTTTACGGGGTGCTGACCGAAGAAACGGGCATGGATGAACTGCTAATCAACCGTCTAGATTATGACGGGGTGTTTGGTACAGCTCTCAATCGCTTCTGTATTCAGGCGGCGATCGGGCATCCGTTAACGGTGTATGGCACAGGTGGGCAAACACGAGCGTTTTTAGATATCCGGGATACAGTACGGTGCGTGGAATTGGCGATCGCCACTCCAGCAGACCCTGGCAAATTCCGCGTCTTCAATCAATTTACCGAACTCTTTGGCATTGGCGACTTGGCAATGATGGTCAAGAAAGCCGGAACAACGCTGGGATTAAATGTGGAAGTCAGCCACCTGGAAAATCCCCGTGTCGAGATGGAAGAACATTACTTCAACGCCAAAAACACCAATCTGCTTGACCTAGGTTTACAGCCTCACTTCCTCTCCGATTCTTTGTTAGATTCGCTGCTAAATTTCAGCGTTAAGTACAAGAGCCGTGTTGATGAAACGCAGATTTTGCCCAAAGTGAAGTGGAAGCGATAAACCGATAACCATGAAAGCAAGCGTCTGGACATTGCTATTGCTGGTAGTTTTACCCGGTGCTGCATTAAGTGGAATCAGCACCTATTTTTTGTTTCCAGATTGGGCGATGTTAACGGCAAGTCACCAGAACTATCAAAAGCTAGCCGCGTCGCCCACTTCTACAGCGCGCGATTTGGCGATCGCTGAAGCAGCCGAGAATCGTCATCGCATCAATTGCTTTGCAGAAGGCGTTGGTGTTTTACTCGGAGGCATCATTTTCTCTATTGGGATTCATGGCATCTGCACCTTACCGACTCAGCCCTATCGATCGTCTTAATATCAGCCCAAAGCGCCTTTAAGAGCCAGCCTACTTATGCGAATTGCTCTGTTTACCGAAACTTTTCTGCCTAAAGTTGATGGAATTGTGACTCGCTTGAGTCATACAGTTGACCATTTACAGCGACTAGGCAATCAGGTGCTAGTGATCTCGCCTGACGGTGGACTCACAGAATATAAAGGAGCGCAAATTTACGGCATTCCTGGGTTTCCCTTACCCCTCTATCCTGAGCTGAAGCTGGCGCTGCCTCGCCCGTCCATGCGTCAAGTTTTAGAAACATTTCAGCCCGACTTGATTCATTTAGTGAATCCGGCGGTGCTGGGATTGGGGGGCTTGTATTATGCCAAATCGTTAGATGTACCTCTGGTTGCGTCTTACCATACTCACTTGCCTAAGTACCTAGAACACTACGGTCTAGGAATGTTAGAAGGCGTACTCTGGGAACTTCTAAAAGCAGTTCATAATCAGGCACAAATTAATCTTTGCACCTCAACCGCCATGCAAGAGGCGCTGACCAGTCACGGCATTGAGCGAGTCGCAGTGTGGCAAAAAGGAGTTGATACAGAGCTATTTCAGCCCCACTTATGCAGCTTAGAAATGCGATCGCATCTAACTCAAGGGCATCCAGAAAGTCCACTCTTGCTTTACGTCGGTCGTCTTTCAGCAGAAAAAGAAATCGATCGCATTAAACCCGTTCTTCAATTAATTCCCGGTGCTCGACTAGCATTGGTAGGCGATGGACCCTACCGCCAAGAACTCGAAAAACACTTTGCTGATACGCCCACTCATTTTGTGGGCTACATGACTGGACAAACTCTCGCTTCTGCCTTTGCTTCTGCGGATGCTTTTGTCTTTCCTTCTCGCACAGAAACTTTGGGGTTAGTGCTGTTAGAAGCAATGGCAGCAGGTTGTCCAGTAATTGCAGCAAATGCTGGAGGAATTCCAGATATTGTTACCGATGGAGTTAACGGATATTTATTTGACCCGCAGGATGAAGGAGGAGCGATCGCCGCCACCCAACGCCTCCTCTCCCACTCAAACGAACGCGAAACACTACGGCAAAACGCCCGGATGGAGGCAGAGCGATGGGGTTGGGCAGCAGCCACACGGCAATTGCAAGGATTTTATCAAGCAGTATTGGCAGAGCGATCGATGCCCACTGCCGCTTAAGCAATTTCTTTTACCGCAGCCTGTGCTTCTCGACGCAGCCCAGTAGCAATCCGAAATAATTCTTGCCCTGTATGGAGATAGTGGTCGTCATAACTAGTCGTGAACCGTTCTAGTTCATCAACTCCATCGCTGACCTGATTAAGACAATAGTACAAATGAGCTGCTACTCCAGCCAAGTTAGGAGGATTAGGCAGAGAGCTAAAGGCTTGCTGTGCTTTTTGCAAATAATCTCGGCACTCCTCCAAATAAGCCTGAAATGCTTCTAACAGCTCATCATCAAATGGGTCGGCTGCAAGCGCATTGATCTGAGACTTTAAGGGCTTAAGAACCAGGTTTAGCCACCGAATAATAGGTTGATAGACCTGCTTTAGCCAAAGTTTGAGGAGCTCATCGCTATCTCGCCCAGTTCGTTGCTGACGATATTGTTTTTGTGCTTCAGCAGTCCGTTTTTGACGAGCAGTGGGGTCAAACCCAACCGAAGCTTTGGAGGAGTAATTGATTTGGCGATCGTAGGACTGTCGTTTGAACGGATCACCCAAAATTTCATAAGCGACGTTCAGTTGTGCAATTTGCTCATGGCTAGCAGAAGCTAAGTTGGTATCTGGGTGCAACTGTTTGGCAAGCCGACGGTAAGCTCG
Organism: Elainellales cyanobacterium; assembly: GCA_038204505.1. Taxonomy (GTDB): domain Bacteria; phylum Cyanobacteriota; class Cyanobacteriia; order Elainellales; family Elainellaceae; genus Timaviella. The sequence continues at coordinate 3,343 of JBBRCV010000327.1, forward strand.
CTTAATTTCCGCCTGACTTGCTGTTTGGCTAACCTCTAAGGTGTTGTAATGAGTAGGTTTTGACATGTGCCTATTTTATCGGCATTTTTCTCTATCCTAAAACAGTGGCTCTATCTAAAACAGTAGCTCTATCCTAAAACAGTAGAGGCGACTAATTCTGGATCTTGAAACAGTGGCGTGCTCAAGTAACGCTCACCAAAACTAGGTTGAATCATCACAATCAGCTTGTCTGCGTTTTCAGGACGACACCCGACTCTAATGGCGGCGGCTAGAGCTGCACCAGTAGAAATCCCAGACAGTAATCCTTCTTCACGGGCAAGGCGACGACCATAGGCGATCGCTTCATCATCGCTAATAGTAATCACCTCATCGATCAGCTCCACCTTCAAAACTTGGGGCACAAACCCCGCTCCAATCCCCTGAATTTTATGAGGGCCCGGTCGCCCGCCCGATAGAACAGAGCTGTTGGCAGGTTCGACAGCGATCGCTTTAAATTCAGGCTTACGCTGCTTCAAAACTTCCGCTACACCTGTAATCGTGCCGCCCGTACCCACGCCTGCCACTAGCATATCTACCTGCCCGTCTGTATCTTCCCAAATCTCCGTAGCAGTGGTTTCACGATGAATTTTTGGATTCGCCAGATTGCTAAACTGTTGCAACATGTAAGCGCCAGGGAGAGAATTAACAATCTGCTGCGCCCGCTGAATACATCCACCCATCCCTTCAATGCCAGGAGTCAGCTCTAGCTTTGCCCCATAGGCTCGCAGCATCGCCCGTCGTTCAGAACTCATAGTTTCTGGCATTGTCAAAATTAACTGATATCCCTTCGCGGCTGCCGTCATTGCCAGCGCAATTCCCGTATTTCCAGAAGTTGGTTCAACTAAAATCGTCTTTCCTGGCGAAATTAGTCCCTTCTGTTCCGCGTCTTCAATCATGCTAATGCCAATTCGGTCTTTCACTGATGCGGATGGATTCATTCCCTCTAACTTCACTACAATTTGAGCGACGCATCCCGCAGCT
>JBBRCV010000328.1:0-4350 GCA_038204505.1 Elainellales cyanobacterium
ATGGCTGAGGAAAAGTCGAAGCGAGAGCGGGGTCGGATTCTGACCGAAATGGGCTGGAATAAGCTGGATGCAGCACTCCAAGCCTGGGAGGTTGTGCCCGGAAACAAGCGCACGTTTGAGTGGATTAGCTTAGAAGCTCAGCTTGACCCAGGAACAGTTGCCAAAATTTTGAAGCGGCGAGGAGGGGCTGATCTAAGCAAGATTGAACAAGTTTTTAGGGCATTTAAGCTGAGTTTGGATACGACTGATCATGCACCTATGCCTTCAGGGATGGCTCAGATTGCCAATCCAAACTTTGTGGGAAGAGAGGGAGCGATCGCTGATCTCAATAAGCTGGTCAACCGAGATGCAAAGGTGATCGTTATTCAAGCTAGAGGCGGCGTGGGCAAAACTACCCTGGCGCGAAAGTATCTCCAGCAGGAATTTGAGACGGTTTTGGAATTCCCGATCGCCAAAGAGACGAAAGATATTGCTTCGATTGAAAGTCTGATTGAGGAAAAGCTGCGACAACTGGGCGAAGAACCAGGGCGAGAGTTTTTGGTGTCGATCGATCGCCTCAAGCGCAAACTTCAGAGCGATCGCGTGGGGATTTTGATTGATAACCTAGAACCTGCGTTAGATTCGGCTGGCAAGTTTATTGAACCGCATCGTCGGTATGTAGAGTTGCTGAGAGTTTTGGCTGATCCTTCGGTGCGATCGCTCACATTGATCACGAGTCGTGAACGCCTGAATGAATACAGTATTTCAGTACAGTCTTATCTTCTGAGAGAACTATCATTAGAAGCTTGGAAACAGTTTTTTCTTAATCGATTCAGCATTCAGGATTCTAAAAAGAAAGAGTTTGGGGATGCAAATGTTTTAGCGTTGACAAACCTTCAGAATGCTTATGGTGGAAACGCTAAAGCGATGGATATTCTCTGTGGTGCCATCTTGACGGATCATGGAGAGGATATAGCGGCGTATTGGCAAGCGAATCAGAATGATCTGTTGATTGAACGGGCTTTGGAAGATTTGGTGGTGGGGCAGTTCAATCGCTTACAACAGCTTGACCCGGATGCTTACAAGTTACTCTGTCGCATGGGATGCTATCGCTATCAGGATGTGCCGACTGTACCGATTGAGGGGTTGCTTTGTTTATTGTGGGATGTGCTGGAGAATCGGCAGCGTCGAGTAGTGAAGGCGTTGCAAGAGCGATCGTTGGTGGATTGTGAGGATGGTAAGTATTGGTTGCATCCGGTGATTCGGGGGGAGGCAATCGGACGGTTGAAAGACACCAGAGATTGGCAAGAATCAAATCAAAACTGTGCATCATTTTGGTCGCAGAGTAATAGTGTAGTCGAAACAATCGGTAGTGCGATTCGAGCATTTGAGTCTTATTATCATTATGTAACCATCAATGATTTTAATGAAGCCGCTAGCATAATATTAAGTGACAGGGGTAGTAAGCACTCAAAAGAGTATTTGACTAACAATCTGAGTACTTCTAGTCTTGGTAGCTCATTTATTAGATTAGGTATCCCTCAACAAATCTTTCATGCTGCTCTTCAGGTTAGTCAGCAGATAACCTCATTGTATGTTTCGTCGAGGCTTTATAACCTTCTTGGAGATCTGTTCTGGATACAAGGATTAATTAAAGAAGCAATTGAATGTCATCAAAAATCAGGACAGTTCGCTAAGGACTTGTTGAATTCTAAATCTTCTAGAGAGATAGAGAAAAATATTCACAACAGTTCAAAATATCTGAGTGTAGTGTATTTGTTTAACATAGGAATTTGCATGAGTGATCTAGGAGAGTATCCTGAAGCAATTAATCATTTAGAGCAAGCAAGACTTTTAGCTCAACAAAGCAACTTGGATTCCATTACAAGCAGGTCGTATGGAAATTTAGCCGCTTTATACTCTTATATTGGAGATCAGGTTAAAGCGAAGAAGTATATCAAGAAGTTGATCCATAGCTTCTCAGAAGAAAACTTAGGTATTAGAAGCGCAGGGTATAGATTATTTCGACTGGGAGAAACATACAACAATTTGGGAGAAAAAGAACTTGCACTTGAGGCTTATGAGAAGACTATTGAGTATGCTGAAGAAACTGGTTTTATCCAACTTAAAGGGATAGCAGTGCTTGGCTTGGCAGGTATACATGGAAGAAATAAAAACTTTGAAGAAGCAATTTCCTGTCATGCAAGATCAATAGATTTGTTAGAAAAAATTGGAGCCAAGCCCGATCTCGCTGAGGCGTATTATCAATTTGGTGTAAGTTGTCAAACAATGAGTAAATTTGAGGAGAGCAAAAAGAACTTTCAAAAAGCAATTCGGCTTTTTACTGAGATGGAAGCACCGAAACAAGTGGAGCGGGTGAGGCGATCGATGAATGAAAAGACATATTAACCCGGCATTATAAGACAGTGCATTATAATAGTTGAGATAACTCCCTCCCCTTCTAATCTGATGAAGCCTCCAGATGCCCGTTACCTCGGTATCGAAACCCAGAAATATTTACGCCAGCAAGCGATTCACCTACGGCAGCACGGTAAAACGTTCCTAGAGATTGCTGAGTTTTTAGGCGTGCATCGCAATACTGTCTCGCGCTGGTGGCAATTGTATGAGGCAGAGGGAGAATTAGCGCTCAACCAGGAACTACGGGGACGATTACAAGGCGAAGGGCGACATCTGAGCGCTGAACAGGAACTGGAATTACAAGCGTTGATCTTGGAAAATTTTCCCCACGAGCTAGAAATCGACAGTGCTTTGTGGACGCGCCGCGCCGTGCAGCAGTTGATTGAAGACCATTGTGGGCTGAAGATGCCGATCCGCACCGTTGGGTCTTATCTCCAACGCTGGGGCTTCACGCCCCAAAAGCCGCTCAAACGAGCCTATGAGCAAGACCCGAATGCGGTGCAACAATGGCTCGATGTCGAGTATCCCGCTTTGGTAGAACGGGCAGCAGCAGCAGAGTCAGAAATTGCCTGGGGTGACGAATCGGGATTGCGCTCTGACGCTCAAACGGGTCGTGGCTACTCGCTTGTGGCGCATACCCCTGAGATTGATTTGAGCCAAAAGAAACGGCATCGGATCAACTTTATTGCCAGTCTGACCAATCAAGGGTTGATTCGCTTCATGCTGTATCCCGGTAAACTCGATAGTCTGATCTTCATCACGTTTTTAGAGCGCTTGATCGAAGGACGGGATCGTAAATTGATATGGATTGTGGATCGTCATCCTGTGCATCGCGCACAGGTGGTGCAAGACTGGTTAATTGCGCATTCTCAGCAGATCGAGTTCGTCTTTTTGCCGTCCTACTCACCGCATTTGAACCCAGTGGAGTATCTGAATGGAGATGTCAAGCAGGGAGTCCATTCCAAAGCTCCGACTCGAAGCTTTGAGCAACTCCTGCTACGGGTGCTGTCTCACCTACGCAAACTCCAAAAATTGCCTGCACGGGTGATCAGTTATTTCCAGCATCCTGATATTGCTTATGCCGCCTAATCAGATACACTCTCTTTCCTTGCCGGGTTAATAAGTATTTGTATCAAGGATATTAATGATGAAACCAATTAAAAAACAAATCGTTACTGATGAATCTATGCGTCCCGTTGCTGTTCTGATCGACTATCAAGATTGGCAGGCGATCGAAAAAATAATAGAAATTTACCAGCAGCAGGATACAGCTTCTGAACTTGCTGCTTATGCAGGCGTCATTCAACTCACCGTCGATCCTCTAGAATATCAACAGCAAATTAGAGATGAATGGTCATGAGCCCGTCTTTAATTGTGCTAGATACGAATATCGCCTTGTACCATCTGGGCGGACGCTTAACGGTTCCCATGCCCAACGGTTTTTACCATGTTTCCATCATTACCGAGATAGAACTGCTTTCCTATCCCAATCTGAGTCAAACTGAAGAGCAACAAGTCCGCAACTTCTTAGCTCAACTGCTGATTGTGGGCATTGATGATTCGATTAAAGACATGGCGATCGCCCTTCGTAAGCAACACCGTCTGAAGTTGCCTGACGCAATCATTGCAGCCACGGCTCAGTCTCTTGACGCCCTATTATTGACGAATGACCTTAAGTTATCCAATATTACGACGCTAAAAACTCAATCACTACCGATTCAATGAGCGTTTCCTATTAGGACATCCTAGACTTCTTCTCATCCGATCGCTACTCCCATCACCCCAGCAAAAGCAGCACCAACTTTCTGAGTCCAATAGACCTCTTGCGTGAATCATGAAGGTAGAGCAAGTTCAGAGTTAAGGATCGCTGCAATCAGATTGAATCGTAAGCCAAAGCGTCTGCGTCGGTTGCGATAGCGTTCAGCTAGAATGCGCCAGATCTTCAATCGGCGG
>JBBRCV010000329.1:0-4332 GCA_038204505.1 Elainellales cyanobacterium
CTTTACCTAACCTAACTTAAAGAAACCTGGCAAAATCACCATGCTTAAGTTGTCTAGCGTGAGGCAGTCCTGTGGTTTCGGCAGTTTTTCAAACACTTCAAACTTACTCTGCCAATATAGGGAAGGAAAGGAATAAACATAATCTGTCTCTCGAAGCATTCTGCCAGCACATTGAGCAAGAGTTTGTAGAAGGCAGTGCGATCGCCTCTTCTCTCTACTCAGAAGCCATCCGCATCGTCAGCGACACTGAAATGACCGCTGGTGGTGAAGCCCGATACCCGATCGACGAAGCTTTCAACTGGCAACCGACTCGTTTCGGTCAACAAGCTAGAGTGACTCAATACGCGGCTCTGTTGACCAATGAGGATGGTTCAGTCTGGCAAGGTAAGCTGAGTCAGCCCCGCATTGACAAAGACAAAACTAAGAAGAGTTTTAAGCAAGCCTTCGATCGCCATGTAATTGCCCCCTTTGAGTTCTGGAGTTTGGTCAAAGCACACCCAGAGTTAGTGGTACATCAGAAGTACGAAACGCCCGTTGGTAAAGCTACCTCTCTAACTGACTTTCAGCGCTCTGCTATTTACTTACCACCTGTCCCAATCGCCATTCGCCGTAAGATTGCTCGGCGCTTTGGCATTCTTGACCCCAGGTTTGCACCTAATCGCTCAGCCAGAAAACGAGGGTTTCAGATGGCTCCATTTTGGGAGTGGATTGCAGCACATCCTGAAATTCCTATTGTGTGGACAGAAGGCGGGAAGAAAGCACTTTGTCTACTAACCCAAGGAGAGGTGGCGATCGCTCTCTACGGGGTCAACGGCGGCTATCTGGCAAAGGATGCGTTGGGTAATCCCGTTACCCCTTACCTCGCTCCTGACGTTGCCCAGTTCGTCATCCCTGGTCGAATTAATATCCTGGCATTTGACCAAGATGCCAGCGAAACGACGCGCCGAAGAGTCAACATTGCCACGCAGCGATTTTCCAGGTTGCTCCAAGCTGCCACGCAGCAGCCCACCTTGATTACGTTCTGGGATGGTCAGCAAGGCAAAGGCGTTGATGATCTGATCGTTAACCAGGGGGCGATCGCCTGGGAACAAGCCAGAGATGCCGCTTTACCCCTAGACCATTGGTTGATTTGGCAACACCTTGCTAATCGACTGACCTACCCCGTTGACTTGCGAGTGACGACTCATGATTTGTCTACGTTGGATTTTCAGAACTTACCTGAAGATGTGATCTTGGCGCTCGCTTCTGGCAAAGGTACGGGTAAGACCAAGTTTATTGCTCAAGCGATCGCTTCCACTGAAACCGTCTTGAGTGCAGGGCATCGCGTGGCACTGATGCGGAACCTGTGCGATCGTCTCCGCCTAGACTACCGAGGAGACTTAGACAAAACCAATGGACGCTTCATTACGGGAGCAGGTTACACCTTACGCATTGGCTTCTGTGTGGACTCCCTGTTAGCCATTGAACCCGAACAATTTAGGGGTTGTGACCTGGTTATTGATGAAGTGGTGCAGGTGTTGCGCCATTTACTCACTTCTAGCACCTGCGCCAAAGATGGCAAGCGTCCAGCTTTGTTAGCTCGATTTCAGGAGCTAGTGCGCTCAGCTCGACGGGTGATTGTTGCGGATGCCGATTTGGATAATGCATCGTTGCACTATTTGCAAGATTTGCGAGGGGAGAGGGAATCAGGCATCAAAGCGCCTGTATTTTTGATTCAAAATGACTATCAAGTCGAGGGCTATCCAGTGGAGTTCATTGAGTGTCCGACGCGATCGGTGATTGTCAAAAAGCTTCTGCTTTCAGTCAGTAAATTGCAACCAGGGAAAGTGATCTTGGTGGTCACAGATACGAAGAAGACAAGCAAGTTAATGGCGGCACAAATTCAGAAACAGTATCCACACTTGCGAGTTTTGGTGATCAATTCAGAAACCAGTAGTTGTGAAGCAGAACGAGAATTTATCACAACGCCGGATGCAGTCTTGGCACGGGGAGAATATGACGTGGTGATTGCGTCACCTTCAATGGCAACCGGAGTCAGTATTGAGGTCCAAGGAATAATCTCTGAAGTGTACGGCGTGTTCAACGGCTGTAGTGCCACCGACGCAGATATGGCGCAGGCGTTGGATCGGGTGCGGAAACCTGTGCCGCGTGTGGTCTGGTGTGCAGAATTTGGGTCAAACTATTCAACCGTGAGTCGGGCGACGAATTCAATTGAGATGAAGCAGGATTTGCTAGAGCAGACGATCGCCACGGCGCAGATTATTCGCTCTAGTTTGCGGGCTGATACGCTGGGGGCGATCGCCAACTATGACTGGCGCTCTGACCCGAATATCAACCTGTGGGCAGCGATGAGTGCGGCGCAGAATCAGTCCATGAGTCGTCTTCGCACGGCTTTACTAGTCAGGCTCCGATATGAAGGAAAACGGGTCACTGTTTGGAGCGCACCGAGTGATCAAGCTATTCGGGCGACGCTTAAACAGGTGAGGCAGGAGATTAATCACAGGGATGCAGCCTTACTGGTCGCATCTCCCATTCTGACCGCAGTGCAGTTTTTAGAGTTAGAACAAAAAGAAGCCCGTAGCCCAGCCGAAGCAAAGGCGATCGCCCGCTTTTATCTCTGTCAGTTTTACTGCATTCCACCGGAAAGCCTGACGATTGAGCAAGTATTAGAAGACCGCGATGGACGACAACGGGGCGAGATCCTCAACTTAGAAGCGCAACTTTTTTCAACGGTCGCGGTGGATCGTTCGGTAAAAGCCTTAGAGCGGCAAATGGCATGGAACCAAGGGCTTTGTCCCTGGGATGTTTCTGGAATTGCCTTACGGCGAGAGCTACGACACAAGCTAGGTCTCAATCAGTATTTTGATGGGGAGCGGGAGTGGGATGCAGCCGCTCTAGAAGCGATCGCGCACACAGCGAGAGAGAATGCCGGACACATCAAGAAGATATTGAATTTCACGATTCCGCAAGGATACCAAACGAACGGAAAACCTGTGATGTCGGATGTCCAGATTGTCCATCAGCTCTTAAGCCAAATGGGCATCAAAATTACCTTTCGGTGGAGTGGCTCAGGGAAGGATAAGCATCGGGTCTATCATCTGAATACAGAGCGGTGGAAGATGTTAAGTGCTGTGATTGAGCGGCGGCAGGCAGAGCGTGAAAGTCTTGTGCAGAATGTGATGATAGAAGGGCAAGGATCACCTGTGTCTCTTATACAAGATTTAGAACAGGCGGGTGATCCTTTTAATAACGATCAAGAGATTGAGCAATGGCTGACTCCAGAAACGTTGGCAGATGTGCGGTTGATGTGGAATGCAGCAGCAGGAGATGACGGTCAGCGAGAGGTATTACGAGGATTTATTCCAGGGAGGGTCTTGGAGAGAGCCTGCTCTTTGAGATTGCCGCAAGGGGTCGCTTAATACATTAATCGTCTATACTATCCATCTGCTTTTCTTCCTGTTTACCTTAGTGATGGGCAAGTATATCAAGCGTTGAGGGCAATATTTTAGCTAGGTTAGCGATCGTTTTTCGGTATGGTTGAGCTAAATACCGTACCGAAAATATGAATTGTGCTAAATTGCTGCGATCGCGCTACGGAAAGGGAACAATAGCTCCAATAACGCTTTTGTCATTTCACAATTAGCAGTGTTCATTATGAAAAATTTCTCCCAGTGAGACAGGATTTCCTGGTCGTTGATACAGAAGGCAGCAAAGAACTGAGCGAGATCGCCATTTTCGATCAGGGAGGAAAGCTGATCTACGAAGCTTTTACACAGGGACATCCCAATAACACTTGCATTAGGCAAAACCTGAAGACCTTACGAGAAATTACCACTGACGTAACGGTGTTAGCTGGCGGGGTGGGACAAATCGCTCCTAAGCCGCTCGTCTGCCACTATGCCAAGCATGATGCTGGAGTGCTGAAGTATAGCTTTCAAAAAGCAGGCGTTCCCTGGCCACACTTTACTTTTATTTGTACGTGCGATCTCTCCAGGCAACACTTTCCCAACATGGCGGGCTACGGGCTTGACTACCTGAGCAAGTCCCTCAACCTAAAGGTCAAGGGTAAGCGTTTCAATTCAGCCCAAGCACACACTGCTCGCTACGATGCCGAGTTCACTTATCATCTCTACAATAAAATCGTGGAACATCAACAACGAGAAGTGACAAGAGCGGATTTACGCCAGACTTCTAATCCCTTCAGCAGCAGTCGGGTTGATACCCCTTTCCAAGATCACGTTGACTTGAGTGAGGTCTATCAAAGTGAATTTGAGTTTCTCAAGTCTATTCTCAAAGACGTTAAAGCCGATCGCAATCAGCAAAGCAAAGCTG
>JBBRCV010000330.1:0-4246 GCA_038204505.1 Elainellales cyanobacterium
GCAGCAGTGCCTCGAACGCTTTTCGGTTGAGACCAGTGAGGGATCGCATCAGTCGATCTTGGGTGAGGATGCGTTCGAGATCTAGCATAAGGACTCCTTGCAACTCCCCAACATTATCCCTTATTACCCAACAAGTCTAATTTATTAAAAGATAATTCTGACTCTGCGATCGAGAAAGACCTCTATATTAAAACGCTCAATGAAGTGGAGCAAAAAAGTTTCAATATGGTTTGCTTATTTCCCAACTTTACGCTGGTGATGGGACCTGATTGCTGCATTACATTTCTCGTTGATCCTCAAGGAGTCAGCAAAACTCGCATCCGAGTTGATTGGTTAGTTCCTGATACAGAGCAGGCGAAATCACCTGATCATGTGGAATCATTAGTTCAGTTTTTTGATGATTTGATGCAAGAAGATCTTCAGTTACTGCCTCTCATTCAAAAAAGGATGGGTTCTCTGGGCTACCATCGAGGGCAATTGTGCCCGAAACGGGAGATGGGTGTGCATTTGTTTCAAGAATTACTCATGCAACATCTCAGCCATAAAACGCTCTGAAGAGAAATAAAAAAGTCCGCAATTTTGCTTTGATAGAGCGAGTTTAGGGTGGGGAACATTAGGGACGAAGTCCTGTAGAGTCCCTGCCCCTATGCCTATCTCAAAAGAGCTCTTTCGTGGAAGGAAAAGTTCGGGTCTCCAGCCCAACTCTAGAAGTCTACCTCGTAGCATGACTGTGCTGGAAACCTGGGGGTTTGGGTTGAGCGGACACATTTCTTGGTTCACAACCAATCCATTGATTGTAATGGCTCTTGGTCCCAGGAGTATCTTTGTTTTGCTTCCGGCGACTATTCTGGGCGTGTTGCTTAATCTTCTATTGCAGCGTTTAGGAGAAAATTGGCCAGACGTAGCAGGTGGAACGCCCAATTATACGGCAAGACTGTTCAATCGATATCCAGCATTGGGGAGCTATGCAGCGATCGGATATTGGTTTGCCTGGGTAGCAGTTTTGCCAATTAATGCGAGTGTTCTTACAGATGCTATTCAATCTAACTTAGATCCGCTTGGAATAACCTGCCCACAGATGCTGCTGAAAGTTGGGTTTACAGTACTTCCTTATATCCTTGCTTTAGGCGGTAGCCGAGCATTAGCAATCCTAAATTTATGTTTTGTGATTCCAGCAGTGAGCTTTTCACTGCTGTTTTGTGTGCAAGGTTTAGTTTGGCTAGGTTTTTCTCCAGATAGCCCCGGATTATTTATAAACGTAACAATTCAAAGCTTGACGCCACCTTCTTTCGTTGAGTGGGCAGCGTGGATGTTTTTTGCGCTTTGGTTGACAACTGCTTGTGAAACAACGACTTCATTTGTGGCAGATAGTCAGCACTCTAAAAAAACGCTTCAGTTTATGCCGGTTGCCGCTGCCTTAATTCCTATCGTTGCTTTAGGAACTGCCTGGATTTTGGTGTGTTTAGCAAATACTGTGAAAAGTGATGCCAGCATTTTTGAGATTGTTCTAACTGCTGCAAAACCGTTTTGGGGTAATCGTGCCAGTGCTTTAGTGACACTTCTGCTGAGTTCAGCTTGCTTGCTAAACAGTGCCACATCTGTCTCAGTTTCTCCTCGTATCCTGTATCAGCTAGCCCTCGATCGACAGTTGCCCTCTATCTTTACATTTGTTTCTCGTCGAGGGGTTCTAGTCCCTCATCTGATTGCAGCCTTTCTGGTCTCGTTGAGTCTAATTGGAACAGCTCCTTCCCGAACCATTATCGTCACTGGAGTTGGCTGGCTCTCTTGTATTTTGGCTCTGCTGTGGGGAGTTTGTCTACAGCAAACCAGACTTGAAATGCACCGACAGCCGTGGTTGAAAGCAGGGATCATGATTCTTGCTGTTGTAATTGGGGTAGGCGGTTGGTATTGGGGAAAACTGGAGCTTTTAATTGGACTACTGGCACCAGCAATCATTGTCATCGGACTCTCTCTAGTAGGGCAGGGGAAGTTTGCGCCTTTTCATCTAGAGTGGTGGCTAAAGCGCGATCAGCCTAAAAATAATCGGCTCACGAAGGATTTTGTTGCAGTACAGGTCATTGTTCTGCTAGTTTTAGTGTGCGGTGCAGCGACCGTTGGCTGGCTCGTTAAGGCGCTTCTGGATGGGGCGACGGAGTCAACTAACAACGATTTGTTTGTGATCGTTTTGATGACAGTAGCATTCGTGTCGATCGCGGTTGCGGCTTGGACAAGTCTACCTCAAGTGGCTGCCATTTTCGAGGCGCGGGAGCAAGCAGAAACTCGCTTTATTACAGCATTAGAGACGGTTCCAGACGCCATACTTGTCGTCAATGAAGTCGGAATCGTTTGTCAAACAAATCCTGCTGCCAAACACTTACTGGATGACGGCACTCAACCTTTAATTAACTGCCATCTCGGTCAATTCTTACCAGAGTTCAGCAAGTCACCAGTGGACTGGCAGGAGCGCAGTGAACATTCCTTACAGCTCTCGTCGAGATCTACACTTTACAAGATTGAAGCAACTGTTTCTCATCGAGCTAAACGCGAATCGTCTGAATACATTGTCATTTTGCGCGATATCAGCGATCGTAAGCTGTTTGAGGAGACGTTAAGAAACCAAGCGACTCAATTGCAACGAGCTTTGGATGACTTAAACCGCACACAAGCGCAACTGATTCAAGCAGAGAAAATGTCCAGCTTGGGACAATTAGTAGCAGGGATCGCCCACGAAATTAATAATCCGGTGAACTTTATTCACGGCAATATTGATTATGCTGCTAAATACATGAAGGATTTAATGAAACTGCTGGATTGCTACCAGCAGCAATATCCCCACCCCACTCCTAAACTGCAAGCAGAAATCGAGGAAATCGATTTGGAGTTTTTGATGGAGGACTTACCCAAACTACTGTCTTCAATGAAAATAGGAACCGAGCGGATTAGAGAAATTGTGCGATCGCTGCGTAGCTTTTCCCGGTTGGACGAAGCAGAGAGTAAAGCGGTTGATCTGCACATCGGTATCGAAAGCACGCTGCTAATCTTACAGCATCGGTTCCAAACTAAAGCAGACAGTCCTGAGATTCAAGTGGTCAAAGAATTTAGTCTGTTGCCTTTGGTAGAGTGTTATGCCAGTCTTCTGAATCAGGTATTTATGAATTTGCTATCGAATGCAGTAGATGCTCTCGCCTCTCGGTGGACAAGCAGCACTCTCAAGCCAGACAATGAAATAATGCCGACGATTTGGATTCGCACAGAAGTTATCGAGTCAAAACGAGTCAGAATTTGTATTGCAGATAATGGTTTAGGAATACCTGAATCAGTGAAAGATCGCATTTTTGACCCATTCTTTACAACTAAACCTGTCGGGCAAGGGGCAGGGCTGGGATTGTCAATTAGTTATCAGATCGTAGTGGAGAGACATAAGGGCTTGCTCAACTGTATATCTGAGCTAGGACAGGGAACAGAATTTTGGATTGAAATTCCGGTAGTGCGCTGAATTGTTGTGGGACAAGTAGCTAAGGGATCTGCAAATAACTCAACCTCTGGACTGAAAGTCCAGAGGTTGAATCGGGACTGAAAGTCCCACCTACTCCAACAAAAAGTTATCGCTATCCTGATTCGATGGATTCCGGTGATGCTCCGAATACTCTGCCACCATCTCCTCGGTCAAATTCCCCGTACTCCAAGCTCCATATCCAATCGCCCAAAAGTGTTTCCCCCAATAGCGCTTCTGCAATTCAGGAAATTCTTGTTGCAGCAATCGCGATGTTCTGCCCTTGAGTCGCCTGATTAAGTCGCTAATTGATTTAGAGAGCGGATATTCAATATGCATGTGGACATGATCTTTACTGACTGCACCTTGGAGAATCCGCACATCCTCTGCGTCACAAATTTGGATGATCAATTCCCGACTTCGTTTCTGGATCTCGCCTTTGAGAACCTGGTAACGGTATTTCGTCACCCAGACAATATGAACCGTTAACCGTGTGATCGTATGATTCTCTCGTCGTTGGTCTGTCATAGCGGTTTCGCTTTAGATTACCATTGCTTAGGCAACCCAGCGAATTACACTAGAAATGAGTAGCAGCTAAAGCCTCCCACTGAAAGGATACCGTTGGCGAAATATTGCTTAACATGTTTGAGCCTTGGGATTAAGTGCGGCGAAACGAGAGGTTCGGGTTTGAGCTTTGGGGATCTCCTGCCACCAATTCCACAATCGAGCCAAGTTCATGGCGACAGCCGTGAG
>JBBRCV010000331.1:0-4202 GCA_038204505.1 Elainellales cyanobacterium
CACTCCGACCCCCACCCCCACCACAGTTGAACCTATTAGTCGCCAAATTAACCTCCAGCCAACGGGCGAAGCGATCGCTGTTGAAGGCAGGCTGAAGGAAAAAGAATCTATTAACTACATCATTCCGGCACAGCAAGGCGACACCTTGACAGCTTCTCTACAAGGGGAGGGCGTGTTAATGACTGTTTTCGCGCCCACCCGTGACCCAGCCAATAATCAAGCCACCCGTGTACTTGCTTGGCAAGGCGTTCTGGACTTTACTGGCAACTATGTGATCACGCTGAGACCAGTTCAAGGAGTGCCCGAGAGCGTTTTTAAGCTGACCATGAGCTTACTAGCTCCGACTCCAACCCCGACTCCGACCCCGACTCCGACTCCGACTCCGACTCCGACCCCTACGCCCCCTGAACGGGAGGTAATTACTCGACCCTTGGATCTCAAAACAGGTCAACCGTTCGAGTTTTCTGATGAATCGGATCAAACCAAAATTCAACGGTACTTAGTCAACGTCCAGCCCGGACAAGTCATGAAGGTTGAGGTGAAACGAGGCGACGTTAAGCTCGCTATTCGTTCACCCAACGGCGAGTTAGTAGATAATGCCAGTGGCTTAACCAATTGGGAAGGGCAAATTACCGAGACAGGTGATTATCAGATCGATGTGATTGCCGATCAGCGCACAAGCTTTACACTGAGTGTCGGCATCGCTGCATTAAATCCGTAGGATTTCCGCCACAATGGAGAAGTTCCCTTCACTCTAGGATCTTATGCCCCTACAGAACCGCTCAATGAATTGGGCGATCGCTCAACTCCCCGGACTCAGCAGCCAAGATCAAGAGCAGCTAGCGGGTTGCGGGATTGAAACCACACAGCAACTTCTGAGAACCACCAAAACCCCCATTGAGCGGCAAGACCTGGCAGGCAAACTGCAAATCCACATTCAGCACGTCAATAAATGGTTTGCCCTGGCTAACTTGGCACGGATTCCCTCGGTTGGCTGTCAATATTGTGGATTGCTGCTCCACGCAGGCATCAGCAATCCCCTGCAACTGGCGCAGGTTCCCCCGGCTACCTTACATCGCCAAATTTTAAGACTCCAAGTCTCTACAGCACAGCGACCTGATCTTTGCCCAGGCTTTGATGAAGTGGTGCAATGGATTGAGCAAGCGCGTGATCTGACAACTAAACGTTAGCTAGTTAGAGCGCTAGTCGGGGTACCAAAACATCCCCTTAATGCCTTCGGGGTCAGTCATAAATCCCAGACCCCGATAAAAATCAATCACTTGCGGGTCGGCGAACAGCGTAATGTTGCTAATGTCTTCATTACGCAGCTTTTTAATCACCTGCCGCATTAGCGCCTTGCCTAGTCCCTTGTTTTGATAATCAGGATGCACGACCACATCCCAAATCGTGGCATTAAAGGCGTGGTCAGAAGTTGCCCTAGAAAACCCAATGAGGCGGCGCTGCGTACCCCGTTGCTCCCACATGGAAACTACCAAAAAACTGTGCTGGATCGCCTTTTTGACCTTTCGCAAAGGACGACGTGACCAGCCCACGGCATCGCAAAGTTCCTCTAGTTCATAGAGGTCGATCTCGCGATCGGTGCTAAAAAAGATGCGGAAATTACCAACCGTTAAACTCGGAGTTACCTGACCCTCGGCATCGGTTAGCCTGGGTGCAGTTTCAGCGGTACTAAATAAACTCTTCCAGAAACCCATGTACGAATGGATAAGGTAATGCAGGGCAGTAGCGATACTTGGCAGATAGCGGTAATAGACAGTATATCGCTCAGGTCATTTTTCCAGCGTCATCTTTGAGATAAGTTTGTTGAGATTGGCGATCGCTTGCAAAAACTGAAGCTTTTCCACCCAACCCTTATCTACAGAGAAGAGAACGGACTAAACCTGCATCATACCGTCAAAATGGGCTTCAAGCCGTTAGCCAGGTGACTTCTCTAGTTTTAGATGAGAGATTGCGCGTTACTTCGGGTTCTCTAAGCTAGGGCTTTGCCCTGCTACAGACCACTGGCTCAAGAAGTCCTCTTTTTTCACTTATGGCTTCAGGCTTAAAACCCTCGACATTAGAACTGCTGAAGCGCTTCAACCGGACGTTTCCTCAGTTTTATGAGCAATTTGTGAGCAGCGAAATCCAGCTTCAGAATTTGCGGCTTGCCTATCAGCTTTACAAAAGCCGCCAAGCGGTCATTGAACTTACCCCAGAAGGGAGTAAGAGTGCTTTGCACTTTGCCTATCGCAATCAATCGTTTTTGCTGAGCGATATTTTTGGCGTGCTGGCAGCTTACGGACTGACTATCCACAGCCTTAGTCTGCATGGGCAGATTTACCCGCCGATGCTGGTGTTTGCCAAACTGGTTGTTTCTAGGAGCGGCAAAGCTTTGACAGGCAAGACCGCCGAAAACGTTTGTCGAGCGGTACGAGAGTCGCTGGCAGGGCGGTTTGAGGTGGAAGAGATGCTGGCGGTAGAGTTTAATCTCGATGCTGGACTAGAGCAGGTTGAAGCTGAGTTTTATGTAGACCCAGTGTTCCATTTACCCGCGCTGCTGATTGAGGCAGATAACCAGCCAGGGCTGTTCTACAAGGTGATGTATGCGATTTGGCAAGAAGATTTACTGGTGGTCAATGCCAACCTGCTGATATGGCGGGGACGAACGCGCTTGATTCTCTACTTACTAGGACCTAATGAGAGCCTCATTCCAGAATATTTAGGGCAAAAGATTGCGGAAGGGATGAAGCAGCGGCTTTTAGGACAGCGTTTTTAGTCTTAGGTTTTGGTCTTAAAGGGCTTCTAGTTCCGTGGGAATGCCCAGAACAGGACAAGGGAATCGAGGGGTGAGTTGTTGAATTAGGGGATGGCGATCGGAACTACAGCCAACAAAGAGGATATCAGCAGATTCTGCTTCAACAATTCGGCATAGCTCAGTGGCAACATCGCCAAAACAGAGGTGCGCTTCCAGGGAACCGCGCCATTGTTCGCCAAGGCTGCGGGCTTGCCAAAGAATGCGATCGCCCTCTTCTAGAAGTTTGTTGAGTGATACCGCTGGCGTAATTTCTCGAACCCCGGTCACGCTTGCAACTGGACGGGTTAAGGTAGCTGTGCCTGCCCCAGAGCTTCTTGATGGTAGCCCTAGGGAAATTTCCTGATTCAGCACATAAACCACATGAACCATCACCTGGGTGCGGCTTGCAAGCCGGGTCTGATGCGCCATCCACAGAGCAAAGTCCAAAGCAGTGCGGCTATTGGGGGAATCGTTATATCCAATGACAATGGTGGTGCGTTTTGAAGTAGTACCTTTTGACGGTCGGGCAGGAGCCGCCGAGTCGGTTAAAAGCAACGGTTCGCCAGCAATCAAGAGCATCTGTTCGCTCAAATTCTCTACCTGGAGAGCAGTTTGTAGACGCATCAGCATTGACTTAACTTTCATAGAGTCTCCTAAAATCTGTGAAGTGAGCACATCAGACGACTACAGCTCAATGAGCTGCACTAGAAATCGTTCTGGGAACAGATTCGAGGACACTGAATCAGAAGCAAATGCTGAATCTTCAGTCTCCTCTCAATGCCGACGGAGTTAGCTGACGGGCTAGGGCTGAGAGGTGCCCTTCTAAGTTAAGATTCGCCCCACTAAGGATGGTTCCTCCGCTCCTGCTTCATCTTCGTGACTGATGAAACGAGGGATTAGGCTGACCCGGTAGGCACATGAGTAGTAAATGTCTACTGGTAAGTAATCTCACGCTAGCATTCTCCTCAGATCCCGTCAATTTTTATTCTGAGCATATAAATCAGTGATCATCAACTGATGCCGAAGAGCTAAACCTGTAAGGAGGTTTCCGAATCAGAATATACCCGTGGGGCAGGCATCTTGCCTGCATACTGCTTTCAATGCAGGCAAGATGCCTGCCCCACAAAGGGATTTTAATTGATGGAAATCTCCTAACGTCTGACAACTCTCTTTGAAGTAGAGGATTTTGAGGTAGAGGGCTTTGAGATAGAGGGTGCAACACAGAGCCTTAGTTGCCACATCAATTGCCACATCAATCAATTCGAGTCACTTAGAGTGTTCCCAAAAATAGATGATCCTGAGATACTGGGGACATTGAGATAGCAGGTAATCTGATGCCACCAAAACCCGCGATTGCTCTGAGTGAAGTGCTCAAGACGTTGTATAAGAACACCGCAAAGAAGCTCAA
>JBBRCV010000332.1:0-4186 GCA_038204505.1 Elainellales cyanobacterium
ACACCGCAAGATATATCAGATCCATTGTGACGGTCGTGAAGTTTGGATCTTTCTGCGGGATCAACAAAGATGGCTAGAGCGGGCGCGTATTCTAGACATTGAAGGTGATCTAGTGACAGTTCGCTACGAAACGGAGGAAGAAGACGAAGTTTGCTCTTGGGAAGAAATGATTCGTCTGGAAAGCATTGGCTCAGTCATGCAAAAGCTGGCAGCAGTTCCCCGAGGCAACGTCGAGCCTTTAGTTTCTGAAGATTGTCCCGATGCAGAGCGGATTTGGAAGCATCAACCAGAATCTAACTCTGACTAGTGAAAAACTGATCAAGCATGAAGAATTGATGAAGCGCTGAACTATACATTAAAGGAGGATATGGGAAACCATGTTCTCCTTTAATGTATAGTTCGTCTGTTTACAAATATTCCTTGAGAAAACCAAAGACTTGATCTTCCCAGTAGGGTTCTGGGCAGCGCAGCACCAAGTTTTGCAAAATGTCTTGTTCGATCGCCTCAATATCTTTCAACTGAAATAGCTCGATCAGTGCCTGTAGGTCACGAGTTCGAAGTGGCGACAAGGGTGCAGCATGACCCTCTTCTTCGTGGGCTAATTCGTTACTGAAATTATATAAAGCCGAACCAGCAGACATAGGGCACAGAGCCTATTCAATGATCTACATAAAAGTCAACATTCTGAGTAAATTCCAACACCAATTAATTTCAGTGCTTCTATATCCTATGTAGTCAGTAGAAAAGCGCGTTAAAGCGTCAATTCCTTATGGGGCAAAGTAGTTTGTAGTACTAGGCAGTTACGACCGTTCACTTGAAGTCGATATTCCACTCGATCCATTAACCGATTCAAAATCAGCCAGCCATACCCGCCCTCCTGCTGTGATTCAGGTTCAGGAGCCAAATAGGTCGATAAATCGTAGCCCTTACCGTGATCCCAAATTTCTAGATTCACCTCTCTATCTTGAAGTTCTAGACGAACCATAACTAGTAGGTTGGGCTGCTCTCGATGGGCGTGCCGAACGACGTTAGAGTAGGCTTCTACCAAAACCAACCGTAGCCGATTCGATTGCTTCGCCCAATCCACTTGATCCCCAAGTTCAATTTCAAGCGATCCCAGCAGCCAATCTTCGACCACCTTTAAAAATTTCAAATCACTTGGAACGTGGAGTTCAGTTTTCATGAACTACAGAACCTCCAAAGAAAGAATTGTTTGATCATCTTCCTGAACTTGACTGTGGGTTTGAATATGAGTGAGTAAAGCACTCAAGTCCAAGCGACCTTTCTTCCGCGTTAGCAGTTTCCAAAGCCCCGCTTGTTGCAGCATTGCGGTGCTGGATGGCACTTCATCAGCAGATTCAAAAATCGTTGCTTCGGTGATGCCATCGCTGGTTAGGAGTAAGATTTCCCCAGATTTAAGGGTGCTACTTCCTGCTGAAGCTTGCCAGTTAGGCAAAATTCCCAGGGGCACGCCTCTGATTTTTAGGTAGGTAGGTTCAAGCGTGTCACCAGCAGATTGTGCCAATAATTGTTCAGGTGACCACACAAGAGGATAAATATGTCCGGCATTGGCATAGACCAATTCGTGGCTGGTTGGGTTGTACCGCGCCAATACCATTGTGATAAAGCAATTACTGCCCACCAGATCTTCCGACAGGTTGGCGTTCATATTTCGCATGACAATATTAGGTTCGGGTGGAATTTCTTGGGAAAGCTCGCGCCTCAGTAGCGAAATTGCACTAGCCATAAAGAGAGCGGCTGGCACACCTTTTCCTGAAACATCCCCCACTGCCACCCAAACGTCTCCTTGCGGGTGAACGTAGACTTCAAAGAAATCTCCACCGACTTCACGAGCTGGGTAGCAACATGCCTGAATCTTGACTGTATCGAGCTGAGGCCAGCTTTGACGCAGTAGATTGGTTTGAATTTGGTGGGCGATCGCCAGTTCTGCCCGCATTTGCTCGGTTTGATCTTGAATGCGTTGGTAGAGCTTAGCTTGAGAGATCGCCAGTGATGCTTGCTCAGAAACCCCTTCAATTAGCTGAACTTCTTCTGCGCTCCAGGGTTCTGAAGCGCTCTCCTTATAAAGCACCAGCACGCCCAAGTCCTCTTGCTGATAGGAAAGCGGTACAGCAAGGTAGGTACAAAACTTATCGTTTTCCTTGCTTTGAATCCGCTGAATTTGGCGGGTTCCCATTACCCACTCCAATTTTGCCAAGTCAAGATAAGGCACGCAGGGTGAGCTGTTGGTGCGTTGTTCTGGGTGCGGATAGGAAAAAACCTCTGAGGAAAACTGGGAGGAGAAAGCGGTGTTGCTCTGAACAGGTCGCAAGATGCAGGTATCGGTCGCAAAGGTATGACCAATGGTTTCAACTATGGTCTGAAGCATACTGCGATAGTCAAGGGACTCTCGGATGGCAGTAGTGACTGCATTGAAAAGGGACTCTCGGCGCAGGGCACGGTGGAGTTCGTTGGTGCGTTGCTTCAGCACTCGGTAGGTTTCTGCGGCTTGTTGGACAATCACTTCCAGGTCATCGGGGTTCCAGGGTTTCATGATGTATTTGAATACCTTGCCCGCATTAATGGCTCCCACCAAGTCTTCAACATCGGTGTATCCAGTCAGTAGAATTCGCATAGTGTCGGGGAAGCGATCGACAGTCCGGCTCAAGAACTCGGTGCCGTTCATTTTCGGCATTCGTTGATCGGAGATGATAATCGCCATTTCTCCTTCTTGCTCTAGGATTTGCAGGGCTTTGAAGCCGCTTTCTGCCAAGAACACTTTGAAGTCACGTCGAAAGGTGCGATGAAGCAGTTCCAGGTTATCTGCTTCATCGTCTACAACCATTAGTTTGAGCTTACTTTCACCTGCTTCAGTCATGCTTGGCTCGACTTGCCTGATTTGCTTCAAATGGATTGCTTACCATCGTCTGTCCTGCTATTTGTCGCACGTAGTCAAGATACCCGAAACGCAGGGGAGGGATAACAGGGGGCAGCGGAGCAGGAGAAAGTTGAGCAGACATTTTTTAGAAGCAATGAAGGTGGGTGAGGGCTAGGGTAATTGTGTGATAATGGCGTTCTTAGAGGAACGTCGCTGGGGAACAGCTATGCATAATTTTTTGCCGATCGCCTATTTTGAAAATCAGTTCGTTCCATTTGGGGAAGCTAAGCTTTCGATCGCTACTCATGCGTTGCACTATGGCACGGGGGCGTTTGGAGGGTTAAGAGGAATTCCTGATCCCCAAAATCCTAGTCAGGTTTTGTTATTTCGGCTGGATCGTCATTGCGATCGCCTCAGCAGCAGCGCCCGCTTTCTCAACTACGACTTACCTGCCAGTAAAATTCAATCCGTTATTGTTGATTTGGTTAAAAAGAATCAGCCGACAACTTCTTTCTACATCCGTCCCTTTGTCTACACCTCTGACCTGGGGATCGCGCCCCGACTTCACAATATTGAGCACAACTTTTTTGTCTATGGTTTAGAGCTAGGCGATTATCTTTCCCCAGAAGGCGTTAGTTGTCGCCTCAGTTCGTGGTATCGCCAAGAAGACCGCAGTCTGCCACTCCGGGGCAAAATTAGCGGTGCTTACATTACCTCGTCTCTGGCAAAAACCGAGGCTGTTACGTCAGGATTTGACGAAGCTATTTTAATGAACTCCCAGGGCAAAGTCAGTGAAGCTTCAGGAATGAATATTTTTATCGTGCGGCAGGGCAAGCTGATTACGCCAGGATTTGAGCAAGATATTTTAGAAGGAATTACCCGCGACAGCATTTTGACCGTTGCCCGTAACCTGGGCATTCCGGTGGTAGAACGCCCAGTTGATAAAACAGAATTGCTGATTGCCGACGAGGTGTTTTTGAGTGGAACGGCTGCAAAAATTACTCCAGTCAGACAAATTGAGAACTATCAACTTTCTACAAATCGACCTATCACCCATCAGCTCAGAGACAAGCTCTCTGCCATCACCGAAAACCGTGACCCAGAGTACTCAGGTTGGGTGTTTGCTATTCCTATTTAATATAGGAGTGAATCCTCTGATACTTCATCCCCTTGACTGCATCTAATAAGCTATAAGTCAATCAAGCCAATATCCCCAAACCCTGACATAAAATAGGCTTAACGGGATAGGCGAAAGCCAGAGGTATCACATGTTAGTGATCATGATGGAAGACCAACTCCTTTCCCCGC
>JBBRCV010000333.1:0-4149 GCA_038204505.1 Elainellales cyanobacterium
ATCGATTAAACCGTGATTCGTTTGGTTAGGACAAGGGGCTTACAGCCATGAATTCTGATTCAGGAATCTCCTTAAACCTTCACTTCATCCGCAAAGCTTGCCCATTTGGAAAACTGGAAAGGTCCTGCAACTGAACCCCAAACCACTTCATCGGTTTTAGGGTCACGTCCGCGATCCATGCTGATGAACGTTGAATCAGTAATTTCAAACTCGTTATCTAGATAAGTCTCCTGCCCTTTGCGGAACACCATACAGGCTTTACCCGGTTCTACAACGCCCTTAAAGCTAGTGCCTGTCCATTCTACTAACATATTACAGCCGGACATTTTCTCAATCTGGTCGGCAGTTAAAGCTTGTAGACGAGGGATATCACGAGATGAACCGTAGTAGGTTTCTTCATCTTTGACCGTGTAGTTTTCAATAGTGATGCGATCGCCCACCACCACCAGTTTCAAAATTCGCATCCGGTAAGGGTGATTGAGTTCGTAGTCGTAAGCTTGCTCTAAAAATAAACTCACGCCTCCCAATAACCCCAGCGGCAAAGGGCGTATACAGACGCGAATGTGCGCGAAAAACGGCGGGTTCTCAAACGCTTGCTCTTGGTTGCTAAAGTCCGATGCCATCCAACGAGCAAGGGTGGCGATGTCGGTAGAATGAGTCATAAGTAGAAGTCGTATCGTTGACTTCATTATTTTACGGGATGGGGATGACTCAGAACTCACTACAGTAGGGCGATCGCCATAAAGTCGTGTTAAAGTTTCATCTCAAGATATTAAGAAAACCATGACAACTGGCATCTGGGTTTTGGGGGATCAGCTTTGGATGGGACAGTCAGCAATTCAAGACTGCCAGAAATCCTTGAGCCAAACTCCGATAATTTTTATTGAGTCGTGGCAGCATGTCCGGGAGCGTCCTTATCATCAGCAGAAGCTGGTATTGGTTTGGTCGGCAATGCGGCATTTTGCCCAAGAGTTGCGACAAGAGGGTTGGAGGGTTACCTATAAGACGGCAGAGGATTTTGAGCAACCGCTGCGAGACTGGGTAGAAGCAGAAGGCATTACGGAACTACGAGTGATGGAGCCAAGCGATCGCCCCTTTGCCCAACTCATTCAAGCCCTCGATCTGCCCTGCAAAATTATTCTCACTACCAACAACCGTTTTCTCTGGACGGCGGGTGAATTTCGGCAATGGGCAGACGGTCGCAAAAGCCTGGTAATGGAGTATTTCTATCGAGAAGGGCGGCAGCGATTTCAAGTATTAATGGAGGGCAAGCACCCGGTTGGAGGGCTGTGGAATTTTGATAAAGAAAATCGGCAGCCGCCCAAGACAGGGCTGAAAACACCGGAGGCACTGTGGTTTGAGCCAGATAGCATCACTCAGAACGTGATTGATGAGGTGAAGCGTGGCAATTTTTCGACCTACGGAACTATTGAGCCGTTTCGCTGGGGTGTAACGCGATCGCAAGCCCAGCAAGTTTTAGCTCACTTCATAGAAACTCGCTTACCCGGATTTGGCACTTATCAAGACGCAATGGTGACTGGAGAAGAAACCCTCTGGCACGCCATGATATCGGCTTACCTAAACTTAGGTTTACTGCAACCCCTAGAAGTGATTCAAGCCGCAGAACAGGCATATTATGATCAAAATCTTGCCATCAACAGCGTTGAAGGTTTTATCCGGCAGATATTGGGCTGGCGAGAATACATGCATGGGCTGTATCACTACACGGATGAGAATTATTCTCAACTCAACTGGTTTAACCACACCCAGCCATTGCCCAAATTTTATTGGGATGCTGATAAAACTGATATGAACTGCCTTCATCAGACTTTGAAGCAGGTAGAATCAATGGCATACGGGCATCATATCCAGCGGCTAATGGTGCTGAATAACTTTGCCCTAATTGCTGGAATTTCACCTCAAGAAATTGAAAACTGGTTCCACTCGGCATTTATAGATGCCTATGACTGGGTGATGCAAACAAACGTTATTGGCATGGGACAGTTTGCAGATGGAGGAATTTTGGCATCTAAGCCCTACGCTGCCTCTGCTAATTACATTAATAAAATGAGCGATTACTGCAAAAGCTGTCGCTATAACTACAAAGAAAGGACGGGCGATCGCGCTTGTCCATTTAATTTTTTTTACTGGGATTTTTTGGCACGGCACCGCGATCGCCTGGTCTCACAGGGGCGCATGAGTTTCATTTTAAAGAACCTGGATAAAATGACCGAATTAGAACAGCAGCAAATTAGTCAGAAAGCAGAATCGTGGTTATTAGATCTCAGGGGCTAAATATTGAAAGCGAAATATTGTTCTGTTACGAGTACAATTTTCACAAGCTCGTCTCAACTTTTAGCAGGATGCATCTTCCCTACAAATCCCCAGTAAAGTCGGACTGAGGCTACCAGAACCCCGATTCATGAATCAGCGTTTAACTGTTTTTTTGTCCAGTAATATTTTGATGCTGACGCTTTTGGCAGGAATTGGCACTTGCCTCCCTATCTTCAGCACCCAGAGAAAGATTGGGACTCAACCCGCGATCGCTCAAGCATCTGCGCTTCAAGGGGCATTGCTCAGCCTCGATTCGACCCAGCAATCAGTTTGGAGGATGGATGAACCTACTTCTCGGTTGAACTACCAGGAAGCTGAACGGCTGCTTAACCAGCTTACAACCCTAATTTTTATCGTCGGATTATTCCTAGGTTTAATCATCAGCTTGCTTCTGGACAAAACCATTCGAGACAATCAGCGTCTCCGGCTTGCCACTCAAGAACTAGAGCGATTAGCCAACTTAGATGGTTTGACTCAAATAGCCAATCGTCGTTATTTTGAGGCACACTTGCAGCAAGAGTGGGCAAGGGCTGTGCGTGAAAAAAATAGCTTAACTCTAGTTCTGTGCGATGTCGATTATTTTAGGCTTTACAACGAAACCTATGGTCATCAGGCAGGAGATGATTGTTTGCGGCAGTTAGCACTCATCCTGAGCCGCACGGCTAAACGACCGGGTGATTTAGCAGCTCGCTACGGTGGTGAAGAGTTTGCCATTATTCTACCGAACACCAACACTTCGGGCGGCATTGTTGTCACCCACAGTATTCAAGAGTCTGTGGCACAACTGCAATTGCCCCAGGCTGATGGGGCTGCTTCAATTTCATTGAGTTTTGGGGTTGCAACCGTGGTGCCCAGTCAAGAACTATCGTCGGCAATGCTGATCGAACTGAGCGATCGCGCCCTCTACACTGCCAAAGAGCAGGGGCGCAATCGAATGGTGTGCTTAGAGCAAAACTAGGACTGGGCGATCGCTCGGAGCCAGTCTAGGAGCAGGTTAGTCTAGCAGCAGATCAACCTATACCTGAGTAAGACTCATGCGGCTGAGAAATATTTTGAGGCGATCGCTTTGCGGATTAGTCAGCACTTGACGAGCAATTCCTTCCTCTTCCACACAGCCCTGGTTTAGAAAAATCACGCGGTTAGCAACTTCGCGCGCAAACTGCATTTCGTGGGTCACTACCACCATCGTCATCCCTTCTTCGGCAAGTTGTCGCATAACGCCCAGGACTTCGCCCACCAGTTCGGGATCGAGGGCACTGGTGGGTTCATCAAATAGCATAATCTGAGGCTTCATACAGAGGGAACGAGCGATCGCCACCCGTTGCTTTTGCCCGCCCGACAACTGTTCAGGGTAAGCATCTGCTTTTTCCAATAGTCCAACTTTATCCAAAAACATCCGCGCCGATTGGATGCTTTCCTGGGCAGACATTCCTAAAACCTTGCGAGGCGAAAGTGTTAGGTTATCTAACACTGTCATGTGAGGAAACAGATTGAACTGTTGAAAGACCATGCCTACCTCGGCGCGAAGTTGCCGAAGCTGTGACGAACTGAGTTTAGGCAGGGATAAGTCGATACCGTTGACTACCAGGTTGCCGCCGTTGATCGCTTCCAGTCGATTGAAACAGCGGAGCAGCGTACTTTTGCCGCAGCCAGAAGAGCCAATGACCGCCACAACTTCAGCGGGGGCAATGTTGCCTGTGATGCCTTTCAAAACCTTAAGGGAGCCAAAACTTTTTTCAACCTGGTCAAATTCGATCGCGGGAGCGGCGCTATTCATACATCCTGTTGGTTTAATTTGATTTTAATTTGATAAGG
>JBBRCV010000334.1:0-4060 GCA_038204505.1 Elainellales cyanobacterium
GCCTCCACGCTTTTCATGCAGCGCTGGAGCTTTTCTCCATCCTCGTTGGTGAATCCGCCTTTCTGCCCACCCGTGCCCCAAGAACAGCTTGGACAAGCACTCTTATGCAACAAAGTTTGCCAGAGTTTGGGGCCTTCTGACGATAGTGTATGCTCTGCCCAATATTGAATGACGGGTAAGCCGCCGCCAATCTCCGGGGTTTTGTCATTCTTCTCGTCAAACGGTGGAGTGGGTTGGATGTTTGGTTGGGTGTTTTTTTCCATGAGACTGACCTCTTAGTTAACTTACAACTTAGCTAGCGCCGCTTTGCCCTTTCACTAAACGGTCTAGCTCCATCTGCATCCTCATCACCACTTTTTCATAGCAGGCATCGACATAATCGCGATCGAGCGCCGCAGCCCGACCATATCGCTCAAACACGATCGGGGCACAAATTCGAGTGTGAATTGGGACAGGCATCGGAATGTTTGGCAAAGGGCCAATCGCTAACCCCCACGGTAGCCCTAGATAAATCGGAAAGACGATCGGATCAAAGCCAAACGGCCAGGGCATCCCCCGATCATGGAGTTGTCGAAGCTCTTTGTAATAGTCAGCCAGGATAATTAAGGTATCATGCGCCCCATTAGAAATAGCAGGGACTATCGGCACACCCTCTCTCAGCGCTAACTTGATAAATCCTTTGCGCCCCGCAAAATGAATGCGATGACGCTCTTGGTGAGGTCGCCATAGATCTTCAGCCCCGCCGGGATAGACTAAGACCGCTGCCCCTCGCCGCAGAGCCGCGATCGCTATTTTAGGGTGAGCCTTGATTGACCCCATCTCGACGGTCAGCCGGGCATAGCCAGGCATCATCCAAACGTTGGGATGCATCAGCCCATAAACAGGGCGCTCTGCCCCAAACTGGCGAAACCAATCGACCATAAACATCAGTGTATCTGGCGCAATCATTCCCCCGTTGTGGGAGCCGACAATTAGCATACTTTGATCAGCAGGTAAGTGATGCCAACCGTCAGTAGTAACCCGAAAGTAGTAGCGGTAGAGCCATTCTCCGATCGGCAGTAAAGATTTAATCACTTGAGGCGATCGCTCGTCTAAAGACCAGCCGTCAAACTGAGAGTGCGCTTTACTTTCGCGGTGACTCTCTAAGAGAACATCGAAATAATTGAACAACGAATCTTCACGCCTCCACTTAGGTTCAGTCTCCAAGATGCCTTGTTTAGCTTTGTACAGCTTTTCGCCGAAAATAGCCCAAAAAAACTGTAAGCTAGAATAGGCGACCTGAGCCACCGAATTTAGGGCTTTTCGGTAGTCTGGCACAAATATTTTTTGAGTATGGTTAGAAGGCATCCCCTTGCTGAGACTCGGAGATTTCACATTGCGCGACCCAATGCGTCCTTGCCTAACCATTTTGGAGGTCTGTAGTGTCCATAGACCTAGCATTTTCTATTAAGCCAGAGATAATTTTAGAGAAAATAGCAAAAATCGCCTTCTATATTCAGCAATGCAGGGAACTAGAGGACATTTTGCAGTGGACGATCGCCGATCTCAGGATACTTCTGCAAACCGATCGCGTTCTCATCTATCGCTCTCTAGAAAATCAGGATGCTGTGATTGCATTTGAGTCTGTTGATACAGATTGCCCCCCAGTTGGGCCACTTATCAATGACCCCTGCTTTAATGCCCATTGGGTTAAACGCTATCAGCAGAGACAGATCCCCCTCTCAGACCGTTACAAGACGATCAACCCTTGCGATATTGGCTCTTTAGAAGCGTTAGAAATACAAGCCGACCTGGTGGTGCCGATTTTAAACCAGGGCACTTTGTGGGGGCTATTAATTGCTCACCATTGTCGTGGCCCACGTGAGTGGCAACCTATAGAGATTCAGTGTTTGCAGCACGTTGCCCTGCAACTAGGAATCGCCATTCAACAAGCAGAGCTGCGTCAAAGCCAGCAAGATTTAGAAAACCAGCTTGAGCAGCACACGGTTAGACGACCCCCGTCTACGATCTCCTCCCAATCCGTTCAAAATCCGGTTAGCCCAGAGGCTGACATCATCGAGAGACAGGCTGAAATTGCCCTGCAACAAAGTGAGCAACGATTCCGGGTGCTTTCTCAATCTGCTTCTGTGGGCATCTTTTTGACCGATGCCGCAGGACATTGCACCTATGTTAATGATCGCTGGTGCGAGTTAACTCAATTAACGATCGAGCAAGCGGCTGGCGAGGGGTGGTATGAGGCACTGCATCCCGACGATCGCTCACGTATCTTTGCTGAATGGAATGCTGCAATTCAGGAGGGCAGAGCGTTTAACCTAGAGTATCGCTTCCTACATCCCAATGGCTTGGCCGTTTGGGTAGCGGGGCAATCCAGTGCCTTAAAAGCTCCAAACGGTAAGATTTCTGGATTTATTGGCACGGCTACTGACATTAGCGATCGTAAGCGAAAAGAAGAACTGATCCAAGATATTGCTCAGGGCGTTTCAGCAAAAACTGGCGAGGCATTCTTTCAATCTCTGGTGAAATATCTAATTCGCTTACTGGGTATGGACAAAGCCCTTGTAGGTGAGTTAATTGCGCCTGGAAACAATCAAGTCAAGGTCATTGCTGGGTTAAGTAATGAACAGGTTCTGGATGGGTTGGAGTATTCTCTGGCAGGCACCCCCTGCAAACATGTGTATGAGCAGGGC
Organism: Elainellales cyanobacterium; assembly: GCA_038204505.1. GTDB lineage: Bacteria > Cyanobacteriota > Cyanobacteriia > Elainellales > Elainellaceae > Timaviella. Next base: position 2,688 of record JBBRCV010000334.1, read on the forward strand.
TTTTGTATTTATCCTGACAACATTCAGCAACGCTTCCCAGAAGGGCTAGCGATACAAGCTCTGGGAGGAGAGGGCTATGCGGGCATTCCTCTAGTGAGTTCGTCTGGAGCGACCATTGGCTTAATTGGTGTGATCAGTGATCAAGCGATCACTAACATCCAGTTTATTCAAGAAGTCTTGACTATTTTTGCTGTGCGAGCCGCCTCTGAGCTAGAGCGGCAGCAATCAGAAGCCTTGCTGCGTCGCTATGAACGGATTGTTTCCGCCACCCCCGATATGGTGTCTCTAATCGATCGCAACGGTTTCTACCAGGTCGTTAACCAGAGCTATTTAACTTGGAACCAGAAAGCCCACGACGAAATCGTTGGGCATTCGATGAGCGAAGTGCTAGGGCAAGAATTTTTTGAGACGGTCTGTCAGCCCTTGATGGATCGTTGCCTTGCAGGAGAAACTCAGCAGATTTTGGAGGCATGGCTAGACTATGCCAGCGGTCGGCATTTTGTGAGAGCGACCTATGCCCCTTATGTCGAGCTAGACGGAACCATCTCCGGTGTGGTGGTCAACGTCCACGACCTGACTGACATAAAACTTGCTGAACAAGCCCTTCAAGAGAGCGAAGAGCGGTTTCGCCAAATGGCGACCAGCATCCATGAAGTGTTTTGGCTAACCGACATCGACTCTACTCAAACTATTTACATCAGTCCAGTTTATGAAGAGATTTGGGGGCGCAGTTGTAGCAGTCTTTACGAGCAACCCCGATCGTTTCTAGACCCGATTCACCCCGACGATCGCGCCCACGTTTTAGCCACGCTTGAGCAGCGGCCGCAAACTGGCTTTAACCACGAATATCGCCTACTTCGCCCCGATGGAACCATTCGCTGGATCTGGGAGCGAGCTTTTCCAGTGTTAGATACTACAGGACAGCCTTACCGTTTGGTGGGGGTTTCTCAAGATGTTACCGATCGCAAAGTTGTCGAAATTTCCTTGAAGGAGTCGCAACAGCACTACCAAAACCTGGCAGAAAATTCCCCTGACATTATTGAACGGTTTGATACTCAATTACGGCATCTTTACGTCAGTTCAGCCCTCACCAAAGTGACTGGAGTCTCAACTGAGTCCTTTTTAGGCAAGACTTGCCGTGACTTAGGCATGGATTCAGATATAGTCAACTGTTGGGAAGCAGCAGTCGAGTCTTTGCTGACCACAGGGCAAAAGCAAATCATCGAATTTGAAACGCCCACGCTTAGTGGCATCCGTTCGTTTGAAATGGCGATCGCGCCAGAGTTATCACAACAAAAGATCGAGTCGATTCTTTGCATCTCTAGAGATGTGACAGATCGCAAAGCGGCTGAACGTGCCCTGCGAGAGCAGCA
>JBBRCV010000335.1:0-4053 GCA_038204505.1 Elainellales cyanobacterium
GGTCGCTACCATGACCTGATGGACAGCAGCTATTTTGTTGAAGATGGCAGTATGCGTCAGCTCAGGTTTTTAATTGGTCGGCTGCCCAATATTCCGGTATTTCCTTATTTTCGGGAACGCTACACGCCTATTCTCTGGGACAGAAGCTGGAGTTGGCTAAACTATTTGGATTTCAGCCTCAACAATTTGCTCAAATTTGGTTTCAATGACATTCGTTTACGCGATGAACAAATGCCAGCCCTAATCACCGCATTGGTTTGGTATCAGTGGGGAGTAGGGCTACTTTACTTTGCTCTCTTGCTATGGACGCTTTCTCGGACGATTCCAGGATTGAACCTGTTGATTTACTTTAAATAAGCACTTCAAATAAGCTGTTAAACAGAAATTCCTCTAGCTCTTACCCAAGGGAGAAAAGCTAGAGGAATTAATTTGTTAGTTAGAATTGACTCGTCAGCCTAATTTGATTTAGCGATCGATCGCTTGTTGACGATTCTTTTTAACCCACTGATACCAGCTACCATCAGTGGAAAAACCACTGGATAGCATGAAAGCAACCGTATCAGGACTCACCCGATAGGTCTTAGATTTATTAGGTTGTTGGTTCATATTTTCCACGGTGCTTACCTCTTTACAGTTGAAGTGATTCGGAGGCGCGTTCCTTCAGGATTCCCTTACTTCCGTCTCTTTCTGAAAAATATGACTTTTTAAGATAGAGATGAACGATGTATTTCTGTATCAAATATAGCAGAATTTAGAATAAATTGTAGGTCGAGTATTAAGTTTTGTTGCTAGAAATCGTTATTGGGCGATCGCAGCTAGGCATCGGTGGGTAAAGTAAATCCAATTTTGGTGCCCTCTCCCACTTGGCTACGAACTGCAATCTGACCGCCGTGTGCCGTCACAATTTGCTTACAGAGGCATAATCCCAGACTAATTCGAGTCAGTTGGCGCTCTTGAGGCGGTTTTAGGCGCAGCTCAAAGAGGTCTTTTTGTTCGGGTAAATCAATACCGATGCCAGTATCGGTAATAGTGAAGTGAAATGTAGGTTTCTCGACGGGCTGCTTCGCAGATACCGCAAGGGTCGCCTCCATCCGCACTTCTATTCCGGGTGGATTATGTCTCACCGCATTAGCAATCAGGTGATGAAAGACTTGCCGAATTTTTTCCATATCTACCCTGATCCAGAGTGGGTCTGTCGAAATGGAATTAATTAGCGTAATCCGGTTCTCTTGCAAAAGTGGGGATAGATCGGCGATCGCTTCTTGCAGAACTGCACTGACTAAAACCCAACTTTTTTTGAGTTGAATACCCTCAGTTATATTGCTATAAGCTTCTAAAAGTTGGTTGAGATGATTGAGCTGCATCTTGCCCGATCGCGTCATTCGTTGCAGTAGCTCACGCGGCACGGGAATCATTTCTCCAGCTTGCTCCTGCACATTTTCTAAAACCATGAGGCTACCCATTACCGTAGTCCGCAGGTCGTGGGAAATAGCATAAAGTAGCAAGTCCTGGAGGCTGCTCAATTCTTCTAACTCTGCCATACTGGCTTGCAGTTGCAACGTGCGGGCTTCGACTTGCTGCTCTAGGTTAGCGTTTAGAGCTTTTTGGCGCTTAGCAGAAATGATAGTTAAAGCTACAGCCGTAACTAACATCCCTACAACCAGTAGAAGCAGTAGGAGAATAACATTTTTGGTGAGTAATAATGCGATCGCAATCACTCCTCCACTTAGCACAAATGATTCACGTTGCTGTTTGCTCACTGCCATGTTTTGCAAGGATGAATAACTCACTGGTTCGTGCGAAGATAACCCACCAAAGAATGTCTATCAAAGAATATATTGATTGCCCTATATTGAGGGAGACAATCGTTGGGATACTTCACCCAAATGGATGAGCGATCGGGGTGAAGTTGTGGTGCAGAAAAGCATCGCTCCTCAAGTAGTTTGAGCTTTTCATTCAGATATCCATGCAAGCAGATTCCGGTTTTCTAACTACCTTTATTTATTACTTTGCAACGACCGCGATCGTCATCACGGTCGTTGTATCGCAAGCCACAGGCTTAGAAATTGCAACGGGCATTCCTCAGCAAATAGGCGCACTAGGAGGAGCATTAGCAGGTTTGGTAGGAGTTTACTTCAACCGCTCGGTTGCCATCGTTGCCCCGTTCTTAGAGAAAGAGAAGTTCCTGGCAGAGCTAGAAACCCTGCTCACGGCAATGGGCTATCAGCTCCAAGCAGAGGGCAATGAAGTGAGAGTTTACGCGCGATCGGGCATCCAAAAGTGGTTGTCGGGGCGGATATTTGTGAAGTTTGAGGGGCAAGCGGCAACGATCGCCAGTCGTGCGGTTCACATGCGCCAAATAGAGCCGCAAATTTGGGCAAATAGAGTCGGCGATCGGGCGGCTGAACTGAAGCGATCGCGCGAAAATTTGGACTAGAGAATCCTGGCGCTACGTTCTGTAAAGCGTCGCAATTCAGCTTATCTTCAGCACATCCCAGGTTCGCTCTAGGGTTGGCTTAAAATAAGTGTAAGATATGTAAAGTTCCGTAACATCGAGCCAGAGTCAGCTTATCCATGACCTCAGCCACCTCTCTTTTTTCCCCTGTCGAAAAAGATCTTCATCTACTCACCGACAATCTAAAGCAGTTGGTCGGTGCCCGCCACCCCATCCTCTATGCCGCCGCAGAGCATTTATTTGGGGCAAGCGGCAAGCGCCTCAGACCCGCGATCGTTTTTCTGATCTCCAGAGCGACAATGCCCAACCAGGAGATTACCGCTAAGCACCGACGCTTGGCAGAAATCACCGAAATGATTCACACAGCCAGCCTTGTGCATGATGATGTCATTGATGAAGCAGAAATGCGTCGAGGCATTCCAACCGTCCACAGCAGCTTTACGAACCGAGTTGCGGTCTTAGCGGGGGACTTCTTATTCGCCCAGTCTTCCTGGTATTTGGCGAATTTGGACAACCTGACCGTTGTTAAGCTGCTTTCAGAAGTCATTATGGACTTAGCGGAAGGCGAAATCCAGCAAGGCTTAAACGGATTTGATACTAGCTTGACGCTGGAAGCGTATTTAGAAAAGAGCTATTACAAAACTGCTTCTTTAATCGCCAATAGTTCCAAAGCAGCAGGCGTGCTGAGTGGGTTATCGGCAGAAGAAAATACGCATCTTTATCACTACGGGCGTGATATTGGTTTGGCATTCCAAATTGTGGATGACATTTTGGACTTTACGGCTTCTAGTGAAACTCTGGGCAAACCTGCGGGGTCTGACTTGCAAAGTGGTAATCTAACGGCTCCAGTGTTATTTGCGCTTGAAGAAAAGCCTTTTCTGGAAGTGTTGATTGAGCGAGAATTTGCCCAAGATGATGATTTGGAGCAAGCGATCGCCCTAGTTAAAGATAGCCAAGGTATCCAGCGATCGCGGGAGCTTGCAGCCAGTCATGCTCAGGCTGCCGTTGGACATCTTGCTGGCTTCCCGGCAACCGAATCTCGGCAAGCTTTGTTAGAGCTAGCAGACTATGTGCTGAGCCGCCTTTACTAGGCACTATTTCAGAAAGGGTACAACGTTGGAAAGTGTGGACTCTTTAAGCAATGTCTGTTAAGCAATGTCTGTAGGAGTGCGAGACTGCACAGTTTGCAGAGAAATCTGAACTAACTCTAAAAGATTTGCCCGTGTCACCTCTACACCCGTATTAAATTCTCTAGGCTGTTCAAAAAAGATAATGCTGTCTAGCGGCTCCATTGCCAACATTTGAAACAGGATATGAATCACAGGTACGGGCACAGCAATTACGTGAGCATTATCAAACTCGCTAGCGCTAGTTTTAGCGTCTTCAAGCGTTGGGAAAACAGAGAGGATGTTTTTTGTGACCTCAGATTCGTTAGGATGGTTAAGAACTGTCATCACCCAGTTTTGCTCCAGGGTTTGCAGCACATAATATTCAGGGTGTTTAAGTCGATCGGCAACCGTAATCAGGGCAGGGGCGATCGCCTCTACTTCTTTAGAAGAAGCTCCATACTGTGGAGCTTGCTGAACTAGCATCTGAAT
>JBBRCV010000336.1:0-3959 GCA_038204505.1 Elainellales cyanobacterium
CCCCCAACACCAAAATTAGATTGTTGTTCTTAAGGACTTCCTGCATTTCATGGGTGAGTTGATAGCGACCAAAGAAATACTCACTATCATCCACATCAAACCGTTTCAGGGCTTTGTAAGGCGATCGCGCCTGGAATGGGCTGAGATCGATCGCCTCGGGCGTAATCAAGAGCTGCTGTTGCTCAATAATGGTCGCCCCAATTACCGTTTGTCCAATAATCCCCTTCGCACCCTGACCAATATTGGTAGTGGTGGGCAAACTAACATCAGCCATTGGATGGATCTCCAATTGATTGCTATGGCGGCCATACGCAGGCAGCAAATCATGAACGATCATGACAACATAACTGAGCTAAAAATTCCTCGCAGAAGGCGAATAAACCATGATGTCCTTGTTACCCAATTCTGGGGGCAGTTCGGATAGCAACTCGCAGCTTTTAAGACATCCTCTAACTGATATTCCCGGTAATCGTCGCGCCAGTCACCGTTTGCCCAATAATCCCCTTCGCACCCTGACCAATATTGATGGTTCCTGGTGCTGTCGCTTCAGGGCTTAACTGCTTCAGCAATGCCTGCGCCGCCTTGTATATTTCGTCATTTTCGTCAATTCCCGACTCCTCTAATGCTTCCTTGAGCGGTTCCTTCCAAACTTCTGGTTTCTCTTCATGTTTAGCCAATGCCATTTCCGCCTCTGGCTTACCGGCAAACTTTTTGTAAATCAGGGTTTTCAACTCCTTATAGGCATCGGGGACGACATCACCCACTGCCTTCGCCGTTCCCGCGACCAGAGCCGTAAGAATGACAGTAATTGGGTCCATGATTATTAACTCCTGAGCTTTTGGGGCAATCAAAACACAAAAGGGGCAAAGCTTTTAGTCAAAGAGGCTGGAAAATCAGCAAAGTTTCCCAGCCTTTTTGCTTCGCGCCTCAACCATCTTAGTAGTGTAAGGCATAAGTTTAGTAGTGTAAGGCACAAGTTTGCCTACTGATGGGGTGACGAAAGGGGGCATCACTCGTCCAAGACTTGGCGATCGCATCAGAAGCGCAATAATCACAAGAAAAACAAAATCAAGAATTAGAAATGAAAGTAGATTAATGACAAAATTAACTCAATACTGAAACATTTATGCTGGAATATTCTTGCCAAGGTCAAATTTGACAAGAAATAAAAAAGAGCGCATCTACAGAAGATAAAGGAAAACAGAAATAAAAACAAATTTTCGATCAAACCTCTTGACCTCGTCGGTCTCAGTGCATATTTTTAGTCTAAAATCAATCGCTGTGATCGCTGCTCTAAAATTTTTCTAATAATTGGCAAAGCGACTTCCACAACTTCAGACTGTGGCGTTGTTTGTTGCCAACTTTCACGCATCGCAAGCTGCTCTGACCAAGCTTTGAGACGAGGGTAGATATCTAAAGAGAAACCAAACAATGGCAATAAAGGCACTAAGGTTCCAGCAACAATATCTACCAACGTTGTTTTTCTCCGATGAAGTATGAATGATTACCTAAAAGGTTCTTGTAAAACAGCATCACAGAGATAACTCGCTCTTTGGTAATGTCAAACTTCTGATGATCAACATCTAGTCCCACAAGTGGTCGAGTTAGTGGAATCGTAGCAGGCTGAAGTTCATTGACGGCAAGCATCTCCACCATCCGAACCTTAGCGACATCTTCAGGTTTGCTTGGCATTAATGATTGAGTTGGATATTTTGCTTCTAGGTAATCTAAAATTGCCAACGACTCAATGACCCGAAATCCATTGTCTACGATGACGGGAACGCGCTGGAGTGGGTTGGTACTGTGAAGTTGTTATCAAACTGCTCGCCATCCAGCTTGACCAAAATTGGCTTGAAAGGAAGCTGTTTTTCCAGCAAGGCGACTCAAACTCGACGCGCATTGACAGAGACAGGATTGTAGTAGAACTTCAGCATTGAAACTCCTGCTTAGAAACTACGCTTTAACCGAAATCTTAAAACGTGGTACGAACCATTTCGATCAACTGCTGCATCAAGCACTTTGAAACAGCTCAATTTTGAACACTCACAGCTATCTTCCAAATAATCACGATCACCCCAAACGAAGCAGGCTAACAATTACTTGACCTGATGATATTTTTTGGCGAACTTGTGGGAGACTGTTCCCCTGATCGTTCCTAATGACGACCTCTACTGTGGGCTTAGTCTTCGAGTCGTTGTACGTTTGAGATTGGAATCTTTCAAACTTTGACCGAGCAAAGCGATCGTTACCTCCATCTGAAGTTAGGTTGCAGAGTCACCCTTTAGCGAGGCGAAGACCACTAGCGCTCCTGATATCTTGCAGATGCCAATATTATGAGGTTGTTATGACATTTACCACATCAAATACTGCAAACGATTTATCCAGCGCTTTTCAAAGCTTAGACACCGATCAGCAGCTTGCATTGTTCTACTTCATCTACAAAGAAATGGGACACTCAATCACACCGGCTGCTCCTGGCGCAAGCACTGCATCCCCTGAGATTGGAGAAGCCTATTTCAACCAAGTTAAAGCACTACCGCATGATCAGCAGCTAGAACTGCAACGGGATTTAGTTAATCGCAAAAACAGTGAGTTTTCTCGTGAGTATGGCGCACTCAGCGACACTACAAAGCTTTTATTTTGGTATTTGCTGGCTCAAGGAATGGACAATAGCACGATCGTACCGATGCCTGCGGGTTATGAGCTTTCTTCTGAAGCAAATGGCTTATTTGAGCAGATTAAAGGGTTAGCTTTTGAACAACAAATCACGCTATTCCGAGACATTGTTGGGCCGATGGGAGTAGACCCGACAACGGCTGAACACAATCCTGAAACGGGTTTGTAAGGTTAATAGAGCGATCGTTCTGCTTAAAGAGCGATCGCTCTCCATGTTCTCGCCCATGATTGGTCGTCAAATTCACGCTGCAAGCTTGGTGAAACAGACGTTGCTGAATCTAGGTGTGAACCGTCAAATCCGCCCTCACCCTAGCCCTCTCCCAAGAGGAGAGGGAACAAGACTTCTGGCTCCCTTCTCCTTGGGGAGAAGGGTTGGCGAGGGCTTCGCCCCACTTCGTGAGGAGGGCAATTCATACTTTCATTCAGCAACGCCGTAAAACAAAGCTGCGTGTTTGTGTTCCCGATCAAGTAGGATGCAAGCAATTGTAGAAGTAAACCAATTGCAATGAAGCCTGAAGTTATCACTGCGACGATCGCCGCAATTATCGCGGTCATTAGCGCAGTCATTAGCATTTACGGTCAAACTCGGATTGCCCGATTAACCGATCGACTCACAAAGCAGCGTGAAGCCGAATCGCGTGAAGCTCAAACGGCTGCTTTGATGTCTAAATACCGAAATCCCTTACTACGTTCAGCGATTGATCTTCAGAGCCGCTTGTATAACATTCATCAGCAAAATTTTTTGGAGGGTCTCTGTGAGCGATCGCCATCGGCACAGAATTATAGAATTTACAACACCCTGTACGTTGTTTCAGAGTATCTGGGGTGGGTAGAAATTCTGCGCCGAGAAGTTCAGTTTTTGGACTTGGGTGATTTGGAACTGAATCGTCGCCTGAGTGAACTACTGGTCAATATTAATCAAGCATTTGGAGCACGTTCTAAAGTCGGAGGTATTTTCCAACTCTTTAACGGCGAACAGCGAGCGATCGGAGAAATCATGACGGTTCCTCGCTCCAGCACTGAAATGATTGGATATGATTGCATCGGTTATGCAACGTTTGTGAAAAAGATGGGCGATCCAGAGTTTGCGGGTTGGTTCGCAAAGCTGAAGGACGATATTGACACGATGGGAAATGCGTCAAAGATCGATGCCGATAGACTTGTGTTAATTCACACTAAGCTGATCGATTTAATTGATTTCCTTGACCCTCATTGCGTTAGAGTACCGCCAAAGTACCGAACTAGGATTGAACAGCAATAATAATTATGCTCAACAATTGTGT
>JBBRCV010000337.1:0-3949 GCA_038204505.1 Elainellales cyanobacterium
TCAATTTTGGCATTGTCCGCACTTTTGGACTCAATCTTTTTCGGCTGAATGGGTTTGATTCCATCACTAAAGGACTGCGATTCTTGGCGCATGATGTCAGGAAGCTATTTTCCTTCTTTCAATGAATCAGCCCTGCCCAGCAGAGGGGTGGAAGGTTCTCTTCGATAGCTTTGCTAAGGATACTAGTCAGCAAGATAATCAACGCCAAAAAGAAGAGCAAAGAGGTGGCGATTGCGTAATACTGCCACATTCGTTCTGTGAGATGTTTGCTCCACCAGGCAGATTCCTGTAGATTTTCGAGTGCTCGTTGGGTGCCGTACGTTTCCTGACTGTCTGGCTCTGTTTACGGCACAACAACCGATCTCCCAAATCACCAGTCGTTTGAGCTACGCGACCGTCTATAAAAACTGGAAACAGTTAACCCAAAGTCCCCAGTTAGCTGAAGTCCGCATTCATGATTTAAGGCACACCTTTGCCACTGAGCGAGTCGGGTTAATGGGCATTGAAGAACTGCGCGCCTTGATGGGACATGAGCAGATTCAAACCACATTACGCTATCAAAAAGTGACCTCAGCCCGTGCAGAAATCGTCGCAAAACGGGCACTATCTGATCTGGTAAAATAAGCAGTTAGCATGGGCACTAATAATGAGTTATTTAAGCAAATAGTATTTTTACTTAAATTGGTCAAAAGTAGGCAACGTACTCTTGACCAACAAACTGAGTGTAACTTCAACCTAAACGATGATGGCACCTCGTAAATCGGCAATATCCCCAACGGTCTATCAACTCAAAATGACGCTCGCAGATGCTAAACCTCCCATCTGGCGCAGAGTGCAGGTACTCGATACGACGACTTTACAGCAGCTTCACTACATCATTCAGCGATCGATGGGTTGGACTGATTCTCATTTGCATCAGTTCACGATCCATGGGGTCGATTATGGTCAACCCATGCCCGAATACGATTTCAACGTCCGCAATGAGAAGACAGCCAAGCTCAGTCAACTCGTCACGAGTGAGAAGTTTAAGTTCCTCTACACCTACGATATGGGTGACGGTTGGGACCACGAAATCTTAGTCGAAAAGGTATTGCCACGAGAAGCTGACAGGCGTTATCCCACCTGTTTAACTGGAAAGCGAGCCTGTCCACCTGAAGACTGCGGTGGGGTATGGGGATATGCAGAGTTTATTGCCGCTATCCAAGACCGAGCGCATCCTGATCATGAGCAGATGCTGGAGTGGATCGGTGGACACTTTGACCCGAATGAGTTTGACGTTGATGAGGTGAATCTTCGGTTGACCCTCATCCAATAAAAGTTGAATACCATTTCCTGTAGGAAGTAGTGCCTTAATTTACTGAAAGCTAGACCAGTCAAAGGTTATAGCCATTAAAGCCGTTGCGAAAACGCCAAAAATGACGACTGAAACCGTTACCCTACAAGGCTTTCAGGCTTAGCGTTGTTTTTTGTTCCGTTGCTGATGTTGTTGGCGAATTGTACTACTGGTGATAGAAATCTCGTGATTAGTGTCATAGCTTAGATTGGGGTTAAGCCGCGATACGTGCGAAATAGTGCCACACAGCTCTGAAAGGCTTGAAATCTCATAGCTAAATCGGTCTAAATTGGTTAAAAGCCGCGATCGCTGAAGTCACCACTACAAGAGCTTTTCAAGTTTTCGTGGCACTGTTTTACACTTACCTCGGCTTGACCCCTCGTATACTTCAAGGCGATCAGCCCATCCAATTGACCCAGTTTCTCCTGAGTTTGTGCGGCTGAGCCAGGCGGAAATTCTGCTTGCCCAATTGGATAAAACTCAATTCCGGCAGTATCTGCGACTGTCTGAGCATCCCCAATATTAATGAGGGTAACGCGATGCTCCCGATGCTGAAGTTGATGCCCCAGGGTAGCGATCGGATTAAGGTGCCCAGAGCCGGGCGGACAAAACAAACCAAAGTGAACCATGATGCAATAACGCCTTTCAAAAAGCTAATTGGATTTTTTCACTTTAGCAATCCAGCCTTTGTAGCGATCAAGAATCTCAGAGTAAGGCATAGAACTCTCCGTAATTAGCTCAAACAGCGACGGAGAGAATCGATTGGGGAAAAATTGATGGAGCATTTTCGCCAACCGTGCTCGAATCACAAACTCGATAAACAACTTGGAGGAGGATGGAAAAGAGTTATCGCTCAACTCCACCAAAGCATGAGCATCTGCTTTACGGCGAATTGTGAACTGTACGATCGCACTAGCCCAACCCTCCGCAAACTCATCTAGCAGATGATCGAAAATTGCCACATCTTCTAGGGCAGCGTTACACCCTTGTCCCAAAGAGGGCGATGTTGCATGAGCAGCATCACCTAAAATGAGAACGCGATCGCCGTAATGATAACGATTACAGCGAATGGTCAACGCGCTCGATACGGCTCGATTCATGAATACCTCTGCCTCCGATCGTGACATGAGTTGACCGACTTTTGGGAAATGCTGATGAAAGAATTGTAGGACTGCTTCTGGTGTTTTCAGATTGACAACTTGAGTATTGTGTCGCGGAAAATAGATTGCACCGCTCATGCTGCCATCAGCCTGATAGAGCAGCAATACTACAATGCCATCATGAGTCCGCCAAGAATGCACTTTACCTGGCTCCAAGTAAGGGGCAGACGATTGATCGGCATCAGGTAAACCGAGCGATTTGTAAACATTCGGGATATATTTTTGCTCAATCTCAAACATCTCTGTGTTGAGAAACTGCGATCGCACAACCGAACGCGCACCATCTGCACCTATCAAGCGATCATAGTTCACTGTTAAGGTTGCATCTGTTGACTCAGACGTTTGGGCTTTAGGTTGAAATGTAACTGACTGGTCGGCAAAGTTTACGTCAGTGCAGACATGACTGAAATGGAGATTGATGCGGTGGTCGTACTTTGTCGTTAGCTGTTGTAGCAGTGTGATCACTAGGTTAGTGCGGTCGAGCGTCAACAGCGATTTCTTTCTAGATGTGACTCGCGTTTTGCCGTTCTGCTGGTGAAAAACAGTGCCATTTGTCTCTAAGCTAATTGCTCTGACAGCAGTTTCTAGCCCCTCAATTGGGGCGATCGCACTCATGCCTCGTTCAGTTAGGGTAATGGGGTAGGTCCTAGCATTGGAGAACTCAAGGGCACGCGGATCACCAAGGCGATCGTAGAGGTCAATTTGATAGCGATCGCTGCGTTGCAGCAGATAGAGAGCCAGCAACACACCACTGGGACCAGCGTCAATAATTACTATTTTCTCGACCATTGTTTCTGTATATGAATGACAAGGGTTTAACTAAAAGATCTCTTCAAATGAGCAACTTTTTTTGCAACCTACCCCTTTAAATTAACCCTTTAGCTTCGCCATCATTGCTGCTTCATCCCAGTAAGAGGATACCGTTTGAATCTTACCGCGATCGTTCATCTCAAAGATACTGATGCCCTCGGCTGTAGCATGACGATCTTTTTTAGACACGACTTGCATTGTCCACTTCACTGCTGCTCCATTCTTCACAAAGAACGTATCATCTCTTGAAAGTTCGATCTTCTCAAGAAAGTTAGACATCATCTTAAAAAAATGTTCAGAATCTTTGTGTACGAGTCTTGGGGGTTCTTCAACTGGGTCATGAATGACGGCATCTTCAGCAAAAATCTTGACCCAGCCATTGGCATTCATAGCTGCCATGTTGTCAAAGTAGATAGTTATCAATGATGTAATTTCTTCTAATGACATTTTGATATTTTCCACGCTTGCGTTTCAGTAGGGTGCCCATTCGAGCTGAGGCATTTGGAACTAGCTATAGCAATCCTAAATGATTCATGAGAAGTATCCATAGGAAAACAGTTTAGGGAAATTGAAGATTTGTTGATGCGTCACGAACTCAAATAAGAACTTCACGGCATTAAATGATTTACACAAATGGTAGTGCTCT
>JBBRCV010000338.1:0-3918 GCA_038204505.1 Elainellales cyanobacterium
CGGTAGTTTTGCCCCACTAGCTTGACTTCTTCCTCGAATACTGAACCTTTATATTCGGTGCGGAGGGCAAGCGTTTCAGGATTTGCCATAGTGTACTTTGCCGTGATGGGTTTGGTGGTGGCAAAGCCGCGATCGCGGTACAGCAAGTCGCCCCAAACGCCAAACAGCGTTGATCCCTGAGATTGCTTTTGTCCTGAAACCGAATCTTCGCTGTCCCAAGTCACTTCTGTGCCGCAAGTCATGACGGTTTCGTCGGTTAGTCCGTGAAGTTGCGCTAAGTGGCGGAGTGGAGCACAGCCTTGGGGTAGGAAACGGACGTTAATGAAGCTGACCATTTCTTTGGTGTCGCCATCGGGCAGGGTGTAGTAGCGGCGATCGGAGTGCCATTGACCGACAGAACGTTTAAAGAATTGGGCAATTACTTGGTCTAGGGCCAAAGCTTGAAGAGATAGTGTCACAGAATTTTCCTCACTCGAAAAGTTCAAAGCTGATTCTGAGAACCGAAGGCTTTGTGGATAGTTGTAACATAACTTAATCTAGGCGAGTTAGTTGATTGACGAAAGCCTCTTTAGATGCATTTTTTTTGAAGCTGTGTAATTGCTACTTAATTTCAGTGACGCGCCAATTCAGCTTGAGATTAATCCAGAAGTTCCAGACGGTGACGATCGCGATCGCCACCAAGTTAGCTAAATAGGCGTTTACACCCAGTCCATTAAACAGAATATTGAGCAGTAACACTTTCAAAACCAAGCCCATGAGGCAGACAAGGTTGAATTTGAGCAAGCGTTTGAACACTTTACCGGGCGATCGCTGTTGCTGTGCCACATCTGCAAACGTCCAGCGATCGTTCCAAAAGAAGTTGTTGAGAATGGCAAACTCGGCGGCAAAGATGGCGCTGCGGGTCAGGGCAAATCCCCATACTGAATGAAATAGATAGAGCAAGCCCATGTCGATGACAACACCGCTCAGCCCCACAAAGCCAAATCGCAAGAAGCGACCCATTGGGAAATCCATTTTTTGAGCCAAACGATTTAGCCTTCCTGATGACAACCGCAGCCGCAGCAAATGATGGAGATAGTCGCGGTATTGCCGCCAAGTGACTTTACTCTCGCCTGCCTGACGTTCTTGGAAAACATAGCCGACTTCGGCAATCTGTTGAATGTTGCCTCGACCCACAACCTCGATCAAAATCTTGTAACCCACAGGGCTAAGAGGTCGATGGGCGATCGCCGTTCGTTTCACCAAAAAGTAGCCACTCATCGGATCTGTTAATCGACCCAGCACTCTCGGCAAAATCACCAGTCCTAAAATCTGCGCCCCGCGTGACAAAAATCGCCGCACAGCGCTCCAACTGCTGACCCCGCCACCTTCTACATGGCGACTGGCGACCGCTAAATCGGCTCCCGCCATTATTTCATGAAGCAGCTTCGACAAAATTTCGGGTGGATGCTGTAAGTCGCCATCAATGACCCCCAGTACCTCACCCCCTGCCGCTTGCCATCCTCGGATGACCGCAGTCGAGAGTCCGCGCTCTTGCTGCCGCCGAATCACCTGTAGCTGAGGGTAGCGATCGCTCAGACCGTCAGCTATTTCCCAGGTGCGATCGGGGCTATCGTCATCTACGACCAATAGCTCATAATTACCGGGTAGTGCGGTATCGAGCAATTGGCTCAAGGTTTCAATCATGCGAACAATATTTCGACCCTCGTTGTAGGTCGGAATGACTAATGAGAAATAAGGTTGCCGCACTTTCCCAGAGCTTTCGATGGGGAGCGGAATGAGTGGAATTTCTAAAGCACCATTGGGCATGAATGAGTGACTTAATGAGTAACTTAGCTGAATCAGGATAGCGCTTGTAAACTAATCGTCGTTTAAGAATGCACATTAGGCTGAAAGATTTGTTCAGCGCTCAGGGTCAGTGCCGGGAAGGTGGGGCAGACGATAGGAGCGATTCCTTGAAACGTTCCTATCTCCCTGTAATCGTCTCCTTCCAGTACTAGCACCATGACTGTCTGGGCTTTTGGGTCAATTAGCCAATATTCAAGCACTCCGATCGCTGCATATTGCGATCGCTTGTTGATGTAGTCCCGATCGCGGTTGGTTTTGCCAGGGCTGACAACCTCAGCAATGAGTATGGGCGGTGGCATATCAAGCGTAATCGTCAGCCGTCGTTCCGTCAGTTCAAGGTGTTCTTCTCGCAGGACTACCAGGTCAGGAAATCGATTTTGCACATCTCCTTTCTGAAGGGGGGGAACCTGCAATTCAAGGGAATGGATTTTAATCAGTCGCAGTGGTGCAACTTTGCCAGCCGCCAACAAAAATTGTAGATAGTTCGCAATCCAATTGTTCGGTTCTGACTCTGGTGGCAATTTAATCAACTCCCCATCAATTAACTCGCAACGACCCTCCATACAATTCTCAGGATCATCACTCCAGATTAAATACTCTTCAAAACTGGCAAACCTGACTTTGGCTTGGGTCATGACATCAGCCCCCGCAATTGGACGATGCCCTGATTCTACCCTACCGATCGCCACTCCCTAAAACGCCGTTGCAGTGCTAGACAGCATTTTGGAATGTGGTCTCAAGTCGATCTTCCTCATCCTGGCTAGGTTTCATTGCTCCCCTCGGCACTTGCGGTTTGAAACAGCAACGATCGCCCTTAAAACTGCAACCTTCGGGTTCAGAACAGCAACGATCGCCCCTCAAACAAGGTCACCTTTATCTGCCTTACTAAAGCTCAAGCGTTTTCCCCCGTCCAATCCTCGATCGCCAGATTTGGAACTTGAGAAAAATCTTTGTGATTGCGTGTAGCCAAAACACTGTCTGTTGAAAGCGCGATCGCTGCTATCTGAACATTTTTCTGAATTCGCTGCTTGCGGAGGAGGGGTTCTGTTTGCAGCAAGCGCTGATATTGCGCTTCGGCAGCATCGAAGTTAAGCACTGGAATGCCTCGGAGCAATTCCACCACGAGCCATAGCTTTGTGTAGAGATGGACTAAGCGATCTGCCTGTTTGGGATCGTTGATTCGAGATGTCCAGCCGTTAAATAGCTCTTGTACCGTGATGATTGTGACGCTGACTGAGCTAAGACGGCTAAGCTTCGATCGCACAAAGGGGCGTCCTTCAAGCCATAGGGACAGATGATCTGTATTGAGGTATATATCGGGTCATCGCTCCAAGTTATCTGGAGTAGACAGCAGGGTCGATCTCTGATTCGTTATCGCTTTCTCGTTCAGCTCGAAGCTCTCTAGCGATTTCGGTAAAGTCTGGATCGTCCTTAAAAATGCCTGCATACTTCGCCCAAGGATGATTCGCTGCTTCATGAGGTAGCTTGATCTTTAAGGGAACAACTTCTGCGGTTGCCAACTGCTCAGTCAATAGGGTTTGAAGCTTGACGAGGGCTAGATCGCGGGTTTCTGCCTCAACTCGGTAGGCAGGAATTTCTAGAACAGAGGCGATCGCTCCTCCATCCTGCTTTTGTTCTACCAAAATGTTTAAATTCATCCTGTCTATCTGGCTAGGTCTGACTGTGATCATAGCAGTTGACTTCAATTGAAAATTTGACGATCGTCTGTCCAACAGGCTTGGAAGGGCGATCGCTACTCCGTAGCAGGGCTCTGCTTTCTACAATTCAGACAGAGGAATAGTTTGTCCTGCTTTAACTTCGCTTAAGGCTTGGTGAAGACCCGCGAGGATACTCTCATCGGGTTCGTCGTAATGTTCGTCGTTGTCTTCATCAGTCTCGGGAATCAGGAGGAGGATGCGAACATTTTTACGATCGCTAATGGTGAGTGGGTGATCCAGTTGGATGTAACCCTGTTGATCGATTGTGCCTGTAACCTCAATCTCTTGCATGGTCTTTGCCAGATGGGTGCAAAATCTGTTGCTATTGTAAGCGATCGCTCTCCACTCACTT
>JBBRCV010000339.1:0-3904 GCA_038204505.1 Elainellales cyanobacterium
TACCTCGAAAAATTAAGTTGAATTCGTTCCCAGATAAATTTTATCTTGGTTTATCTCAAAAACTAGGCTTCAAAAGGAAGTGATTCCCCAACCTGGGGCTTTTTGGGCGGCTCGTAAAACGAAGGCTGAGAGATTCTCAATCTCCGTTTGATCCATCCATTTTTCACTCACTTGGCGGCATCCATAAGACTCTTCAGTGCCGTCATACGACATGGGTTGTCTTAAGTAGGCGACCAGGCTGCTAATGTTATCGCGCGGCGGCGTGGCTTTCCGCAGTGCTTCTAATGACAAAGACACTAGCGGGTCGGGCAACGTCGCGCCGCCAACATGACAGTTTTTGCAACTATCCTCAAACAGCCGCTTGCCTGCTGACAAGTCTGCTGCTGAGAATGGACGGGTTTCGCCTTGGGCATCGATCGCCAAAGGAACGGGTTCCCTCACATCTAGATATCTCAAGACATAAGCTTCTAAAGAATCTGCCTGAGCAGCAGGAGTTCCTAAAATTAGAAAAACCGTCGCTAAGGCGATCGCCACGCCCCAAAATCGCCGCCAGCCCAAAGAAATCAGCATGAATTGAAGTTTAGTAGTAGATTTTGCCGCCGCCCCACTTGTCACCCACCACTTTGGGCTGAAGGAGGATATGTCCGGCGATCGCCACCAGATCATCTTCCGTCAAGTTCCGCATCTTAGGAAAGATATCGGTGCTTTGGGTGCTGGGGTGCAGCTCAGCAATGGATTCCAGACCATCATAGGTGGTCGGATTTTTCATGTAATCAACTAAAGCGTCAAGATTGTCGCGGCGGGGGGTTGCCAGCGCCAAAGACTCAGGCTCCAGCCCAATGTTGGGGTCGGTCTTAGTGACTCCACCCGCATGGCACTGACCACAGGCATAATTAAACAAGCGCTTGCCCGCAGCAACTTGTTTGAGATTAAGGGTGACTGTTCCCCCAGCTTCGGTTGACGTTACGGTTCGAGTCGCCGCATCTAATTCAGCAGCGATCGCGCCTCCCGTAAACATCTGGAAGGCAAGGAATACAGCGACTACCAGCCCGATGCATTTCTTAAACATGGTTCTCCTTCAAAACGTCCTCAAGATCGGATGTTCAACATTATGAGTCCAACACAGCGAAGCTCAATCTCTGCCATCGTCTAGGATTCAGCAGATTGAGCCTACTTTCAATATCATGCCACTGAATGGACGCTTTCCAAAGACGAAATAATGACCAACTGCTAGACTACTCACCGGATTTGATCCCCGCTCCTAAGCCTCTGATTGGCTGACCAACTTACTTATTTTTCCAGGGTAGAAGCGACTATCTAAAACCTGGTTGAGTTGATAAGGACATAACAATGGAAAAGTTTGCTGGGGTAGATCAGTTTCTCCCATGGCTAGGTCTTTGCCATTTTCGTAGGCTTCTAGCAATGCCTCCGGTGAGACCGATTTAAGGCTAGGGTTCTCTTGCAAAAGCAGTAAGGCACCTCGGCGTTGCACCCGGATAGTGGCAAGCCAACTGCGGCTCCGCTCCCACGGTTGATATTCCCATTTCAACAAATGCCTAACAGCACACTCAAACAATTACGAAGTTCTTGGCGTTGCTGTTTGCCCAAAGATTCGACCTCATCGATTAAGTTGTGTAGGTCAAGCTGGCTCCAGTGGCGATCGCGCAACAAATTCACCTGCTTCTGAGTCCAAGCGTAGAAGTCTGTTTCGTAGAGGCTTGTAGTGGGATCTACCTCTGGTACTTGCATTGGATTTTTAACCTCAAACTTTCAACCTCAAAAGTCCTGATTAAGCAGAAGGTCTGCTAGCGATAGTTGTTAAATTGCAATGCCATTGGATAATCCTCTTGCTTAAGGCGCTGAATGATTGCCTGAAGCTCGTCTTTCGACTTTGCCGAAACTCGCACAGCATCGCCCTGAATCGAAGCCTGAACCTTAGTAAACTCGTCCCGAATTAGCTTAGAGATTTGCTTGCCCATTTCAGCAGGAATGCCTTTTTTCAGCTTAATTTCCTGCCGAACTCGGTTACCGCTGGCAGATTCGATCTTGCCATACTCAAAAATCTTCAAGGAAAGATTTCGCTTAGCGGCTTTCTGCTGAAGGATGGTGTGAATGGAGTCGAGCGTAAATTCGCTGTCGGTGTGAACGTCAATACTTTCGGCACCCAATTCCAAAGTAGTTTTGGTGTCTTTGAGGTCGTAGCGGGCAATGATTTCGCGGTTGGTTTGGTCGAGGGTGTTGACTAACTCTTGCCGATCGTAGTCGCTGACAATATCGAAAGAATAGGAGGATGAAGCCATGGCGGTTGAGGAGACCTAGGGGAAATGTAAGTGAGTTGGAGGGTCGAGCTATAGATTAACTTGCTTCAGACTTAGCCCCATCAAGATAATAATTCCTGTGGTTCCGATGCCAAACATGAGCGATCGCAACAAGGGCACATTTAAAATATAAAACACTGAGAAGAAGAATCGAGCAATAACATAGGCGATCGCCACCTGCACTGCTAAAGGAGAATCTACCTTCGTGACATAAGCCATCAACGCCGCCGCTGCAAATAGTGCAAATGACTCAAACGAGTTTTGATGTGCCCAGGTTGCTCGTTTAGCATAGTCGGGCAACTTATCAAACATAGCGCGTGGAGTAGCTGGGTCGTATCCTACTTTGACGCGTCCCAATGCCACGATGAGGAACGGAAGGTAGACCAGCGCAGCCGCAGCGGCGATCGCATACAGTAGCGTCGCGGGTACAGAAAGTTGTTGCAACATGCTCGAAAAGGCTCTAAATACTATCCTGCTAAATTAGCGCACTTAGGGAACTGTCACAGATTTTTCTTCATCGTTAATTCCTAAAGCTAGGATGCAATTAACCAAGTAAACCTATCCTTAAAAATCTTGGCTTGTGTAGAGGGGTTATGAAAAAGCGCTTTAACTGGATGACGATTCCCACCGCGATCGCAATGACTATGGCGATCGCCAGTTCTGTGTACAGTACCCCTGTGCAAACTCCTCTTGCTGCACCCCTTACCATTAGCGGCAATTCCGGTGGCTCTCACGCGAGTCAATGTGGATTCATCCCCACTGAACCCAACCAAGTTCTTGTTGTTAAGCAACCTTCGCCGCTCCGAATTAGGCTGCAAGGGCAAGGTCAGCCAACTCTCTGGATTACGGGTCCTTCTAATCGCTGCGTTATGGCAGACGCTGCTGCCAATGGCACTATCGAAGTTCCAGGCGTATGGGAACCAGGCACTTACTCAGTGTTTGTCGGAGACATGGCTCAAGGTGGTCATCCGTTTACCCTATCTATCACTCAAGAAAATTAGTTGATAGGGCATCTTAGACAAGGGGCTTAAGCCTCTTGTCTAAGATGAGTCAAGATGCACCTTATCTGTACAGGAATTGCTACAAAGCTAAAGGCAAGCAAAAAGGGGCAGAACGATCTGCCCCTTTTTTAATTTCTGCCCCGGTCGGGCTATTCGTCAATTTGTTTGGCGGAAACCTCGATCGCCTCTACATCTACTGTTCCAGGCGGTGTTAGCCGACGCATATGACCCGCTTCGACTTTTAAGGGTTCGCTGCAATTAGGGCAACGCATTTCTGTGCCGTTAATGCCTGCCAACTCAAAGCTACAGACTGGACAAGCGGCTTCCACCAAGTTCCGTTTCAGCCACCAACGGAAGGCAATGAAACCCAAAATTGGGGTGATAGTAATTAATCCTAAAATGACCACAAAAGACTTAATAATCCAGCCTAGCCCCAAGGAGCCAAGCAACCAGGCGATCGCCAGAAGTGTCAGCCAGAAGTTCAGCCCTGATAAGTTAAATTGCAGGTTTCTGAAGCTATTTTGATTCATGGTGACCTCCCAGGGCTTTTTCAGTGACTTTCAATTCAGGCTCTTTCATTTAATT
>JBBRCV010000340.1:0-3873 GCA_038204505.1 Elainellales cyanobacterium
AATAAAGATGCCAAGTTATGACTTTTGCAGAAAACTCAGCTCACTGTTCTTAGAAGAAAGCGTCCTTAACAGTTGACTGTACTAGTTGAGTTAAGGATAGCTTGTATTCTTTCCACCACAACTGTATTTCTTTAGATAAACCTTCTACATCGATCGAGGCTATCAAGGACTCTAAATCTCTCCAGTTGTAAATCAAAGGACAAGGAAAGTCTGTATAGAACGCTTTTTCCCAATATTGATAGTTTCTTAACCAAAACCTCTGGTCTCGACTTCCATATTTAATGATTAGTCGAGGATTAAATAAGACTGCCAAAGCTTGACGAATATTTTTAGCTTCAACGATCGGAATCGCTCCAGCCTCTAGAGATTCATACACCCGAAAACAATCAACTGAATAATTTCCCATTGGGCATAGAGAAAACGTTGTATCGCTTAATAGGTCAGCATATTCTCTAGTATTTAATCCCTTTGGGTCATTCCATTGAGTGGTTGTATGAGATTTACCACCTGCAACCCCCTCAGCGTATTTCATCATTTCGTATCGAGTCCCTTTTAGGTGACCCGCGAAAGACCATAAATACTTCCTTTCAGTAATGGGGCGAGCAATAAGTTCATCACAGAAGCCAGATTTATACCCGATTGGAAAGTGATGACAGTGACTGTATTTTTTATACTCTTCTTCCTTATAGTATTGTCTAAAAACAAAATCCAGATCTTGGTAGAAGTCCGTCGACTCTCTATAAAATTCATCGCCCAAATGAAACAAACCCACCTTCATGCCAGCGCCTTTGAAGCCCTTGATATAGTTATAGAATTGCTGCCGTTCTTCGCTGTAATTCTTACCTGTGAAAAACGCTTGACTAAGGTTTGCGACAATAATTGCATTATCAATACAGACCTTGTTCTCAAAGTCAACGATATGATTGACTTTGAAGTCAGACAGTAATAAGTTAAGCCAGTCATATTCGTAAGAAGAACAAGGCTCAAATTTCCACCAAATCAAATTAATCATTTCTGTTTTGAACTAGCCTAGGATTATATAACAATAAATATAGATAGTGTTCAAACCCTTTACCAGGAAGAGTCGTCGAGCAGGAAAATTTAAATCCTCAACCATGAAATAGGAACGAGATCTCTTGCATCAACAGAAACATTATTGAACCACTTCAGCGGAGCAATCACGTTCTTTTGAGGGTGATCATTGATCCATGCTGCCCACCAGCTAAAAGAACTATTGGCAATGATTTGATGCTTACACTGGCTCATAAGCCGAAAATCTTCATAATTACGATCGCCTCTATTATGGTCAACGATCGTGAGCGGGAACTCTAACCTCAGATTCTCTTTTGCCCATTGTGGCTCATCGGAGAAAACAAAGAAATGGGGATCAGAAACTTTACTGATCATCCACTGAGCGGATCGGTGGTAGTAATCAAGGCTACAGAGACCGTGAATATAATGGTGAGCCGAATTTGCTGCATAATCTCCCCTACGAATGTGGATAGCAACAGAATTTGTACTGTTGATCAGGTCAGATAAGCTCCCACTTTTCGAGTCTTGCCAATATTTAACTTGGAACTCCTGTCGAAGAATCTCGCGCACGTCCGGAAAGTACTTCTCTGTCTGCCAATACCCGTCGAGGTAGGTGTATTTGGGAACTTTTAAAACATCGGGATCAAAACGAAATTGCTTTTCTTGAATTACCGCTCCTTTACGAGCTAGGCGCAACGCGCTCCCCCGAAAGCCAATTTTTCTTGTGATTTTTAAGACGACTTCCTCGATCGCACCATAATTACCTTGAACATCGGCAATCTCGTCAGCAGTGGCAGGATACGCCTGAATGTGAAAGCAATGTAAATCATATTTGCGATAGTCAGATTCAAAACTTGAAAGATCTAACTTCAGCAGAGTCTTATGCGTTTCAGCAAGTTGCCTTCCTAGGGCATACTGAAACATTTGATTTCCTAGCCCACCCGTTATTCTGACGATAATCACGCAGTTTCTCTACACCCCGGCTCTATGGCGGCTCTTCCAACTCAATGTACAACAACGATGTCCTCTTTACTGGTCGTGATTGATGAATTTCCACAGTCTGCTCCAACGAATCAAATCACGTATCAGCCCCTGAGAGCTATCCCCAAACCTTGGAAGTCCTGTGTTAACTGCTTGTCCACTCAACATGTCTGTCCAGAGGGTGCAAATGACTTGGTTGTTAAACCTGCGTCTGACAAACTCACCCGCTAGCCTGCCATTTTCAGCAACCCGTTCTTTGTCAGATAAGCCTTCAATAATTCGCTCACCTACCGCTTCAAAGGCATTGCCTTCTCCCAAAGAGTTGAACTGGTCGTGGTAAATTGTCTCAGGAAGCGCCCCGGCCCGAACCGAAAAAACGGTACGATCGCAGGCTTCAGCCTCAATAGCAGAAATGCAGAAGGTTTCAGGATGTAAAGGAGAAGGGTTAACAATGACTGCCCATGACTTAGCAATTTCGGTCTGAAGCTGACTGGGAGAGAGCGATCCCAAAAATTTGGGCTGATAGCTCTTGGGCAAGGAGTTAAGCCAAGGCTGAATTACTGTGCTCTCTAAGGTAGGCTCGGCGAGTCCTGCTTCGCCGGCAGCGTTGTCATAATATAAGTTAATGCTGCCTGCGATCGCAAACTCTAACGCAACTTGGTGCTGAACGAGATAAGACCAAATTTGGGTTAGCTCAATCAATCCTTTACCTAATCCAAGTGCTCCGATAAACAGTAATCGAGGAACAGTCTGTTTTTCAGGTTCGC
Organism: Elainellales cyanobacterium; assembly: GCA_038204505.1. Classification (GTDB taxonomy): domain Bacteria; phylum Cyanobacteriota; class Cyanobacteriia; order Elainellales; family Elainellaceae; genus Timaviella. The sequence continues at coordinate 2,781 of JBBRCV010000340.1, forward strand.
TGATCGGGATAGGACAAAAAGTGGGGCAATAAAGATTTGGGATCACAACAACTCTGCTCTGCCATCCTGGCAACATCCGGTACCATTTTGCTAGATACTGTGAGGGACAAACGACTCTACGTCCGCCTTCATGCAAAAATGTGTAGACCAGAGTCTTCTGAGCCTCAAGATGTAGCCAGAGACAGGTTTTTGGCAAAGCTTGGTTGCCGAACGTCAATGAAGTTCCATTCCAATGTCCTTGGTGAACAATCAAGTGGTCGAATTCTTCAGCTTTTACAGAACCGTGATTGATTGATTTAAAGTGACAACTAAAGAGCGGAGAGGCGGTGCTCAAGCAGACTTCAATACCCGCTTTTGCTAATAAACCCGCCAGCCGAATCATTGAGCCATCCGTTCCGTTGACTGGAGCTTGACCACTAATGATGTCATCCACCGAGTGATAAGACTTATGTTCGAGTGGTAGGGCGATTAAAACCTTCATTGTGGCTACTCAAGTTCCAGATTTAGATCGTGACGATGGCATGAACCAGATTTAGAGTACTGTCCATTTGTTTTGATGCGTTTTCTATTGTGCTGTTCAAAGGGTTTGGGCAATCTCAGAAAATTAAAGCGAAAAGACGCGCACCTACCAACCCAGAAGGTTCAGAACCTTTTCAATGACGCGGATATCAAACGTCCGATTATAAGGCTGATAATAAGACTGAGAGGATTGCAACCAACGATGAACCCACCTATCAAGCTTGCTGCGGGGGTCGCTCAACGATCGAGAGGGTTCCTTACCGTAGACTTCTCGATGGACGGCTTCCCAATCAACGCTCCAAATATTCTGTCGTCGGAAGTGCTTAGGGCCATACTTATCGACCATATCAACCAGTTCCTTGTCCCACCAGGGACGATGAGGACGATGGATGCTCGTCATGTCGATTCCCTGATCGATATATCCCTGCAACCAATGATTAGGAATAGATCGAATTTGATCGGGTTTCAGGCTATCTTCTTCGTGGTATTGCCGATACAGTTCAATAGCACTGCGATGGGGGTTAACAATTCGTTCAAAACACTGATACCAGCGCCATTTACTCTCCCGGCGCAT
>JBBRCV010000341.1:0-3835 GCA_038204505.1 Elainellales cyanobacterium
TGTCTCAAAGTCTTTCAACAAACTATCATCGGTATAATTCACCCAGCCATAAATCTGAAGTGTTTTCGAATTGCTTGCCGAAGCATTGTTACCCAACTTTGGATCGGTCAAGTTACGCGCACAATTAGAAAGGGCGATGCCGGAGACAGCGGCAGCCGAAGCTTGCAAAAATCTCCGCCGAGTCGTGAAAGACTGTCTCATCGCAAAAGACTGAAGATTTAGCGAAGGTCGGGAATTGCTAGGATTCGTGGGAGGCATTGCACGCAGGGGTATAAACAATATGTGAATAACATTAGATAGCCACAGACAACTGCTCAACCATCAGTAGGCACAGTTTGCCCTAGTTCAACGCTGGCAGGATATCTATAAGCGCTAAGCTCTACGTTTGAAGCGCTAAGCAGTCGGTCGCTGACCAATAGACATGCACTAGGGTATGTAAATTAATTAGGTTTTCGGGACGATTCGGTTGCAACACGGTTAGCCTTTCGCCTGTCAGCAGCTCTACGACATAGTGGACATGAGTACCCAGATACATAACATGTTTGAGCCGACCTACATAGCAATTCATTTGGTCACTAGGTTCGTTGGAGCCGACCTGAATCTTTTCAGGGCGAACGCTCACTACTACATCTCTAGAGTTAGAACTGTTCCAAGAATCTTGGGGGCAGACTGAAATTTTTAGTCCTTTGTCGGTGACGACATGCAGCATGGCGGAGTAAGATTCGTCGATTTTGCCTTGGAATAGGTTGGTATCGCCAATAAAATCTGCAACGAAGGGGGTTAGGGGCGATTCGTAAATTTCGCTGGGTGTACCAATTTGCTCGACCTTGCCATTATTCATGACGGCAATGCGATCGGAAAGACTGAGCGCCTCTTCTTGGTCGTGGGTGACCAGTACGAAGGTTACGCCTAACTCTTGGTGCAAATTAGAAAGTTCGACCTGCATTTCCTTCCTAAGTTTTAGGTCGAGCGCACCCAAAGGCTCGTCGAGCAGGACGACAGTAGGACGGTTAATTAGTGCTCTGGCAAGCGCTACCCGCTGCTGCTGTCCGCCTGAAAGCTGGGCTGGAAAGCGCTGGGCGAAGGAATCCATTTTCACTAAGCTGAGTGCTTTGCTTACCCGTTGTTGCACTTCTGCGTTGCTACACTTTTTAAGGCGTAAGCCAAAGGCAATGTTGTCCCAAACGGTGAGATGACCAAATAGGGCGTAGCTTTGAAACACGGTGTTGACGGGGCGCTGATGAGGAGGCACACGGTTCATGGATTGTCCACGAATGAGGACATCACCGCCAGTGGGTTCTTCAAAGCCTGCAATGAGGCGAAGGGTGGTGGTTTTGCCGCAGCCGGAAGGACCGAGGATGCTGAAGAATTCGCCTTTGCGAATGTTGAGGTCAATGCCTCGTACAGCCGTCTCACCATTAAATACTTTGAAGACCTTACGGAGTTCTACATCAGGCTGAGTTTCAATTTCAGAGCTGCGGTTTTGCATCACGGTTTGAGACATTGTTAGCGAATTCCCCCATTTCCATAACTTTCAACCGTTCCCTTAATTTATCGGTAATTGCTGAAAGGCGATCGTTGCATATGATGCAAATTGTGTTTGCCCCAAACATAGCGCTATCATTCTACTTCTGACTTAATCTCCTAAAAAGAGTTTATAGCTTCAGGATTTTCTTCCATTAAGTTCAACTAGAGGAAGAACCTAGGAGGAAGGTCTTGGGATCAAAGACTGGATGCAGGATTGCCTGAATTAGATCCAACCGCTGAGAACGCTGTTTTAAGGAGCCGACACGGTAAACTGATAAGAGAAACCTCCGCTACGCACCCTATGGGTTGACTCAATTGGTTTATGGCTCTAACTCAAAATGCCCCGATCGCCCAGCAATCTAACTCAATTCGTACCGCTCGGACGGTTGGGCAGCAATACCAATCGCTGCTAGTGATGATGATGATCAGCGTGGCAATGTTGGGCGGTATTGGCAGCCGTTTAGCTTATTTACAAATTTTTCAGGGAGAAAGAAATCGACAGCTTGCGGATAATAATCGAATTCGGCTGATTCCTCGTCCGCCAGAGCGCGGCAAGATTTTAGACCGCAAGGGCAAAACGTTAGCGGGAAGTCGCTTGTCTTACTCGGTGTTTCTATGGCCCATTTCTAACTCGAAGGAAAATTGGCAAGAGATCTTATTGAAGCTATCGGAGATTTTGAAAGTGCCGATCGCCACTTTACAAAAACCTCTAGAGAAAGCGACCTATACTTCTCCTGAGCTAGTGCGGGTTGCTCGTGGCATTAGTCCAGAACAGGTCACAGTCTTGGCAGAGCTGGGTCAAGAGCTTAAGGGTGTGCAAACTGAAGCCGAAGCTGTTCGCAACTATCCGGCGGGAGACTTGGCGGCTCATGTTTTGGGCTATACCGGAGAACTGAGCGATAAAGACTTTGAGGCAAAGGCAGGACAGGGCTATCGATTGGGCGACGTGATTGGGCAGATGGGCATAGAGGCGGCGTTTGAGTCGCAGTTGCGGGGGGAGTGGGGCGGACAGCAGGTTGAGGTTGACGGTGAAGGCAGAGTTCTAGGCATTTTGGGTGAAAAAAAGGCGAGAGCTGGGAATGATGTGCAGTTAACTCTGGATTTAGATGTCCAGCGGGCAGCAGAAAGAGCATTGGGCGATCGCACTGGCGCAATTGTTGCCCTTGACCCGCGCAATGGAGCCGTTCTAGCAATGGTTAGCCGTCCGGCATTTGATCCAAACCTGTTTTCAACGAATATTAGCAACGCGCAGTGGGAGCAGCTACAGAGTAAGTCTTTTCCCTTTGTCAATCGGGCGCTGCAAGGTTATCCTCCGGCTAGCACTTTTAAGATTGTCACGACTACTGCTGCCCTTGAATCTAAGAACTTTCCTCTAGATACCGTTCTACCCACCTTTCCTTATCTTGAAGTGGGCGGTATTCAGTTCTGGGACTGGAATCGCGCTGGGTTTGGACCGCTGGATTTTCCGGGAGCAATGGCGCAGAGCAGCGACACTTTTTTCTATCAAACTGCTCGAAAAATGGGTGAGCAGCCCTTGATTGAATGGGCAAAGAAGTACGGCTTTGGGCAAAAAACAGGCATTGAGTTGGCACGAGAAGAATCAGCAGGGTTAGTGCCTGAAGAAGCCTGGAAGAAGGCAGAAATTGGCGAGTCCTGGTATGCAGGCGACACCATTAATATGTCAATTGGACAGGGCTTTATGCAGTCTTCGCCGTTGCAAGTGGCGGTCATGTTTGCAGTGCCAGCTAATGGCGGCTACCGAGTTAAGCCCCATCTGCTGATGGATAATCAGGAAGCAAGGAAGTGGCGATCGCCCCTCAACATTAGCCCCGAAGTGATTCAAATTCTTCAAAAGGGACTACGCCAGGTTGTCACCGATGGCACAGGGCACGCCCTTAACCTGCCCAACCTGCCGCCGATTTCTGGCAAAAGCGGCACTGCCGAAGATCCACCGCGCCAATCTCATACCTGGTTTGGAGCCTACGAACCCTCTGACAAACCAGAGATTGTGGTAGTAGCATTTGGCGAAAACTCTGGCGGTGGGGGCGGTTCATTCGCAGCTCCCATGGTGCGGCAGGTTTTAGAAGCCTACTTCAATGGGACTCAGCCTAGTGAGCCAGCTCAACCTGCTGCCGTCAGGAGCGACTGATCCTGAGAGCGGGTAGCGCTTAGAGTGATCCAGAATAAAAAAGATCCAAGGTTAGCTCGACTTGTCACAGATAGAGACAAACCACTTGGTAAGATTCGGCAGACGCTGGATCTGCTGCTCCACGGCTATCATTGCCTGTTGGGTGAGTTTAATGCCTGT
>JBBRCV010000342.1:0-3833 GCA_038204505.1 Elainellales cyanobacterium
AGGTTTTCTTCCCTACCTAGAGGCAGCGCGCCGGATTGCGGCTACCGTTAATTAAATTTCATCAAACAATTTGCTTAAAGTTAAGAACGCGGGCGATCGCAAATTTAAGCATCTTCAATCTTATCTGAAAGGGGGACGGGATTGAGAGATCGGATTGATCGCCTATTGCATATCCGACAATTTGATCCTGGGATCGACCGCCGTTAAAAGCAAATCTGCTAGCAAATTCCCAACAATCAGCAGCACCGCGCCCATCATCAGACTTGCCATAATCAGGTAGATGTCTTGACTCTGAACGGCTTGCAGCGTCAGCCGCCCTAACCCAGGCCAATTAAAGTAGGTTTCAGTAATAAAAGCCCCGCCTAGCAGTCCAGCAAACTCGAAGCCGAGCAGAGTGATTAGCGGATTAATGGCATTGCGCAGCGCGTGGACATAAATCACTTTGTTCTCAGGCAATCCTTTGGCGCGGGCAGTTCGGACATAATCTTGGCGGAGCACGTCGAGCAACTCGCCCCGCGTAATGCGTTGCAACCCAGCAAAGCTAGTAATACTGAGGGCAAGGGTGGGCAAAATCATGTGCCAAGCGATGTCCAGAACTTTGCCGAAGGGGGTGAGGTCTTCGTGCTCAATGCTGGTCATGCCGCCGACGGGGAAAAGGGGAGAGGTGAGTTGGGCAAAAAAGAGCAGCAGTAAGCCCGTAATCAGAGTTGGGAAACCTTGCCCAATGTAGCTGATAGTGCGGATGATGCGATCGCTCCATTCGTTCTGCTGGACAGCGCCGATCACCCCTAGAGGAATGGCGATCGCCCAAGTCACTACTAACGATGCCAGCGCAATCAGTAGCGTCGCTGGAACCCGCTCCCAGAGCAAAGCCGAGACCGGACGCTGATAGGCAAAGCTTATGCCAAAATCGCCCTGGGTCAGAATTTGTCTGAGCCACAAAAAGTACTGCGTCATGATGGGCTTGTCTAACCCAAATCGTTGCTCTAATCCTTTGACCGTTTCCTCTGAAATCTGAGGATTCTGCCGCAACACATCCAAATAATCCCCTGGAGCCAGTTGAATGATAAAGAAGCTCAGGGCAGAAGCTAATAGCATCGTCAAAGAGGCTTGCAGCAGTCGCCGCACAATATAGATCAGCGTCTCGCTTTGAAAGAAGCCAATGATTTTTTGCAGGATAGACGGGAGCGGGGAAGATTTGGCGGTCATTTAAGGCTCATGATTTCTAAGCTTCAATTCTAATATTCGATTAAGGAGACGATCGGCACATCGGGCAAAAGCTTGCGCCCTTCCAGGAAAGTTAGTTCGATGACAAAGCCAAATCCTACAAGTAAACTGCCCGTTTGCTCAATCAGTTGGGCGGTGGCGGCGGCGGTTCCCCCGGTGGCAATTAAGTCATCAATCACTAACACGCGGCTGCCGGGATGGAATGCGTCCTGGTGAATTTCTAGGCGATCGCTCCCATATTCCAGCGCGTACTCCACCGAATGGATCTGAGAGGGCAGCTTTCCGGGTTTTCGCACTGGCACAAAGCCCAAGCCCATTCTGTATGCCAACGGTGTTCCAAAATTAAAGCCTCGTGATTCCATCCCCACAATGTAATCTGCGCCCAAGTCTGTCACCTTCTCTGCCATGGAATCAATGCAGTAGCGAAAGCCTTCAGGATGATTGAGCAGCGTGGTAATGTCCTTAAACACAATGCCCGGTTTGGGAAAGTCGGGAACATCTCGAATTAGAGACTTTAGATCCATAGCCAGAACTCGTGTATTAAGAAGGTTCCGTAGAATCCTATCACTCCTTCACGCTCGGCTTAATGTCAGAGAAATTCTCGAACCAGCCTTTGCGGTAGAAGTAGTAGACGAGGGATAAACCGATCGCCATCATGATCCCCCAGCACAGGGGATAGCCAAAGTACCAGTCTAGCTCTGGCATATTCCAAGGCGACTTGTCGGGGTTAAAGTTCATGCCATACACCCCGGCTATAAAAGTTAAGGGGATAAAAATAGTTGAAATCACCGTCAGCAGCTTCATCACCTCATTCATTCTGTTGCTGACAGAAGATAGATACACGTCCATCAAGCTGGAAGATAGTTCTCGGTAGGTTTCCACCATGTCCAAAACCTGCACCGCATGGTCGTAACAATCCCGTAGATAAACCCGCACATCGTCACTGATCAAATCACTGCCATCCCGAATTAGAGAATTAATGGCATCTCGCTGAGGCCAAATCGCCCGCCGCAGCAGTAACAATTCCCGCTTTAGCTTATGGATTTTTTCAAGGGTTTGGCGCGTCGGGTTAGCCACTACCTCATCTTCTAAATCTTCGATCGCTTCACCATAATCTTCTAAAACTGGAAAGAATCCGTCTATCACAGAATCCAGCAGAGCATACATTAAATAATCAGCCCCTGTCCGCCGAATACAGCCTTTGTTGTTGCGAATCCGCTCTCTTACAGGATCAAAAGAATCATTGGCGGGTTCCTCCTGCACCGTTAGCAAGTAATGCCGCCCCAAAATGAAGCTGACCTGCTCACTAATAAACCCTTTACCGCTTTTCTTCAGCATAATCATGCGAGTAATCAATAAAAGCTGCTCGTCGTATTCCTCGACCTTGGGACGTTGCGGGACGTTCACCACGTCTTCTAACACCAAAGGATGCAGCCCAAACACGCTGCCTAAACGACGCAGCACGTCCTCATCTCCTAACCCTTGCAGGTCTACCCAGGAAACAGAGTGAGAGTCTAGGTAGGGGATACATTCTTCGGGTGTATTTAACTTAATGCGCGTCGCAGTCTCACCGCAGTAGTCGATCAAAAAGATGGTGGGCGGGTGAGCATCACTCTCAATGCTGAGCGTTCCTGGCATACTGCCTGGTACGTCGTAGAAAAAGTCGTCCAAGTCGGCTCCATTGTCTTCCGTATTAGGCATTAGAACGGGATTGCCCAGAGAAACGGATTGCTTTGCCATGGCTAGAGCATTGGCAGAACGAGAAGCGTTGTTAGAAGGGCGAACAGGCATAGGTTTGAGGGTGAGAAGGAGTGGGAATCTACCAATAGCTAAGATTTTAGCCTCACTCCTCAGTAAGATTTTAGGCTCACTCATTAGCAGGTTGGGCAACGTTAGCTAGATTCCTTAAGATATGTGTAGATTTATCGATCTAACATCAGGAGATTGAATCTATGTTTCCGGCTGTTCCACGGTGTCGAAGAACTTTCGGAGTATTCAGTCATCTGCTTCTAGCTGGATCTCTCATGACTCTTGTAGGGTGTAATCTCCCTAAGGCTGAAGCTGAGTCAACGCCCCAGGCGGCTGGGCAACAGGCAGCGGCGAACGAACCTGCTACGGTCAATGTGGCGACTGCACAGGCGGGCGATTTGGGGCAAACCAGAGAATATACTGGCACGACTCAACCTTTTCGGCTGGTATCGCTGCGATCGCAAGTTGAAGGGCAATTGCTCGATTTAGCAGTCACGGTTGGCGATGCTGTGACTCAAGGACAGGTTCTGGCGCAGGTTGATGCCAGCGTTCTGCAAGCCAGCGTTGCCGAAGCAGAGGCAGAAGTGGCAGCGCGACAGGCAGAAGTGGCGCAAGCTCAAGCGGAAGTGAGTGATATTCAAACTCAAGTCAGCACTGCCAAGGTTGAACTGCAACAGGCACAGTCTGACCTGAAGCGCGCAGTCTCTCTTTCAAGAAGGGGCAATTCCAGCGCAGCAGAGTGAAGAAGCGCGCAATCGAGTGGCGATCGCAGCTCAGGCACTCCGTTCTGCTCAAGAGCAAGTTCGTACCCAACAGCAAGCAGTGGCGGCGGTACAAGGACGTGTCACAGCGCAACG
>JBBRCV010000343.1:0-3814 GCA_038204505.1 Elainellales cyanobacterium
AAAGTAATCCTGTAGCTGACAAGAAGTTTTGTTTCTTTTTCAAGGTTTAAGTTAAAAACCCTTGAGCTTTCTAGTTCATTAAGTTCTTTTCTAAGTTCCTCCTCATAGCCCTGAAGATTATCTGCGAAGAAAATGATGAAGGATTGTTTTATCAGATTCCAAAATCCGATGACTGCAATAATCAGCAAGAGACTAAGAAAACCTAAAAATAAGAGTCCACTATAGTCAATCTTGGGGTTTGCAAGCACGATGATATCTACGATCGGTTTCCAAAGTGCAATAGTTGCGCCGATGACTCCCATCAATTTAAGGTCGTCAAAAGCACTTCTAATATATTCTTCTGTCTGCTGGCTTAACCGAACGTACTCTTTGTAAAGGTAATCTAGTCTTTGCTCAGAACTCATATTTGTTTTTGCACTGGGTTCTCACCTATTCTATAAGCTTTAGGATGTTGACCATACAACGTACACCAGAAATTGACGCAACAAAATTTAGGATAGTGTACCAGCTACCTTAAGTTTTGTTGTGCGAATACTGCTGTTCTCTAGCAGAAGAAAGTGCAGTGTAGTTTAAAGTTGATCGTGTTTTACCAAAGTTTCTCAGTGACTCTGATGGTCAGAGGATTTAGGCTGATTTGTCAGCGACAGAACAGCGATCGCTCCCATGCCACATCAGCAATGGATACCAATTTAATTTGGAAACACAACAGATTTGCAAGAGGGCACGGCAGTACTACGCTTGTACAGAAGGGCACAGGGTAGAGTAAGGGCACGGTATGCTGTGCCCTCTCGCAATCGTTTGATCTGTCGTAACTGTTCTTAAAATTGGTATGATTCAGAGAATCGACTTGAAGTTGCTAAAGTCAATCTTCTGAGCCACTCCGAAGTGTTTAGGCAAGTGTTAGAAACCTACTTTACGTCTGCTCACCAAGTGTTTATTGATCGGCGTGAACCATAAGAAACTGCCCGTTGCCGTTAATTTCGCCATCGCAACTGGCAAAGTTAGAACCAAGCCAAATCAGATAAAATCGCCAGATGCGACGGAACTTAACCGGATCGATGCCATAGGCTAGATTTTTAACATCGTTGTAGCTGTCATCAAAGTTTTTCAGCCAGCTTGCGAAGGTTTTGGAGTAGTTCATGCCGTTGAGATACCATCGATCCACCGTTTTAAAATCTTTGTTGAACGTAGGAACGGTATCAAAACTCCAATAGCGACCGTGAGGAAAGATGTATTTGTGCGTAAAAACGCTAGAGATATTGTTTGGAGTGCGAACCGTGATGATGTGGAGAAAAAACTTGCCCCCTGGCTTTAAGAATGAAGCCAGCTTTTTGAAGGCGTTGGTTAAATTTCCCACATGGCAAAAGACACCAACGGAGAGAATTTTGTCAAATTTCTCTTCAAACTGGGCATCGTTGAGATCTCCCTCCATCAGCGTGAATCGACCTGAACTCAGATAACTCTCAGGATCTTGCATCTTTTGACGCATATATTCACACTGCTCATGGCTAAGATTCAGCCCTGTGAATCTGACATTCGGGAACTTAGACAAGATATAGTTTGGAACACAGCCCCAACCACAACCAAAATCTAAGAGGTTGTCTCCATCTTGAATATCAAGTTTTTCAATTATATCGTCGATCATGTGCATTTGAGATTGCTCCAGATCAACCGCCCCTTTTTCCCACAATCCCATGCTGTATTTGGGGTAGATCACCTTCCAATCCCCGATCATTCGATTCAACATCCCTTGAGGGAGGTCATATTGAATCTTCATCAATTCCTTGGAGCCTTCCGCCACGTGGTCGGTTTCGTGTAAAACCCATTCATAGGGGGTGAGAAGAGATGGAAAATGCTTGAAGAAGACGGGCATACAGGTGTCAAACAGCGATCGCAACATCGAGTCAGGCACTTCTAGCCCATTAATGTATGACTCAGCGATCGCCATCTGCACTGTGTTTACAACTTCGACAACCCCACGAGTTGCTTGATAGGCTAAAGGGGTTTTGGCCGCAATATCACCAACAACAGGAATGTGGCGCTGAATCTCTTGTTCATTGGATATGGAAGTCATGGGGTTAATCTCCAGTAATCCGTCTAAGGAATTCCAGTAAGATGGCACAGAGGCAATGATTTCCAAGGCTCCTTAAGCTTATTTCAAGCTTGTCTCAACATTACGCAAAAGTAAGCTTACAAAAATTTATGAATACTATTCCTCGTGAACGATGGATCACGCAAGCAGAATATGCTAAGCAGTTGCGTCCCTTGCTACCTTCAGAAGCCTTTCTTCCTAACCCCAACAAAGTCTGGATTTTGTTAATTAATGTCGCCATTCTAATCTTGGGTTGGGGAATTGCCGATCGTCTGCCTCAGTGGAACGGCTACTTCTGGTGGCTTTATTTGCCCCTAACTCTAGTAATGGCGAACAGTGTGACTGTTTTAGCATTTAGTACCCATGAGATGATGCATAGTTGTGCAATTAAAAATCCACACCTGAGGTGGATTATTGGTCTTTTGGGATGGGCAATATTATGGACACCCCCCACGCTATGGAAGGTTGTGCACAATCGGGAACATCACAACAAGACCAACTCTTTGCACGACCCAGACCGCAGCTATTTGCATGAGCAGCCCAAAAACTGGGGAAAGTGGGTTCGGAATCTCCTGACCCCATCAGCAGAAATTCATCCATTCTGGTTAGGCGTTGGAATGGCGCATGCGTGGGGCTATCACACCTTTTGCAACTTGATTTCAGTGCTGTTGTTTAATGATGGTTTAACCGAGTTTCCGCCTGCCGCATTTAAGGTGAGCTTGAAAGAACGTCGAGCGATCGCGCTTGAATTCTTTATAATTTTGAGTATTCACCTAAGTATCTTAACTTACCTAGAGTTTCATCCTGTGAAGCTGCTTCTTAGCTACTTTCTGCCCATCTGGATTGGCTATAGTGGTGCCATCTTTTATATCTACACCAACCATTTGCTATGCCGAATGACAAGCATTAATGATCCCCTAATTAATAGCGTTTCGATCAAGGTTCCTAAACTGTTTGACTTACTACACTTGAACTTTTCTTATCATACAGAGCACCACATATTTCCAGGCATCAACTCAGACTACTATCCCCTAGTTCAAGAACTGTTGAAGGCTCAATATGGCGATCGGTTTAATTTACTAGATGCTGGAGAAGCTTGGCGCTTAATATTGCAGACACCCCGACACTATAAGGATGAGACTACCTTTACCGATTGGACAGGAACGAAGTCTGTTCCCTGTCCCTTGTCTATTGCTGTGACAGACATTGACGAAGCTGTTCAGCCAAGGTTTGAACGTGGGGCTGTTTCAGCAGGGATAAATGGTTGCCCGGCACCTGATGCAGTTGAACCTCTTTAGCTAATGTATTCCAGCCCAAAGTGGGGTCTTGCTTGAGGGAATCAGATAGTTGTTCGGCGGCTTTGAACAGTGTGACTCGGTTGGGGTAATACTGCGGCATATATCGATAGACTGCTTGACTGTTAGCGTAGACGATTCGCAGCATGGGTGCGATCGCCGACTCATCCAACAGCCTTAATTGAGACTCTTCGGGAATCAGACGAGCGATCGCAGCCCACTGCCAGCGAGAAAACCAGGCTTTCCAGGGTTGCAAGGGCTGAAGTTGGTTTGTAGCGATCGCGCCATAGTCTAGCAAAAACGGCAGCGTAGACCAGAGAGCAGTTCCTAGGAGAAACTTGAGACTCGGACGGAGAGGTAGCTGATTGTTGGCGATAGGAGCCGGAGTATCGAGAATTGCCAGGAGTTCGATTTGCTGCCCTGCCTG
>JBBRCV010000344.1:0-3812 GCA_038204505.1 Elainellales cyanobacterium
CAGCAGTTTTCGACCACAACTAAACTACGCGGTGAGGCTATCTTTGTTTTGGCAGGCGTAGCAACGGGGCAAGATGCTGATAACAGCGATATTCCTAGAATCACGACCTTCAGCGATCGTGTCCGCCTCAACTTAGATACCAGTTTTACAGGTAGAGATCTGCTGAGAACTCGACTGCAAGCGGTCAACTCTAACGCTTTCTTTAGTAGTGGAACCCGTTTGACAGAGGGTACGTTAGCCTTTAATGCCGAGTTGGATGATGAAGGCCCCACAAATAACTCTGTGAATCTCGATACCTTGTATTACCGCTTTCCTCTGGGTAGAAAAACCGATGTGACCGTGTTTGCTAATGAAGGCGAAGTCGATGACTTTACTAGCACAATCAACCCCTTTTTAGACGGAAATGATGGGGCAAGCGGAGCATTGTCTAGGTTTGGCAGTCGCAATTCCATTTACTATTTTGTGCCACCGGGGGCAGGTCTTGGAATTCGACATCGCTTCTCTGATCAGATCGAGTTGAGTTTAGGTTATCTGTCAGACACAGCGGCTGAACCCAGAGCTAAAAGGGGTTTGTTCAACGGTTCTTATGGCGCGATCGCCCAACTTGCAATTAGACCCAGCGATCGTATCAATATTGGTTTGACCTACGTTAATGCTTACAACAACTTGGGCGAAGATCTGGCCGTACCGGGAACGGGTAGCCAAAAAGCGAACCTGGGCTTAGTGACCGATCAGCCGATCGTCAGCAACGCCTACGGTGTGGAAGCCTCTTTTAGGGTTACGCCTGGCTTCTTCATCAACGGTTGGGCTGGCTACACTAATAGCCGCGTTGTGAATGTTGGCAAAGCCGATATTTGGAACTACGCCATAGCCTTGGCGTTTCCTGATTTGGGAGGGCAAGGAAATTTGGCAGGCATCATTGTGGGCATGGAGCCGAAAGTCACAGGGGCCGATCGCGCCCTTGCAACAATTCTCACAGACCCGATCGAGCTTGAAAATCGGGGGTCTGCTCGCGATCGTGACACCTCCCTACATATCGAAGCGTTCTACACCTACGCCCTTGCTGACAACATTGCCATTACTCCCGGCATCATTTGGCTAACTGCCCCAAACCATGATGCTCGAAACAACGACATTGTGATTGGTGTAATTCGCACTACGTTCTTTTTCTAAGGCCATTGCTGACGTAAAAACTAATCATCAAAACCATGAAAGGAGTTTGTATGCCCCCATTAAAGTCACGTTCTATCATTCTGCGATCGCTGCTAGTTACTGCTGTTAGCTTCGCACCGTTGTTTAGTTTGACCCCCAACGTTACAGCAGAATGTGCTCCGGGCAGCACCTGCCCTAGCACCAGTCAACCTAGTTGTAATTCATCGAGTCGGGTGCCTTTTAACTTGGAGACCGACACCCAAACGCCTCATAAAGTTAAGCTGTCGTGGGCCGTGTGTCAAAAGAACGACTTTTACCAAGTGGGTTGGAATCGATCGGGCGGAGTTGATACGATCGTTAAAGTAGAAGACTCTACTGCTCTCAACTGGACACTTCCTCGCGTTCGGGATGATATCAAGTACACCTTCAAAGTGCGCGGGTGCAGTAATCGCCCTAATGCAGAGCCAGATTGCACTTCCTGGGCTGAAATGTCTATTACGACTCCTGACTGGGATTGAACGCGATCAAATCATTTGTAGCAAACGTTTGAAAAGAGCGCTGAGAATAGACTCGATCGCATCATAGGACAGTCTCAAACTTTTTAAAAAAGTCAACTTTAGGTGAATTATGCTGAACCATTTTTACCGGATAGCACTCTGGTCTATCATTCTCACGGCACTAACCAATCAGGTAGCTTGCAGTTTTCCTACCGTTCCTGTTCCCGCTGCTCCGAGCCTAACCACTCCAACTCGTCAGAAGGTGCAAGCGATCGATGAACCCCTTTGCTTTTTGCAAACTAGTAGCGGGAAATTCGTCAATCTAGAGCGTTTGTGCACTGACGCAGAGACTCAACGTAATCGCGTACGGGCAGCAAATCAGTCCAGCAGTCCGAATCCGGTTGGCTTTGGAACAGGAAAAGGCTATGCCGAAGATGCGCGATGAAGCGCTGCTTGAATTGCAGCATCAGGGCGAACCATGCATAAATTCTTACTTTGGATGGGATGGAGTTACCTCGGAGCCTTTATTCTGTGGCTGATCTTACGGTTGGTGTTCTGCGATCGTCTCTGGGCAATTCTGCTGGTCAACGCGATCGCTGATTTTCTGTTTGTGCCGTTGCCTGTTTTACTGATAACAACCCTGTTAATTCAACGCTGGCGATTGCTAGTGGGGCTGAGTATTCCAGTGATTGCGTTTGGTGTGCTAACTGGAGCGCCCTCCTTACCAACCTTGGCGAATGCTCAATCAGAAAATACACTTCTACCTTCCAGCCCCATTAGTACTGCTGACACCCTATTCGTTTGTGGCGGGGCTGAGGTGTTTGCACTCAAGCTCACGCCTAACAGTGAGAAGCCAGCTAAGATTTGGTCGTGGCGGGCTGCTGCTAGTCCTGGGTTGCCAAGATTGATGATGACCAAGTTTGCAACTACTGATGACTGCAAACCGATCGAGCAGGGGCGTAAAGTTCTCATTACTTCTTCAACTAATGGCGTTGCGCTTGTTGAACAAGCAACTGGAAGAACCTTGTTTTATGGATCGGTGCCAGGCGCACACTCTGCGGATCTGTTGCCTAACGATCGAGTGATTGTCGCTGGTGCTGACAGCCCAGTAGGGGGTCACACATTAGTGCTGTTTGATTTAAATGCATCAGACCGTCCCGTGTGGAAAACCGAGTTCTATTCAGGGCATGGTGTCTACTGGGACAATGTTCATAATGTACTCTGGGTGCTTGGTCGCTACGAGCTACGCCAGTATGAACTCAGTAACTGGCAATCGAAATCACCACGATTAAGGCTTAGGCAGTCATTTCCTTTACCTAGCCCAGGCGGACACGATCTTTCACCCACTCCCGATCGTTCAGCATTATTCATCACAACCGATACAGATGTAATCTTGTTTGGCTTACAGTCGAAGACGTTCATGAGTGAGCCAAGAATGAAGCGACTAGCACTGGTGAAAAGCATTGATGTTCACCCAGTTACTAACCGTTTAGCTTATATCCAAGCTGAAGGAGGACATTGGTGGAGTTCGCGCATACACTTTCTAGAACCCAAGCAAATTACCTTGTTGCCAGAAGAACGTCTCTACAAAGCAAGATGGGTTTACTAAGTTTTGCAATTTCTAGTTTTTTCAGCGTGGAGAGTGTTCAAAGAGCAGGTCGAACATCGTTTCCTAAGATACGAATCGTTAAATTCAGCCAGCGATCGCTTCTTCAACAGATTCAAGAATCTTTACCGACAAACTCGGAATTCTTGTGTCTAAATGAGTAGAACTATCTAACTAAGCTATAAAACTCAGAAATAAACGGCAGTTTTGAAGGCAGATTGACGACGCTTCGACTTATTTCTTCAGGCGGATTTCCGCCCTGGGAAGTTATGAGAAACTTTTACATAATTTAATACCTATCTAATATAATTTTAATCAGGGATAGCAAAACTTATGGAACTCAACAGACGACTCAATTTAATCCGATTTTTAAGAGAAGAAATGGCGCTTCCGGCAGCCGCGATCGAGCTAGCCGCCCGTCAGTCTGAGCAAAACACTACTGCTCTGCCGATGGTGCTTTGGCAATATGGTCTAGTGACGCTGGCGCAGCTTGACCAAATTTTTGACCAAATGGAAATTATTTAATAGTTCACAGACGACAGCCGCCCGTTTTTAAT
>JBBRCV010000345.1:0-3778 GCA_038204505.1 Elainellales cyanobacterium
CGATATATTCAACAGGAAGAACTAGCAGCGGTACATCATTGGTATCCGTCTAAAACGAAACCTATGGCGCTGTTGCTTCAACTGTCGGATGAGCGAGTTTGGTTGGTTAGTGGAGGCGCATTATTAAATACGCCAGTTGGAACGCCCATTAACTTACCGCAGCAGTTGCGCCAGGTGCAGCCATCACCTTTCCCGGTGCGCTTGCTAGGAATTGATCGAAACTTTCTAGCATCGGCAATTCTAAATGGTGCAATTCCCCGCTCGATAGAATCGTCGATTGAGTCATCTATTGATCTGCGCTTGTTGCCTGTAGCCGTTGCTGAGACTGCTCCAGACAGCCCAACCGTAAAGGATCGTAAGCCTCAGAATTATCCGATTCGGCGATCGCCTTCCCCTAATCTGACTGAAGATGTGGTGGCTTGTTTTGACATGGTTTGTCAGTTTTTGAAGTTGCCTTACCGTCCTGATTCAATGCGGCGACAGTTGGGACAGCGATCGCTAGAAGAATTTGATCCATTAGATTTGTGTGTCCGCATTGCTCAGGCGATTGGTTTAGATGCCAGGATCGTCCACTTTACCCCTTCGACGGGTGGACTCAATCGCTTGAGCGCCCCGGCAATTGTGCCTTGCCGGGGTCTTTTAACCGTCCTGTACGAGGCGACTCCTAAGAATGTCGTTGTGGGTTCGCCTCGTTCAGGACTGCTGCGGTTATCGCCTGCTGAATTAGCATCGCGGCTTGACTCAGACAAAGGCTCTTGCCACGCTGTTATTTTGGAGCGCCAGCCACAAACTCCGGTCAAACATTTTGGCTTTAGTTGGTTTTTTCCGTTATTAGCAGCGCAACGCGGCATCCTAGTTCAGGTTTTATTGGCTTCAGCATTTGTGCAAGTGCTGGGGCTTGCTAACCCGCTTTTAGTGCAACAGGTAATTGATAAAGTCATTGTCAATGCTAACCAGGGCGCGATGCCTACCTTTGGTCTTTTAATGGTAGCATTTGCCTTTTTAGAAGGAACCTTGACGATTCTACGAACTTATTTATTTGCAAATACAACGTTGCGATTAGATTTGCGGTTAGGAACTGAAGTTGTCCGTCACCTGCTGCACTTGCCTCTTGGCTTCTTTGAAAAGCGTCCTGTGGGTGAATTATCGGCAAGGCTGTCGGAGCTAGAAAAGATTCGACAGTTTTTAACGGGAACTGCGCTGACGGCTGTATTAGATGTAGTCTTCTCCACAATGTATGTGGCAGTGATGTTCTTATACAGTGTGCCGCTAACGGTTTGCGTACTGTTGATGCTTCCAGTCATTATGATTTCGACAGTGCTAGTTGCAACCATTCAGCGGCGACTGATTCGAGTCAGAGCCGACCATGGGGCAAAGGTGCAATCTTACTTAATTGAAGCCTTGGGCGGTATGTTTACTGTCAAGGCTCAGAACATGGAAGGGTTGGTAGAAGCAACCTGGCGCGATCGCTATGTTAAATACCTCAGCAGCGGTTTTACTGCCTCAAACATTACGACTATTTTTGGCTCATTTAGCCAGTTTTTGAACACTCTTAGCGGTTTTCTGGTGCTGTGGGTCGGTGCAGGTTTAGTCATTGAAGGCAAACTAACACTAGGCGGGTTAATCGCTTTTCGGATCTTATCCGGTTCAGTTACAGGTCCTTTTACTCGTCTCTCTCGGCTGTGGCAGCAGGTGCAGGAAGCCTCGTTATCCATGGAGTTATTAGCAGATATTGTCGAAAGCCCAATGGAAGCAGATCCTCATCGAGATGATGCCCATGTCCGAATGCCTGCCATTGAAGGACGGGTTCAGTGTCACGATCTTTGTTTTGGCTTTAAGCCAGGTCAACAGCAACTCTCGAATGTAAGTTTAGAAATTCCGGCGGGTGCATTTGTCGGTGTGGTGGGGCAAAGCGGCTCTGGAAAAAGTACATTAGTGAAACTTTTTCCGCGTTTGTATACGCCTCAATCAGGCAATATTTTGATTGATGGATTTGATATTAGTAAAGTTAAATTGAGTTCACTGCGGCGGCAAATTGGCTACGTACCCCAAGATTCTGTGCTGTTTGAGGGCAGTATTCGGGACAACATTACGCTGTTCTCAGAGTTTGAAGATGATGATGTGATTGCAGCGGCAAAAGTAGCCAATGCCCACGACTTTATTATGCAATTACCCGAGGGCTATAACACTCCAGTTGGCGAACGCGGCGGTCTGCTGTCGGGTGGGCAACGTCAGCGGATTGCCATTGCGCGGGTAGTGGCTAGCAATCCGCGCCTGTTGATTTTTGACGAAGCAACGAGTGCCCTGGACTATGAAACAGAGCGACAGGTTTGTGCTCAATTGAGAAGTTATTTCCGCGATCGCACTGTGTTCTTTATTACGCATCGACTCAATACTGTAGCAGGTGCAGATTGGATTGTTTATATGCAGTCTGGTGTCATTGTCGAACAAGGTACGCACGCAGATTTAATGGCGAACCGACAGCTTTACTACAGCTTGTTCAGTCAAGCATCACGTTAGTTGCATTGATCATTCCAGTAATCATTCCATCTAGCACTACATCAAAGGAGGAATACTATGAACCTTAAGATTCCATCGTTTAATCCTCTGCGCGTTCTACAAAATCATCACGAATCCATTGTCCAGCAAATAGAAGAAGAAGCTAATGGAGGAGCGTTAAGCCTGCCTCAGCCTGCCGTTTGGGTAGAACGAATTACCCAGATCATGCTGCTAGGAATAACGGCAACGGGCATTTGGTCGGTCGTGGCGCGGGTAGACGTGGTAGTGGCGGCTAGAGGCAAACTAGAGCCAGTTTCTCAAACTCAAGTAGTGCAGTCACGGGTTGGAGGGGTCGTGACTGCGGTCATGGTGCACGAAGGAGAGACGGTTAAAAAAGGGCAGTTGTTAATGCAGCTCGATAAAACCCCGCTCTATGACCAATTAGCAACCCTATCGGAGCAGCGAGGACAAATGCTGCAAGAGGTGGGAGCGCTACGGATGGCACGACAAGGAGAATTTGCTGCTGCGACGGGCGATCTGCCACCAGAACTAAAAAATCAGATTCAGGAGCGATCGCTCCTCGTGTCACAACTCTCTGGCAGTCCTGCGGGGTTAGCCCCCAACCAGCAACAACGATATGCTTTATTTCAGCAGCAATTGAACAATCAGTTGTCGATTAATCAATTGCAAACCTCTAACTTAAATGCCCAAATTGCTACGACTGATTCCCAGGCAACACAGACTGGATATCAACTTCAAGTTGAGCAAGGATTGCTGGATAAGTTGCAGCCGCTCGCCGAATCAGGGGCGATCGCTCGCTCAGATGTCATGAAACGAGCCGTGGATGTGAGTGCATTGCAAAGTCAAATTAATCAGGCTAATCTTCAAAAAAGTCAACTACAGATTAGTCAACAACAAGCCCAAGTCGAAACTCAACGAGTCCAAGCCACCGCCTATCAAGATGTAGAACAACAGCTTGCATCATTAGACTCTCAGGTTGACACCACCGTTAAAACCAACGAGCGCCAACTGCTCCAAGTTGGATCACAACTCAAGCAAGTCCAACACGATCTAGAAAGTCAAGACTTACGCGCTCCTGCAAATGGCATCGTGGCGAACCTGGTGCATAAGTTACCAGGTGTCGTGGCACAACCTGCCCAAGTTTTGCTTCAGGTAGTGCCTAGCGAATCACTGATTGCTCGTATTCAAGTTGCCAATGTCGATATTGCTAATTTGCAAGAAGGAATGACTGTAGATGTTCGCGTTGATGCCTATCCTT
>JBBRCV010000346.1:0-3764 GCA_038204505.1 Elainellales cyanobacterium
CACAGTAGAACCTGACCCAATTTGGCAACTGGGATCTAATCCTATTTCTCTAGAAACTCCTGATGCCTCGGAGAATCATGACAAATATCTTTACGGCATGGATAGATGAATCTTTTTGTGGACACAAGTTTCATTCTTGCGCTTGAACTAACAGACGATCAACATCACGACTCGGCGTTGAAATGCTGGCGCAGTTTAGCGACCCGCCAACCGACTTTGGTCGCTACCTCCTACGTATTTGATGAAATTGTTACTTCCTTCAATAGCCGAAACCGACATGATAAGGCAGTTGAAATTGGCAACCGTCTTTTGACCAGTACGGTGATTCAACTGATTCAAGTTGAGGAAAACTTGTTTCTTGAAGGATGGAATTATTTTCAAAGATATGAAGATAAATCCTACTCACTCACGGATTGCATCTCATTCTTGGTCATGACGAAGATGAATATTCAAAAAGCACTAACGTTCGATCGCCATTTTGTCCAAGCAGGATTTCAGAAAATACCTTAGCTAAGATTTAGCGCCATCCTCAATAAACGTAGGGTGCTACCAGCAATTAAAATGAGCCTCATCTACTCTAGAGCCTCTGCGATCGCTTCTTCCAGTTGCTCTTTGCTCAACGTCGTCAGCAAAAAAACCTCCTGAAACGTCTTTCCCTTCCGCGCAATCAGCTTAAAGCCACCCCGAATTGGCACCGACACCTTAATGTTGAGGATATGCATATTAGATTTGGTAGAACCTAAAACCGCTGGAGTAATGGTTTGAATGCCCTCGTACTCGCTCAGTTGGGTCAGGATAGCAATTAATCCTGGAATATGGGTGGAATGATTCCAGACCACTCTGCCCTTTTGCGGTTTGCCCGATTTGCCCATGATTCTATGAAACGATCTATAAACGGGATGAAGAATGTTTGGGGCGATCGGAATGCCCACCATATTGTAGATGAAAGCAAAGAAAAGATTCTGTCTAATATTTTGCAAAGTGGCTGTCTAATATTTTGAAGAGCGGAAAGCTTGTGTCAAAGCCACTGACCTGATGCATAATGGCTATGCCAATCCCACACTCTGGCAGAAACCGCCATTATTCCCGGAGAAAGAATGCACCTAGAGGAACCCCAGGCAAAGCCCAAAGCGCCGACCCTGCGCCCCTATCAAAGCCAACTCATTAAAGAGCTATACGTTGAGTTGGGCAAGGGGCACCGACGCATCGCCATTATTGCCGGAACAGGCGCGGGTAAGACGGTCATTGGCGGCAAGATTTGTGCAGACACGGTGGCGCGCGGCTGTCGGCTATTGTTTATTGTGCATTTAGATGTTTTGGTGGGGCAAACCTACGAAAAAATGCAGGCGTTTGGGCTGCACTGCGGCTTTATTAAAGCTGGATGGAAGGAAGACCCAGAAGCGCCGATTCAAATTGCCAGTATTCAAACCATGGCGCAGCGGACTTGGTGGAGAACATGGAAGGCGCACGTCGTGTTTTTTGACGAGGGACACACCACGGTTTTTAGCCAGGTTGGGCAGGATATTATTTATGACACCCATCCCCGTGCGGTGCATTTAGCCATGACGGCAACACCGTATCGGTTAGGCAAAGATCAGCTTGGCGATCACATGGAAACGCTAGTCGCTTCGCCAGTGCCATCAGCGTTGCAGAAGATGGGTTTTCTAGCCACGATGAAGTATTTCGGAATGCCAAAGGATACGCAGGTTGACCTAGAAGGAGTACGGACGCTTGCCGGAGATTTTGACGAACGAGATTTAAAGAATGCTTGCGATCGCCCCGAACTTGTAGAACGCATTGTCGAAGAATGGCAACGCCTCACACCGGGCAAACGCACGATCGCTTTTTGTGTTGATGTGGAACACGCGCGGCACGTTGCAGAAGCTTTCTGTGCAGTCGGAGTAGCGGCGGATGTGGTAGACGGCAACACACCCATTAAAGAACGCCATCGGTTATACGCTGCGTTAGGATCAGGAGAACTCCTGGTGCTAACTTCTTGCAACGTGATTAGCATTGGCTTTGATGAACCCAGCGTCGAGGTAGGGCTATTGCTCCGCCCGACTCAATCGCGTGCGCTCCATCAACAGCAAATTGGACGAGTGATGCGGATTTCGCCAGCGACGGGCAAAACCCACGGCTTGATTTTAGATCAGGCAGGTAACTTGCAACGCTTGGGCTTCCCTGAAGATATCCAGGAGTATCGCCTCCCCAATCGACGGGAACCGGGTGAGGCGACAGCGGCTCCGGCAAAGCAGTGTCCGCAGTGCAATCAGTTAGTGTGGGGATTTGTGGTGCGGTGCCCTGGGTGTGGCTTTACGTGGGAAACTGAGGCACAGGTTAGGATGGATGATTTGGTGGAGGTGCTAACTGAAACGCAGATTCGGGAAATGCGGAAAGAGGAGATGATGGCTTTTTTGCAGGTGCATCGGCGGCGATCGTATGAGGATGGCGCGGCTCCGACTTGGACAGAGAATAAGTTTAGAAAAGAGTTCGGGTGTTCGCCTGATGTATCGTGGTATCGGGGGCTGATTTTTGGAAAACGTCCGACGAGGCAGGATCAGGTAGAGTATCAGAATTACTTAGGGGCGATCGCCCAGCGCCAGGGTAAATCGATCGCCTGGGTGATTGATCAGTTTCAGCAAGAGTTTGGGATTGGCAGCTATCAAGAAGCATTTTTACGTTAGGACTTTTCAACATTATGGGCGATCGAATATCTGAACGCGTGGGTGCATTCATTCTTCGCAAAAACAAGAGCCTGTATGAGCTATTGCTGTTCCGCCATCCCGATAGCAGAGCAAGTATTCAAATTCCGGGCGGCGGAGTGGAGCCAGGAGAAACTATTGAAGCAGCGCTTTACCGAGAAATTAATGAAGAGAGTGGATTAACGAATCTCACTATCATTCGCAAGTTAGGTGAATCGCGGCGATGCTGGTTAGACACAAATGTAGAATCTTGCCGCCATTATTTTCTTTTAGAAGTACATGATGATGTTGCTGAACAATGGGAACATTGCGTTCATGGTGATGGTATGGATGCTGGGCTAAAGTTTTCCTACTACTGGCATCGTCCGGCGATCGGGTTCATTCTACCTAAAAGCAGTGGGCAGGTGTTTTTGAATCCTAAACACATTCCTGAACTGTTCTCCTAATATTTACTACAACACCGACCAACATTGCAAGTCCGCTCCAACTAGATTGTTAGACCGTTAACCAACACGACTAACTTTCAAGT
The DNA here is from genome assembly GCA_038204505.1 of Elainellales cyanobacterium. Classification (GTDB taxonomy): domain Bacteria; phylum Cyanobacteriota; class Cyanobacteriia; order Elainellales; family Elainellaceae; genus Timaviella. The sequence goes on from JBBRCV010000346.1 coordinate 3,232, forward strand.
AACCACTTCTCGTAATCGCAGCGAATCAATTTCTGCTGAACGCTCTCTAGAACTTCTTCGACCGCAAAGGTTCCCCAAGAATCACGCTGCTGAACGTCACAAAAATTTTACAGCCCCTTGACTTCCACTAACAAATCTCGGTATTCTCCAAAGCTAAGGCTGTGTTTTATTTTGCACAGCCAGATCCCAAAAACCTAGCACCGCCCATCGCTGTTGACGCAGCAGATGGACGGCTGACCCCCAAACTGTACACAGCAGTCTGGTGGCTGTCGGAGATTTTAACATCCCCTAGCCGCCCTGATTCGCTTCGACTTGATGGGCGGCTAGGTTTTGGGTTTCCTGCACCCCAAAACTCAAAGGATGACTACAAATGAATACGACGTTGAGAAGCAAGTTAGAGTGATCCAGAATAAAAAAGATCCAAGGTTAGCTCGACTTGTCACAGATAGAGACAAACCACTTGGTAAGATTCGGCAGACGCTGGATCTGCTGCTCCACGGCTATCATTGCCTGTTGGGTGAGTTTAATGCCTG
>JBBRCV010000347.1:0-3580 GCA_038204505.1 Elainellales cyanobacterium
GATGTGGGTTCGGGTAAAACAGTTGTGGGGGTTGTGGCAATTATTGCGGCAATTCAGTCGGGTTACCAGGCGGCACTGATGGCTCCTACCGAGGTTTTGGCAGAGCAGCACTATCGCAAGTTGGTGGAATGGTTTAATTTAATGCATTTGTCGGTAGAGCTTCTCACAGGTTCAACTAAAGTCTCAAAACGGCGGAAGATCCACGCAGAATTACTCACAGGTGAGCTGCCTTTGTTAGTGGGAACTCATGCATTAATTGAAGACCCTGTGAAGTTTCAAAAGCTGGGTTTAGTTGTGATTGATGAACAGCATCGGTTTGGGGTGCAACAACGGGCGCGGTTACAGCAAAAGGGCGATTTTCCCCATGTTTTAACCATGACGGCAACACCGATTCCGCGAACGCTGGCGCTAACGTTGCATGGAGATTTAGATGTCAGTCAAATTGACGAACTGCCACCGGGACGACAAGCAATTAAAACAACGGTTTTAGGAGGACGCGATCGCCCTGATACCTACGACTTAATCCGTCGCCAAGTTGCTCAAGGTCGCCAAGTTTATATCGTGCTGCCCTTGGTAGAAGAATCGGAAAAACTCGACCTCAAATCTGCAACAGAAGAATACAAACACCTGCAAGAATCAGTGTTTCCTGACTTCAACGTCGGCTTACTGCATGGGCGAATGTCTTCGGCTGATAAGGAAGAAGCTATTAATAAATTTCGTCATAACCAAACTCAAATTATTGTTTCTACAACTGTGATTGAAGTAGGAGTCGATGTCCCTAATGCCACGGTAATGTTAATTGAACATGCTGAACGATTTGGCTTATCGCAGCTTCATCAATTGCGGGGACGGGTGGGACGCGGTGCAAATCAATCTTTCTGCTTGTTGATGAGCAGTTCTAAAAGCGAAACGGCAAAGCAGCGGTTAAAGGTGTTGGAGCAGTCCCAAGATGGTTTCTTTATTTCGGAAATGGATATGCGTTTTCGAGGACCCGGTGAGGTGCTGGGCACGCGCCAGTCGGGGTTGCCTGATTTTGCGCTAGCGAGTTTGGTAGAAGATCAAGATGTGTTGGAATTAGCGAGAGAGGCAGCACAGAAGGTGATTGAGATTGATCCAACGATCGAACGATGGGCGTTGATGAAGGCAGAGTTGGAGTATCGCTATCAGCGGTTGATGGGCGGCACGATTTTGACGTAACTGGGTAAGTCTGAGATGGCAAGCCTGAAAGGATTTGGAGCTAAAAGCTAAACATCACGTCAAAATAGAGGAATGGGGCAAAATCAGGCTTCATGATTCTGGATTATTTCGGGCGCTGCTTTCGACCATGACACTAACCCCCAATGCCAAGGGGCTAATTACACCTGAGTTAACTGACTCAAGTCCTTCGACCTTTTCTTTAAGCCATCTTCTCAATCGTCTTCAGCCTAGCCCTGAAACTATTGTGCTGCTGTTAGCGGTGCTGGTAGGCGGCGGTGCAGGCGCAGGCGTTGTGCTGTTTCGATCGCTCATCCATGTCATAAATACGGTCATGTTCGGTCAGGTTTCCAGTTTTTTATCAATCTGGGGACATTGGACGTTAGCGTTGATTCCGCTGTTGGGTGGATTGGTGGTGGGAGCAATGCGGTGGCGCTTTAAAGATTTTGGACCAGGGCTGACGACCTTGATCGAAGTAGTGCAGGGCGATCGCGATCTCCAGCTCCTTAACCCTGTCACTAAAATGACTGCTGCCTCAGTCTCGCTCGGCAGTGGCGCATCACTGGGACCCGAAGGTCCTAGCGTAGAGATTGGGGCGTACTTTAGTTTGTTGTTGGGGCAATGGCTCAAGGTTTCTCAGGAACGACAGCGATTGCTGTTGGCGGCGGGTGCTGCGGCTGGATTAGCGGCTGGGTTTAACGCCCCGATCGCGGGAGTTTTCTTTGCCTTAGAAGTGGTGTTAGGCACGACGTTTGCCTCTTCAGCAGCAAGTGTGGTGCTGTTGGCGGCTGTGGTTGCTGCCTGGATTGCTCAAATTGGATTGGGTTCTCGTCCTGCTTTTGCATTGCCTGCTTACGAAGTGCGAAGCTTGATGGAGTTGCCTCTATATGTCGGGTTAGGACTGCTGGCGAGTGTGGTGTCGCTACTGTATATGCGATCGCTCCGGTTCTCTCAGCAGTGTTTTCAGGGGCAGGTGACTGGGTTTCGCTGGTTAGCAAAAATTCCTCAGCCGCTCCATCCGGTCATTGGTGGAGCTTGTTTAGGGTTGGTATCGCTGCAACTGCCGCAAATTTTAGGGGTTGGGTACGAAACGGTTGAATCGATGCTGCAAGATGTGCAGTTTCCGTTGCAGCTTGTGATTGCATTGCTAGGAGCAAAACTGGTGATGACCGCAATTAGTTTTGGCAGCGGCTTTGTCGGCGGCGTATTTGCTCCGGCGTTATTTTTAGGCGCTTCTCTGGGATCGATATATGGCAAGGTGTTGGCGATCGCCCTCCCTATGCTGCATAACGCTATGGCATCTCCTCCAGCATACGCAATGGTAGGAATGGCGGCTGTTTTGGCAGCAAGTGTTCGCGCTCCGCTGACTGCCATTTTGCTATTGTTTGAGTTAACCCATGATTACCGGATTGTTTTACCACTGATGGCGGCAGTGGGGTTGAGCAATTGGGCGATCGAGATTTTGAGTCCTCTCGTGGTGATTGATAACACGCCTAAACCTCCACCCCCTGAGCCGCCTCTTTTGCCTGGAACTTTGGCGCTAACGGTTTCTGAAGCCATGCATCCGTTGCCGTTGCAGCTTCCTGGAGCTAGGTCTTTACTAGATGTGGGAACTCGGTTAGTGGGCGATCGCTGTCGTAGCGCCCTGATTATGGAAGACGAGCAAATCATGGGTATCCTGACCTTGCAAGACTTTCATCGACTGCTGCTGAAAGCTAAGTCTGATAGTGCAGCAACTGACCTGCATCAACCCGTTAAGAACTTTTGTACAACTGAAATACTGTATGTTCATGCGGATGAACTTTTGAGTGAGGCGATCGCCCGGATGTCGGCGCGAGGGTTGCAGCAACTCCCCGTTGTCACTCGTGAACAGCCTTACCGCTTGTTAGGACTACTAGACGCAGAAGATATTGCTTTAGCTCAAACTCTGGCTAAAGTCCGAGAAGCCCTACCGAATTATCCAAAGCTGCCTCAAGTACGTATTGCCTAATCACCAGGTTGGATCAACGAAAAGATTAATCGTCATTTCATCTACCCCTGATGGCACCGCGCTGATGCAAGCACAAATCGCTTCTCCATCCTCAACTTCAACCTCGCAAGCATGACAAGATCCCATCAGACAACCCGTTGGAATCCTTACTCCAGCCCGATCAGCGACTTGAAGTAACCCCTCCCCTACCGTTGCCACCACAGAAACATCATTAGGTAAAAAGTGAATTTGCACGGTCTTAGGAAAGTCTGTCTTAGGGTTTGGCATAAAAAGTTTTAGAGAGTTTTGACTAAGAGGATGTCTGAGAAGTTTCAAAGATTCTTACACTTGCCCCCCAACCCCCCAATTCTGGGGGACTTTCGAGGTAGCTTTGCTTCAAAGTCCCCCAGAATTGGG
>JBBRCV010000348.1:0-3523 GCA_038204505.1 Elainellales cyanobacterium
AAGAAGATGAGCCTCATGCTGTTGGCGTCTCTAAACCTTCTAGAGACAAAACTGCTTCTACCTTGGCGATCGCCAACATTATCCGCGATCCTGAACAGGTTCGGAAGTACTTTGATGTTGAAAAGCTAGAGAGTCTGGCTAAAACGATTGCTGAAGCCGGGGTCATTGAACCCTTAATTGTCCATGCGCTTGATGAGCAACCCGGATTCTATCAACTCATTGCTGGAGAACGGCGCTACCGAGCATCACAGATTGTTGGGCTAACAGAAGTTCCGGTTCGTATCATTGATCAACCGAGTCGTGCCCAAATTCTTAGAATTGCCCTGATTGAAAATCTACACCATGAAGACCTAAATCCAGTTGAGCAAGTAGAAGGAATTCTCAATCTTTTAGCCGAAGATTTGGAAAGCTCAGTTTCTGATGTAATTCTTCTGCTTAAACAAATGGATAACGATGCTCGTCGTCAGTCCCATAACGTTATGGGACAGCCCGCATCTGACCGTGTACTAGACCTATTTGAAAGTCTAGGGCTTAAGTGGCGGTCGTTCGTCGTCAACCAGCTACCTATCTTGAGCCTTCCTCAACTGATTCTTCAGCCTATTCGGGAAGGCACTTTGGCTTATACCAAAGCGCTGGCGATCGCTCGGTTGAAACAGCCAACTCAGCAGAAAAAGCTGTTGAAAGAAGCCTTGAGCGACGATCTATCTGTACAAGATATTCGTGAACGCATTCGGCAGCTCACTCCTCCTAGCTCAAAGACAGACGATTTCCCCCAGCGATTTTCTGCTTTAGGGAAGCGGCTTCGTCAGAGCCGTGCATGGGAAGATCCCAGCAAAAAAAGTCAAATTGAAACGCTAATGAAAAAGCTAGAAGGACTGCTGCAAGATTAAGCTTGCTTTTTAGGCTCAGTACCTCATTAAGCGCCGTTGTTCTTCTCGGAGCCACTGTTTCAACTGGGTTTCTGAAGGTAGAGCTACAAGATAGCGAGAAACGAAAAGCTGACTATCTAGTCCAGCCGTTGCGTAATAGACTTCTTCGTTATCTTTATCTGAACAAAGCAAGATGCCGACAGGTGGATTCTCTTCGGGTAAGGCAACCTCATGCTTCAAATAGTTCAGATATAGATTCATTTGTCCTGCATGGCTAGCTTCAAAATCGCCTAACTTTAAGTCGATCGCAACTAGGCAGCGTAAAGTTCGATGGTAGAACAAGAGATCGAGGAAATGATGCTTGTTTGCAATAGTGACTCGAAACTGACGTTCCACGAAGCAAAAATCTCGCCCTAACTCGTGTATGAATTGCTGGAGATGATTAATGAGTGCTTGTTCTAAATCAGATTCGCTGTAGCTTGTTTTCTCCTCTAGCTCCAAAAATTCTAGAATATAGGGGTCGCGTAAGATATTAGCTGGGGTGTCGATCAATTTTCCTGCGCCAGTCATCGCCAAAACTGCATCCTTGTTCTTCGATAGACCAACGCGCTCATAAAGCATACTGTTGACTTGCCGCTTCAGTTCTCGCAAAGACCAATTGCTTTTAACAGACTCTAATTCATAGAAAGTTCGTTTTACAGGATCTTCTATCCTGCTAAGTTCGATCAAGTGTGACCATGACAGAGTGCGAAAAAGTCTTAAACAGTAGGTCTCATCCTGCCAAAGGAATTCTTGATTGTCTTCTAAGCTCTTGGCTACAAGTGATGGAAAATTAAAAGAAAACTCACCAGATGTAGAAAAGAGAGCTGAAAAATTGGGTGGTATTGTCGTTGGCTCAACTGCATCTAGAGAAAAGTCAGACACTGTCTGACTTTTTTGTTGAGCAACGTTTTGAATGATCGGCGTGAAAAGGTCAAACATTGCCTGGCTTTTGGCGATCGCTGGATAAGTTAGTGTAAATTTGCGAAACGCCTTTAAGCTAGTCAAAGCTAGTCCCTTCACTCTCCGGTTCGCCAAGTCATCAACCAGCTTCTTCAACAATGCCTCACCGTAAATCGCACGCTCATTGCCGCCTTGCTCATATTCAATTAAGTAAGCACCAATAAGCCAGTTGCGAAGGGTCAAAACTTGATTGACTGCTTTGGCGGCTGTTGCCTGTGCCGTGCTATTAACTAAATCAATCCCATCCAGCAGTTGGTTATATTCCACAGATTCTATATACCTAGAGAAGCTATCTTGCTCTTCTGTCCCATAACATTATGGGACAGAAGAGACAAAAACGACGAGACATCAGAAGAACGTAATTCGCTTCAAGTTTCTTGCGATAGATTTGCACTATGCAGCAATCTGGAAGCAAGTCCAAACCTCCCGTCGAGCTGCTTCAAGGCGTGATCGAACGTATCACCTACCACGTTGAAGAATCGGACTATACGAGCGCTCGCCCCAAAGCCTCCCGCATCAGCGAGTTGGTCACGATCGTTGGCAACTTTGCCAATATCTAAGCAGGGCGTGCGATTCGTTGAGTGGGAATCACGGTGAAAGTCATTACATAACCACTCCAACTAAGTATTAGAAATAATAACAGTTGAACTTCTCAATATATGTAGGTGTGAGTCCTACCTGCCCAATCCTGGCGTGAATCCTTATCTACCCTCACCTTGAAACAGACCTGCCGACTAAGCAGGGCTGTTTCAAGGTGAGGGAGGCGTTCTAATTACTCATTGGCGGTGAGCATTTCTGGAAGCTTGAGCGAACAGGTATAGAGAAGACAGAACTTTGGCATATAGAGACTCTCTGGCTCAAATTTCTGAATAGCGTAGCGGGGATTTAGTTCAGCAATGACCTCTTGAAAATAGCTGCGAATTTGACCATTGATCATGCCCATGCAGTGAGTAGCGGACACGTCTTCCAGTTTTTGATCGCGCCTCGCCAGACTGAGATGGGGATCGCATTGAGGTGAGCATCTTTTCGGGGTTCTTGATAGAGATAAAGGAGGGCAATGGGAGGAGCATTGAGCTGGGCTTGAACCTGTTGTGGGCGACTGTGGATTGGGTTTTGGAGTGGTGGCGTAGTGAGCTTTGCGTTTCTGGTTATTGTCCGCTCGGTGGCGATAATGAGAGCATCGTCGATGGCAAGTCTCTTCATTCCAGCAGCCATCCCCTGACTCTCCATAGAACTGACGAGCAGTATCGATAGACAGTTGACTGCATTCCCAGCAGAGTGGACTAAAGGTTCTTGCCACAGTCAGTTAAACTCCTTCTCGAAGCAGCCTTTGAGCCTCTCAAGATTATTGATAAACTTAGTGTAAGTGAATAGTGTAAATTAAAGAGAATCTAGGAATGTCGCGAGATGTAGAGCTTGGTCTTGTCGTTCCATGAGGGCATCTAGCATTTTTAGCTGCTGCTCTAGCTCGGCGATCGCCTCTCTGCGTGCGATCGCTGTTTTCCATTGATGATGGCGATCGCTGCCGGGTCTTCCCAAAGACTTGGCAGTCAGCCTTTTGCCGGGTTTTTGGGTAATGAGCTTAATGTAGGTATAAGTTCTGCTACCCTTTTCCTCAGACGATTCGATAAGCCAGCAGTAAGCAGGAGCAA
>JBBRCV010000349.1:0-3478 GCA_038204505.1 Elainellales cyanobacterium
AGCGTTCAAACATGGCGTTCCTTCTAAGTACCTGGTGCGTGCCGTTGCAATGATTTTAGCATAGGCAAAACGTCCAACTGCTATAAGAAAGCGGTTAGTTCCGGGTAGTAATTACCGAAGCGCCACCCAAAGACTTCAGAAGAGACTACTTTCAGTTAATAAAAGTGCTTAAGAAATATCTGGGAAGTTTAATTTTGAGGCTCGGAGTCATTCACAGACTTCCGACCGGGCTAGTTCTCTCCCAACAAAAGATTCTTGTAAAAAATTGGGCAAATGTCAAGCTTTATACTACATTTCGTTGTAAACCCCATCCGGATTGTTGGAGACGATCGCCAATTTCCTGCTCCCAGTCTTCTAATCTCTGCTCAAACTCAAAACGCTGTATCCCCTTTCGCCAAAGGATTAAAGCATTTTCCTCGGGATTCTGATAGTACTTTTTACGCTCTCCCACTGCCTCAAATCCAAACTTTTTGTACAGAGCGATCGCCCCTATGTTGGAAACCCGTACTTCCAAAGTCGCCCATTCTAATTCTCGCTTCCGAGCCGCCCTTAAGAGCGCCTGGAGCATCACCGATCCCCATCCTTGTCGTTGCAGTGAGGGATCGATCGCCAGCGTCGTAATATGAGCTTCATCTAAAATTGCCCAAACGCACCCCACCCCCAAAATTGGCTGCGGAATCGCTTGTGGCAGAAGCGTCGGCTGCGGGATCATCTGCTGAAGGATCAAAAGGTCACTATTTGGACTCTCTATCTCCCGCCGATACCCCTCGATCGTCCACATGCCTCCCAAACTGCGCTGATCTAACTCAACCACCGCCTCTAACTGATCTGCCTCTAAGGTCTTCAACTCCAAAACTTTCATGAAATTCCAAAGTCAATTCAAAATATCTGACGTTCGTACACAGCCCTAGATTGTACACTGGTAACTTATGGCAATTGGGCAACGCTCTAAAGCCAAAAGCAAAGCTAAGTTTTAAGGATTAAGAACGCGAATGGTATCGACTCCTGCTAGAGAGCGGGTGAATTCAGGTCGTCAGTACCTGCCCACTCCCACTACGTCCACCCCTTCCCCCAATCAATATCTTTTACCGCTAACGGCTCAGGTCAACAGTCAAGACCATTTAGAAGTGGGTGGCTGCGATGTGCCCGAACTGGCTCAACGCTTCGGCACGCCTCTATATATATTGGACGAGGACACTTTGCGAGTTGCTTGCCGACAGTATCGACAAGCCTTCCAGAGCTACTATCCTGGCGAATCTTTAGTCATCTATGCTTCTAAAGCGTGGAACTGCTTGGCGGTCTGTGCGATCGTTGCCAGTGAAGGTCTAGGCATTGACGTGGTTTCTGGAGGCGAACTCCACACCGCATTACAGGCAGGGGTAAAGCCTGAGTTGATTTATCTGCACGGCAATAATAAGTCAGTTGATGAGCTGAAAATGGCGATCGCTTCAGCTTGCACGATCGTGGTTGATAACTGGCTAGAACTTAAGACTTTAGTGGAACTGGCAGAGCGTCCCGTTACCATCATGCTCCGCCTCACGCCTGGAATCGAGTGTCATACCCACGAATACATCCGCACTGGACACTTAGACAGTAAGTTTGGCTTTGACCCTGATCAACTCGAACAAGTCTTTGCGTTCGTCAGCCAGCAGCCTAACTTAAACTGCATTGGGCTTCATGCTCACATTGGCTCCCAAATCTTTGAGCTGCAACCTCATCAAGACTTGGCGGGCGTAATGGTGCAATGGTTCAAAAAAGCGGCTGATTACGGATTGCCAATGCGAGAACTAGACATCGGTGGTGGGCTAGGAATCTGCTACACCGAAGCCGATGATCCACCGAGCATTGACGATTGGGCAAAGGTGATTTGTGAAGGAATTGTCAAGGCTTGCGAAGAACAGAACGTCCCCTTACCAAAAATTATTGCTGAACCAGGGCGATCGCTGATCGGCTCATCCTGCGTCACAGCGTACAGCGTCGGTAGCCAAAAAGTAGTCCCTGGCATTCGCACCTACGTTACTGTTGATGGCGGTATGTCCGACAATCCGCGCCCTATTACTTATCAGTCTGTGTATCGGGCAGTTGTGGCAAACAAGATGTTGGCAGATGCAAGCGAGGTGGTGGCGATCGCTGGGAAGCACTGCGAATCGGGCGATATTGTCATCAAACAAGCCAATCTTCCGCCTACACAGCCTGGAGATATCATCGTCGTCTTAGCAACCGGAGCATACAATTACAGCATGGCATCTAACTACAACCGTTTGCCCCGTCCGGCAGCCGTTTTAGTTCAAGCAGGCGAAGCAAATGTTATCATTCAGCGGGAAAATTACCAGGATTTAATGCGGCACGATCGCTTACCCGATCGGCTGATTGAAAAAGGGTGAAGAGCCTTCACTTTCCCTTTTAGTAGCACGAGTAATCCAGAGTCTACCTAATGTCATCTCTGTGGGAGCAATTGCAGACACTACCTCAACGGGCTTTGTCCTGGATGTTTCAAGCCATTGACCTTCACTCTGTTTTGCTGCGTGCAGTTGACATTGGACTGGTGCTGGTGTTGACGTACATTATCCTGGTCATCATTGGAGAGCGACGGACCCTTTGGATGGTGCGCGGTTTAATTGTGATGATGCTGGCGCTGGCGCTAAGTCGGGCGTTTCGGCTAGAACTGCTGACTTTTGTGTTAGAGATGCTGGTGATTGGCTCGGCAGTGGCAATGGCGCTGATTCTTCAGGCAGAGTTTCGGCGGTTGCTAGAGCAGTTGGGGCGAGGCGAGGTGATGCAGTTGTTTCATCCGGCGCGTGAGTCAATTCCCCGATCTGATAGCGTCATGGATGAAATTGTCGATGCTGTTAAAGAGCTGTCCCAGAACCGGATAGGAGCGCTGCTGATTCTAGAAACCGATCGCCCAATCGATGAGCGAGATTTTACAGTTGCCGGGGTTAGATTAAACGCAGAAGTGTCCAAAGAATTGCTGCAAACCATTTTTCAAACCACAACCTTGCTGCACGATGGCGCAGTATTCATTCGAGGCTCAAGGGTGGTTTCTGCCGGGGTAATCTTGCCCATTTCCGAGCGCACCGCCTCGCGCCAACTAGGAACTCGTCACCGAGCAGCTATGGGAATTACTGAGCGAGTCGAAAATTGTGTTTGTGTGGTTGTATCTGAAGAAACAGGGTCGATTTCCCTTGCAGAGCGGGGAACGCTAAACCGTCCGCTCACTAGCAGTAAATTGAAAGAACTCCTGTTGCAGCGGTTCTCTCAGGGTGCTGACCGGGAGGCGGTTGCACCGCAATTGCGGACGCTAGGTCGCCAACTTCGGACTCAAATAAAAGCCGTACTTTCACGATTTCGCTCTTCATCATCGGCTTCTCGGGAGAAAAAATGACAGCTAAGCCCATTACGCTACAAGAATTACCTACTGATTTACGCCGCGATCGCATCCCTCAGCACGTTGCAGTCATTATGGATGGCAATGGTC
>JBBRCV010000350.1:0-3344 GCA_038204505.1 Elainellales cyanobacterium
TGACTGCATCTAATAAGCTATAAGTCAATCAAGCCAATATCCCCAAACCCTGACATAAAATAGGCTTAACGGGATAGGCGAAAGCCAGAGGTATCACATGTTAGTGATCATGATGGAAGACCAACTCCTTTCCCCGCACCAGGTTTGTCAAGCTTGTTTAATGGCAGATCAAAGCGGTCAGCCCCGCTGGAATCAGGGGCAACTGCGGTGCGGTCGGGCATTAGGCAAGGCTACTGAGCGGCTACCTGAACAATTTGAATGTCAGATGGGGTTTCGGGTCGTTCATATTGAGTAGAGTTGCTATTGAGTAGATAGGTCATGCGACCGTTCGAGGGGTGCGGTATCCTAGGCTTATTGAGAGCAATATCCAGACTTTGACCTTGGAGATTTAAATTATGTCTTGGCGCGGTTCTACATCCCCTCAAGATCGGGCGTTCGCCTGTTTGCCCTATCTTCTACCACTGATTGAATGCTTGGCATTTGCCAGCCCTTTTTTGAGCCAATTTCCCTTCCTCGGAATCCTGTTCGTGCCGTTGATGCCGATTATTAGCCTCTATGGCGCGGTTCCTTTTGCGGGTCTAATTGTGTTTTTTGCGCTTTATATGGGCGTGGTTCGGAATGAGAAGATTCCTCATTTCATCCGTTTTAATGCGATGCAGGCAATTTTGCTGGATATTATTTTAGTTCTTTGTAGCTTGCTCTTTAGTGTGCTAGCACCGGGACTGGGCGGTGGACTGATTGTTGAAACACTCTACAATGTGGTGTTTTTAGGAGCGATCGCCGCCATCATTTACTCCATCGTTCAATCGGTGCTCGGACGCTACGCCGAGATCCCTACCCTTTCGGATGCGGTCTATATGCAGGTGCGCTAAGGCTCAACTGCCACTACCACAGGCTTCTTGGCAATCACCGAATTTTCCAAGGAGCCGATCCCTTCAATTTCGATGCGAATGCGATCGCCTAACTGAACCGCACCTACTCCTTCAGGTGTTCCAGTTAGCACCACATCTCCAGGTAGCAAGGTGATGGCTTGGCTGATGTAAGACACCAAGACTTCGGGAGAAAACGCCATCTCGTCAATAGATGCCGACTGCACCGGGTTGGGATCATCGTTGAGGAAGGTTTGTAGCTTAGCGGCACTGCTTAGTTCTCGCACAATCCAAGGACCCAAAGGGCAGAAGGTGTCGAACCCTTTTGCCCTTGTCCATTGCCCATCACTTTTTTGCAGATCTCTTGCGGTGACATCGTTGGCAATGGTGAACCCCCAAATTTTGGTACGGGCTTGCTCTGGCGTGCAGTTGGTACAGCGATCGCCAATGACCAGCGCTAGTTCGCCTTCATAATCGACTCGACTGGATTGCGGTGGGTACTGAATTGCAGATCCGGGGGCAATCACGGCTGTTGAAGGCTTCATGAACAGCAAAGGTTCTTTGGGGACTGCGCCGCCCATTTCGGCTGCGTGCTTGATGTAGTTTTTGCCTACGGCAATAATCTTGCTAGGCGCACAGGGAGCCAGCAACAGATACTCATCGGCTCTTAACACTTCCTCGGTAGGCAGACCGTTGAGCCAGGGTGGTGCGTCGAGGATTTGCACTTGGCGATCGAGCTGTAGCACTCCATAGCAGAGTGTGCCAGCATGGGTTTGAATTCGGACGTAGCGTTGCGCCATAGGTGAAGTGACTGGGTTTGATATATGATTGTAAGTCCTTGCTTCTAAGAGCAGATGATTTTTCTGCCAGAAGCCTTATGCCCACAAGGAGAAAGCTACCATGCAACAGTATGAAACGATGTATATCTTGCGTCCAGATTTGGGCGAAGAGTTAACAGACCAAGCGATCGGCAAGTACCAAAATTTCTTGAAGGAACAAGGTGCTGAAAATGTAGAAACCCAGCATCGGGGCAAGCGCCGTTTGGCTTACGAAATTGGCAAGCACCGCGAGGGCGTTTATATTCAAATGAACTATGAGTCTCCTGGAACGGCGATCGCTGGCTTAGAGCGATCGATGCGGCTCAGCGATGAAGTGATTCGCTATTTGACCACAAAGCCCGATCCGATTGCAGTTGAAGAAGAAGTAGCAGTTGAGGCTTAAGTAGTTCTTGACCATGCTTTTTTAGAGAGGCAAGCCTTTTCAGGGAAGCAAGCAAGGGGCAAACGATTCTAACCATTATTTTGGATGAATCGCTTGCCTCTTTTGCTTTTTTCTATTCTGATGCCGCTCTTTCAAGCAAAATGGCACAATAGAGAAAGTGCGCGCTTTGCAACAAATCTCAAACTTAGATTCGTTAAATCATTCCACCATTATAATTTGAGGCATCTGAGGTCAAATCCTATGAAACTTTCTAAAAAGACCCTGGATCAACGCCTAAATCAGGTCTACGACGTAATTATTGTTGGAGGTGGCGTGGGAGGACTTTCTGCTGCTATTTACCTTCAGCGCTATCGTCTGTCTTGCCTTGTGATTGAAAAAGGGAAGGGGCGATCGTTTTGGATGCAAGATGTCACTAACTTTGTCGGCTTTCCCCCCCATACTCCTGGCAGAGAATTATTGCAACGTGGGCAAGATCACATGCTGGGGCTGGATGCTGACTATCTGCGGGGTTTTGTTGAAGATGTGCAAGATGACGGGGAAACTTTTGCAGTCAAAGTCAAAATTGGTAAAAATGACAGCAGCTATCCTGTCTTTCGCTCGAAATACATCATTGCGGCGAGTGGAATAATCGACAACTTGCCCCAATTAGACAACATGCAAAACGTGTATGACTATGCGGGTTTCAACCTTCACGTTTGCCTAATTTGCGATGGCTATGAAATGGCAGATAAGCGGTGCGGGCTATTTGTTAATACTGAGGGAGCGATCAATACGGCTTTTGTCCTCAATTGGTTTACGCCTTACATCACCGTTTTTACCCAGGGGCTTTGTGAAGTGGGTGCGGAGATGCGTCAGAAGCTGCGAGATCATGGCTATCCTTTGGTGGAAACTCCCATTCAGAAATTCTTGGGGCATGACCATGAAATGACTGGGGTGGAATTAGTTGATGGTTCTCAAGTTGAGCTACAGACTGGGTTAGTGTCGATGGGTTCGCAGTACCATAATGGCTATCTCAAAGGGCTTGATTTGGAATGGAAAGGGGGGAGTCTCCCGACGGATTCCATGTGCCGGACTTCTCATCCTCGGATATTTGCGCTGGGAGATTTGAAAGAGGGGATTAATCAGGTGTCAATTGCTGCCGCAGATGGTACATTGGCGGCTACAGCAATTTGGCGAGAGATTCGTCGCAGTTCACCCCCTCGTCGCTGGGAAGAAAATTTAATTGGAGCAGAAGTATCGTGATCCAAACTGACA
>JBBRCV010000351.1:0-3327 GCA_038204505.1 Elainellales cyanobacterium
TCCGGCTGCGGCGATCGCTCCTAACACTTGAGCCGCAATATAAGGCAGCAATTCACCGCCGGGGAGCCGTTTAGCTGCCCATAGACCAAAGGAAACCGCAGGGTTCAAATGGCATCCTGAAATATGCCCGATCGCATATGCCATCGTAAGGACGGTTAAACCAAAAGCTAGGGAAACTCCCACAAAACCAATCCCTAATTGAACTTGATTAGGACCTGCAAAAACGGCTGCCAGAACGGCACTGCCGCAACCGCCAAAAACCAACCAAAACGTGCCGATAAACTCAGCGATGCATCGCTTCATCAGTGACATATCAAAAATCTCCTTAGTAAGACAGGGAACATTGCTGAGATTTACTTGTTCAGGGGAATTTGTAGCAACTGGATTCAAAACATTGGAATGAAACTCTTTCGTCGCCAAACTAGCCAGTTACCATAGACTGATTGCTATAGTACGACTTAAATCAGTAATTTTAAAAGTTTTTTAAGCAATAATTTTTTAAGCAAAGTATATCAGATCCAAAAATCATACAGATCCAAAAATAGAAGTGGGGCACGCTTACTTGTACCCCACTTCAATGATCAACTCAGCCGATTTAGAACTAAACTCTAGCTAGCTCAGGCTCAGGACGCTTGCTATTACGGATACCCGCGATCGCCTCAGCATAGTCTTTTGCCCCAAACACCGCAGATCCCGCCACAATTGCATTGGCTCCTGCTTCTAAAACCTGCCAGGTATTGTTGCCCTTCAAACCGCCATCGACTTCAATCCAAGGATCAAGCCCTCGCTCATCGCACATTTCGCGCAGCTTACGAATTTTGGGAATAACGCCTGGGATAAAGCTTTGTCCACCAAAGGCTGGGTTGACGCTCATGATTAGCACCAAATCGCAGAGATCCAAAACATACTCAATAAACTCTAGCGGGGTGGAAGGATTGAGAACGACTCCCGCCTGTTTGCCCAATTCTCGAATTTGACCAAGAGTGCGGTGCAAATGAGGAGATGCATTGTGCTCAGCGTGAACAGAGATGATGTCAGCGCCTGCCTTGGCAAAATCTGCAACGTACTTTTCGGGTTCCACAATCATTAAGTGAACGTCGATGGTTTTTTGGGTGTAAGGGCGAATAGCGTTGACGATCAATGGTCCGATGGTGATGTTAGGAACGAATCGTCCGTCCATCACATCGACATGAATCCAATCGGCTCCAGCAGCGTCGATCGCCTTAATTTCTTCGCCCAAGCGGCTAAAATCTGCCGACAAGATGGATGGAGCGATCATTATGGGCTTGCGAGATAGGGTCATTAGGGCTGGTTCTCCTCGGTGCTTATCGGTGCTTAACTCTGGGATCTAGTCTGGTATCTAGTGTAACAAAACGTTATCCTTCACCTCGATCTTTCTCACAAAAATCAATCTTTCTCATAAAAAACTCGAACAAATGCGGCAACGAGTCAAAAATTCACAGTGCCCCTGAAAATCTCTAGAGTTTTTACAGTTAGTGCCCTGTTCTGGCTATCTTAATTATCATGGTTGTCATGACTTTTTGTAGAGGAATCGCCCGTGGCTCAGCAAAAGATGGTGAAACGATTGGTGTGGTTACTAGGCGGTTTTGCCTGCTGTTTGACCGCTCCTGTCGTGGCGCGGACGATGGTTTCCTCTATTGGTGAAGCGGGGATTAATGCAGAGGTGTTGCACAAGGCTCCTTACGACTTGACAGGGCGCAAGATTGCGATCGGGCAGGTTGAAATTGGTCGTCCAGCCTTGTTTGGCACTGATAAAGTAGCATCCAATAATCGCTCTGTGCGTCCGGGTGGCTTGTTTTTTAGAAATGCCCCCGCGACGGCTGACGAACACGTAGAAGACCATTCTGCCAGCGTTGCCAGCATTATGGTCAGTCAGGATAAAAGATTTACAGGTGTTGCCCCGGATGCTAAGCTTTTTGCTTCTGCCTCTGGGTTTGAGCAACAGTCGAGGGTACAACAGCCCCAAGAATGCATTGCAGCACAGACTGTAGCGCTACAAAATGGTGGCGATGTGAGAGCAATTAACTTTAGCTTTGGTGAGGCATTAGAGCGCGACCCACGGGAAAACGCAGTATTGGATGGCAATGCGTTGCTGACTCAGTGTATCGATTGGTCGGCAAAGGTTCACAATACGCTATATGTGATTGCAGGAAACCAAGGGCGAGGCGGCATTCCGATTCCTACCGACAACTATAACGGCATGGTTGTGGCGAATTCTATGCTGCGCGGCGGCGTTTTTCGCAAGGTCAACTTCTTTAGCTTGGGCAGTAATCCCAATATGGTCATTGGTCGTAATCCGCTCTCTGAAAGCAATGCGGGCGATCGCCGTTCGGTGAGCATAGTAGCACCTGGCGATCGGATACAAACCATCGCTCCTGATGGCACAGTCACAGCCCCCGAAACTGGCACTAGCTTTGCTGCTCCCCATGTGGCGGCGACTGTAGCGCTGATGCAGGAGTACGGTGATACGCAAATTCGCAATGCGCTGAAGGAAAAGCCTGCCGCTTCTCACTGGGGATTAAATGCGCGGCAGCATGAAGTAATGAAGGCGGTGTTGATGAATTCGGCGGATAAGCTGAAGGATAAAGGCGATGGAATGCTGCTGGGCATGACTCGGACGCTGTTGGATTTGGGCGAAAAGACCTGGATGGATTCGGATGCATACAGCGATCGCGCCATTCCCCTAGATTCTGAAATGGGCACCGGACATCTCCATGCCTTCCGTGCTTACGAGCAATTTAGTCCGGGTCAATGGAGTCCCGATGCACCTGTTCCGGCGATCGCCTGGGACTACAACAGCGTCGGCGCTAGGCGCTCTGATTCGCCCCGTTATCACGATTATGTGATTGATAAGTCTCTATCTGCGGGCAGCTTTATCTCTGCCACACTGGCTTGGGATCGGGCTGTGGTGCTGCAAGATGCGAATGGCAATCAGCAGTATGACGTGGGCGAAGCGTTCACAGATGGCGGACTCAACAACCTGGATATTTATCTGATGCGCGCAGAGGATAACGATACGAAGAAGAGTATCTGGTCTTCAGTAAGCAAGGTGGATAGCGTGGAGCATATTTTTCATCCAGTGCCAACGGCGGGGCAGTACAAAATTCGCGTGGTGTACCGCGATCGCGTTAACGAGCGGGTGCAGCCTTATGCACTGGCTTGGTGGACGGATGGGGCGAAGTAGCTTTGAGGGCTAGGTTAGACCAGTTATTCTACATAAAGCGATCGCCCAATCTTATTCATATCCATGAATCTACGATCGCCCTTTGTATTCAAGATAGGGGCGATCGCTCTAACCTGGGTTCT
>JBBRCV010000352.1:0-3250 GCA_038204505.1 Elainellales cyanobacterium
TTTAAACAAAACTCTATTCTCTGTCACGTTGTCTTTGATAATCCTCTTATTGCATGTGACATCGATATATTAGGAGTATAAAACTTTGACGTACCTAACTTTACTCGCAGCCGTGCCTCACACTCCAGAATGGTCTTATAAAGTAGCGCTGGTGATGATTAGCACCAATTTGTTTGCGATCGTCGTTGGCTACTACGCTATCAAAAATCGCGGTGTTGGTCCCAAACTTCCGGTAGAAGTACCCGCTATGTTTACCGGATTTGGAATTCCTGAACTGCTGGCAACCGCTAGCTTTGGGCATGTGCTAGGAGCAGGCTTTATTTTAGGACTGGGGAATGCAGGCTTGCTGTAGCAGGAATTTGTAGCGCTGAAATAGCGATCGCCTTCAAATCAAGGGGTTTCGGATCAGTTAATCCGAAACCCCTATTTTTTGCTTTGACCCTTGGCAGCCTTAAACTATTTATGGTAAAATTTACTATAATAAATCAAGGAATCCTCAATGCAAACCACAATTTACCTACCCGCTCATTTCGATCCTGCCAAGGTTGGAGAGGTGTGGCGGGTTCCCTATCAAGAGCGATCGATCGCCGCTCAAGATTGGGCGAAACAGCACCATATTCAGCCTGCAACAAGCGATCGGCAGCGGGTTTGTTTACTGGCGATCGATGTGCAGAACACCTTTTGTATTCCTGGCTATGAACTATTTGTAGGCGGCAGATCGGGCAAGGGCGCAGTCGAAGATAACGTTCGCCTTTGTCAATTCATCTACAGAAATTTAGCGGAAATTACCGAAATTGCGCTAACCATGGATACCCATACTGCTACCCAGATTTTCCATCCTGTTTTCTGGGTTAACTCGGCAGGGAGACATCCTTCGCCCTTGACGATGATTACGCTAGAAGACGTAGAAAATGGAACATGGCAGGTTAACCCTGCTGCTGCTTCCGGCATCACTCTGAGCGAACATCCAGGCGAATATCTAGATCAATACAAGGCGCTGCAAACCTATGCGCTTCACTATGTCCGTCGGCTTCATCAAAACGGTAAATTTCCGTTAACGATTTGGGCTTATCACTCTATGCTGGGAGGAATTGGTCATGCGATCGTTTCGGCGGTGGAAGAAGCTTGTTTTTTCCATAACTTAGCGCGTGGCAGTCAAACACTCTTTGAATTGAAAGGAAGTAATCCACTGACTGAGAATTATTCGGTGTTACAGCCAGAGGTAATGAGTGATCACCAAGAACGGGCGATCGCTCACAAAAACACGACTTTTCTGCAAAAGCTCCTGAGCTTCGATCGCATCATTATTGCCGGACAAGCCAAAAGCCACTGTGTTGCCTGGACTGTTGATGATCTGCTGAGCGAGATTCAGTCCATCGATCCAAGTCTGGCTCAAAAGGTTTATTTACTAGAGGATTGTATGTCTCCCGTGGTCGTTCCGGGTGTAGTCGATTTTACCGATCAAGCGATCGCCACATTTCAGCGGTTCGCGGATGCCGGAATGCAGGTGATTCGATCGACAGATTGGCAGTTAGCAGCCTCTCCTCAATAGCGATCAAATAGTGAATGACGATTGATTTACGGCGCACGTTGGGCACTCTCCTAAACACCAGTCGTGAGCGCAGGAACTTCAA
Organism: Elainellales cyanobacterium; assembly: GCA_038204505.1. Taxonomy (GTDB): domain Bacteria; phylum Cyanobacteriota; class Cyanobacteriia; order Elainellales; family Elainellaceae; genus Timaviella. The sequence continues at coordinate 1,635 of JBBRCV010000352.1, forward strand.
TGAGCATTTTTTGGAAAAAGGTTTCTCTCAATCCACAAAATATTGAACAAACTGTAGAACGAGTCAACTCTTCAATTCGGCAGCCCGGTTTTACTGCTGCGTTTACTGTTGAGATAGAAGGAGCTGCACGGCTGGTAATTATGGCAGAGGTAGAGCGACGATATCGCCCATCTCAACCCGCCGAACAAGCCGAAACATGGGGCGATCGTCGTCAGTCAGATCTTGATGATCATTCTTTGGTGCAGCAACCCCTCGATATTGAAGATATTATCGCTGGCATTCGCTATTCGGTGGCAGAGCATCATCAATTACCTGTTTATGCGGTGCTGCTGCTACGGGCGGGCATCATGCCTTTACTGCCCAATGGACGCATCGATCGCGCCACCTGTCAGGAAAGTTTTCTGGCAGGAACGTTAGAGGCGATCGCAGAATCCCGACTGATCATCAATGAAACTGACGGTAAAGACGACTCGGTGAAGCCTTTAGCTAATGGGGGAGGCGACGGAAATTCTGAACTTAGTCTAGATGCTAATAAAAGCAATGGCAAAGAAGCATCAGCTAGAGGTGTAGAGGCATTACTACAAGAATTGCGATCGCAAAGGAGGCATTTTCAGGATGGGGAGATTTCATCTCTAATAATGGATTTAGGACAACGGGGTTTGTTGGGAATGCAGATTCCAACGCAATATGGTGGGCTGGGATTTGATCATTTCAGTACGCTGCGAGTTTTACAGCAATTAGGGGCGATCGATATCTCTTTAGCCCTCTTCACTAGCATTCATAATGCGCTAGGGGTTTACCCGATCATGCATTATTCTTCCATAGCCATTCGTCAGGAAGTTTTACCTCTTTTAGCAACCGGGCAAGAGTTCGCAGCATTTGCCCTAATGGAAGAAGGAACAGATTCTTTTTCACCCATGATTTCTTCTAAAGCGATCGCCACTGATCAAGAAGGTTGGCAGCTTTGGGGCAAAAAAAAATGGAGTAGTCCTGAGTCGAGCTGGACACCAGGGATTTTTAACATTTTTGTACAGCAAGTAGATCCTTCAGGCAACGTTCAAGGCATGAGTGGTTTTGTAGTGCGCGACAGCTTGCGCCAAGAACGAACTGGAACGCTGGGCAACACCTTGTTCTTAGAAGGCAATAGCGTCAGGTCAGAACAGCGGTTAAGCCAGGTCGGAGATGGCATGGACATTGCCCAGAACGCCATGCAGTATCATCGGCTGAGTATTGCAGCGGTTTGTTTGGGAGGCATGAAACGCTGTGCGCAATTGACCCTACAAGCGACTCAACACCACAATGTTTCCGCTGACCAACCCTTCGACCACCCCGTCACGCTGATGGGATTGAGCGAGATGACCCTGGCGATCGCTGCCGTTGAGTCATTGGTCAGTCACATGGGCTTGTTGCTCGACCAGGGCTACCCCATTCCCATGGAGGCGTATATAGCTTGTAAGACTGCGGCTCCCGAATTTCTCTGGAAAAGTGCAGATAGCTTGGTGCAATTTTTGGGAGAACGCAGCGATGTCTTAAAAATTCTGCAAGATGCCAGAATTCTACGAATGGTTGAAGGATCAACAGAGACGCTCAACTCGCTGCTGGGAGAACAGATCATT
>JBBRCV010000353.1:0-3245 GCA_038204505.1 Elainellales cyanobacterium
AGTCGTGTTTTTATTCCACAACTTCCATACATCCCACAAAAACTTTAAGGGATGTATAACGCCTTGTTAAAAATGCCAGTAATTATACTGAAGGATTCAGGGCAAGAGGCACTGCTCACCTCAAGGTTCTGTTGCAAAGCCCGAAGAATGCAGTTCTGCTAAAAGTTTTGAAGGGTAGAAGAACTTCTTTTTTAGCAGAGGTTAGACTAAGATTTTGCGTTGGCTCATTCTGTCTCTTGATTGAGCGATCGTTTTAGGCTGAAAGTTGCGTAACCGTAAGGCGTTCGTCACGACTGATACAAAGTTAAGGGTCATTGCACCGCCTGCAATCATCGCAGCTTCAGCGTAACCGTTTCCATGATCAGACTCCCTTAACCCTGATTTGGCTACTGTGCGATCGTGTATCCGGCCGCGACGATCGCTTGTTTGACGGCTGTTTCAGATTGTTGAGTCTCAATATCGACGAGCTTAGTTTTTGGGTCGGCTGCGACCGTTGCAGTGGCATCAATTTCTTTCACAGCATTGGTAATGGTCTTCACGCAGGCAGAACATGCCATGTCAGGAACGGTCAATTGAAGGGTCATGATGTTTAATATGCAGAAAAACAACCTATCTCTATCTTGCCGTCTCCAGTGGGCTAGAGAGTCAAGGAATTCAATTTATTTTAGGAAGCAATTTTTAAACGAGAGTTTCCACGCAAAAGCAGAGACTCTGAAGGTTCGCCAGCGACGAAAAGATCGACTCGCGGCAAATCGACGCATTAACCCTAGTGCATTCCATTCCTTCAAGCTCAAGCTATCAGCTAAGTGGCAAGGAATGTAAAAACCCTGTTTTTTCTAATGCTTGTGCGATCGCTTCCGTGCGGCTTTGTACTCCCAATTTGCAATAAATACTTTCTAGGTGCTTTCTAACTGTGCTGTTGCCAACACTCAGTTGTGATGCAATCAATTTGTTATCTTTGCCTTGAATCACCCAAAATAAGACCTCGGTTTCTCGCTGACTCAATCCCAACAGTTCTAGCGAATTTGACAAGGATGGTGTCTGTTCTTCCAGCAAAAGCAGGTACCGCTCCCCCAGTTGTTCAACGACTAAACGAATCACCAACTGCTTGCCACTCTGTTCGATTCGCAGGGGCAAACACGCCTTTGGTAAATCTGGTTTTCGAGTGACAGTAACTTGATGCTTGACCCATGCCCACAAATGGTCTGGAAGTTGAAGGGTGCCGGTGGGTTTAGCAAAATAGGCTTCTAGCCATACTATGGCTTGGGATGTGACGAACTGCACCTGTCCCTCAGTATCTAAAATCATCAAGCCGAGAGGATTAAGGGACTGCTGAAGTTGGTTTAGATCTTGTTGCAATTGCTGATAGTGTTGGACATTGCAATATGCCTGGAATAGGTGAGGACGCAGGAGATTGAGAATGAGGCGATCGCGTTCCGTAAAACTGCGCTGCGGGCGATGCAGTGCAAAACCAACCAGAGTTGCGTCTGTTTGCGAAAATTCGCCCCAACTGCCCGAATTAGCATTCGGTAGGAAAAAGACCATTTGATCTTCTAGTCCAAAAGGTCGTAAAAACTGCTGATAAAAGCCCTCAAGGCATTGAAGTTTTTTCTGACTGATCACATCTGAGACTTTATAGACTCCATTAAGTATCTGCGGCGTGTGATGGAGCAGTGGATGCTCATCAAAATGTTGATGCATCACCCTTTCTATTTCAGGAGTAAAGCCAGGAAAGTCTGGTAGGAAGGTAGCTGAAGTTTGGCGCGTCCGAACGTGAGTGACATGAAAATTGGGAATGTCGCTGGGAACAAGCTGCTGCATGATTGTGAGCGCCTCTACACCAAAGGTATCAAGATTGTGGAGGGTGTAGAGCTTCTGAATGCCTTGATGGAGGTTCTGCGTGTCGTTGAGCGACAGAGATTCCATAGATTTTTGGGGGTAATTTGGGGGCTATTCAAATTAATCCCTAGTTGTACGAAATTTTCCAGAAGTTGTAACAAAAACTTCGCGATCCTATGGGTCAAATGACGAATTGCCCTCTTGGTATCGAGGAATTATAGTTGCGACGTGGCTGTTTATATGACTTTAGCGATCGCTCTCTGATAACTGTATGTACCGAATCAGCCGATGGTCTTTTTGCTTCATGCAAGTCCCTTGCAAGTGGTTAACACTGACCGTTAGGCTATCCAAGCAGGGGTTAGAGGTTGGCTCAAAAGGGTTAAGGCTGGCATATTACCGACACATTGCATAACCTACCTACTGGGAAATATACCTAATGATTAGTACAAAGACTCTCACCGCACTAGGAACCATTGCGGCACTGACTGTGTTGCCTGCTTGTTTGGATCAGAATAAGGCGATCGCTGAAGTCTCACAGGAGCCTAACTCAGGGCAGGGGATCACAGGAACCTGGCGTGTATTGGCATCTCCCGCTCCAAATCCTGAAGCAGGAGCGATCCCACCATTTTTTACTTACACTACATTTAATCGAGAGGGAACATTAATTGAATCAAGCTCCGATCCGCTTCAAGGAAGCCGTCCTGGTCATGGAGTTTGGAAGAAAACTGGTAAAGGTAAGTTTAAGGCTATCTTTGAGCAGTTTATAGAGTTCAACCCCATTATTCAGCAACCAGGCGTGTTTGTCTTTAGGGTAACTGAAGTGATTAAACTGACTGGAGAGGATAGCTATCAAGGTTTATCACAAGTTTCAATTTGTAATAATGCAGGGCAGGAGTGTCAGCCTCTTGGAACAACTCCTACCGAGGGCAGTCGCCTAAAGATTGATTAAGTACGATCGCTGATCTGGTTGGTTGGGTTGACGTAAGGAAATCCAACCTCTGTTTTCACTTACAGTCTTGCCCATCTTTGCTGTACCGTGCGATCGCACTCTAAAAACCGCGTGTACCGAATTGACCAATAATCTTTTTGCTTCGTTCAAGTTCCTTGCAACTGGTGATGCTGGTCGTTAGGGACGCTTACAGAAATGACTTGCATAACTTCAAACCTAGAATCGCCTTCCCTAATGAATCGCAATGATATTGGTCATACAAGTTAATTTTGCAAGGCTTATTAGACTCCATCGCTATCGGGTGCGGCGAGCGAGCCACAAAGACAAGAGTACCCACAGTCACCCACTGAAGGAGACGGATAATGGATCCTACAAAGATTTCCAAGCTTTCACCGCTTCTGACGATGCTCGCTCCCTCGGCGATCTTGCTCCCACCATTGCCTGCTGATGCTCCTAG
>JBBRCV010000354.1:0-3233 GCA_038204505.1 Elainellales cyanobacterium
TTTAAACAAAACTCTATTCTCTGTCACGTTGTCTTTGATAATCCTCTTATTGCATGTGACATCGATATATTAGGAGTATAAAACTTTGACGTACCTAACTTTACTCGCAGCCGTGCCTCACACTCCAGAATGGTCTTATAAGGTGGCGCTGGTGATGATTAGCGCTAATTTATTTGCGATCGCCGTTGGCTACTACGCTATCAAAAATCGCGGTGTCGGTCCCAAGCTCCCGGTGGAAGTACCCGCCATGTTTACCGGATTTGGAATTCCTGAACTGCTGGCAACCGCTAGCTTTGGGCATGTGCTAGGAGCAGGCTTTATTTTAGGGCTGGGGAATGCAGGCTTGCTGTAGCAGGAATTTGTAGCGCTGAAATAGCGATCGCCTTCAAATCGAGGGGGTTTCGGATTAACTGATCCGAAACCCCTATTTTTTGCTTTGACCCTTGGCAGTCTTAAACTATTTATGGTAAAATTTACTATAATAAATCAAGGAATCCTCAATGCAAACCACAACTTACCTACCCACTCATTTCGATCCTGCCAAAGTTGGTGAAGTGTGGCGGGTTCCCTATCAAGAGCGATCGATCGCCGCCCAAGATTGGGCAAAACAGCACCATATTCAGCCTGCAACGAGCGATCGGCAGCGGGTTTGTTTACTGGCGATCGATGTGCAAAACACCTTTTGTATTCCTGGCTATGAGCTATTTGTAGGCGGCAGATCGGGCAGGGGCGCAGTCGATGATAACGTTCGCCTTTGTCAGTTCATCTACAGAAATTTGGCAGAAATTACCGAAATTGCGCTAACTATGGATACCCATACTGCCACCCAAATTTTCCATCCTGTTTTCTGGATTAACTCGGCAGGAGCGCATCCTTCGCCCATGACGATGATTACGCTAGAAGACGTAGAAAATGGGATATGGCAAGTTAACCCTGCTTCCAGTATCACTTTAGGTGGATATCCAAACGAATATTCAGATGAATATCAAGCGCTGCAAACCTACGCGCTTCACTATGTCCGTCAGCTTCATCAAAACGGTAAATTTCCGTTAACGATTTGGGCTTACCACTCCATGCTAGGAGGTATCGGTCATGCGATCGTTTCGGCGGTGGAAGAAGCTTGTTTTTTCCATAACTTAGCGCGTGGCAGTCAAACACACTTTGAACTGAAAGGAAGTAATCCGCTCACTGAAAATTATTCGGTGTTACAGCCAGAGGTAATGAGTGATCACCAAGAACGGGCGATCGCTCACAAAAACACGACTTTTCTGCAAAAGCTTCTGAGCTTCGATCGCATTATTATTGCGGGACAAGCTAAAAGCCATTGTGTCGCCTGGACTATTGATGATCTGCTGAACGAGATTCAGGTAACCGATCCAAGTCTGGCTCAAAAGGTTTATTTGTTAGAGGATTGTATGTCTCCCGTGGTTGTTTCAGGCGTGGTCGATTTTACCGATCAAGCGATCGCCACATTTCAGCGGTTTGCCGATGCCGGAATGCAGGTGATTCAATCGACAGATTGGCAGTTGGCAGCCTCTCATCAATAGGGATTAGATAGCGAATGACGATTGATTTACGGCGCACGTTGGGCACTCTCCTAAATACCAGTCGTGAGCGCAAGAACTTCAATGAGCATTTTTTGGAAAAAGCTTTCTCTCAATCCACAAAATATTGAACAAACTGTAGAACGAGTCAACGCTTCCATCCGGCAGCCCGGTTTTACTGCCGCGTTTACCGTTGAGGTAGCAGGAGATGCACGGCTGGTGATTATGGCAGAGGTAGAGCGGCGATATCGTCAATCTCAACCTGAAGAACAAGCCGAAACATGGGGCGATCGCCGTCAGCCGAATCCTGATGATCATTCTTTGGTTCAGCAACCCCTCGATATTGAAGATATCATCGCTGGCATTCGCTACTCGGTGGCAGAGCATCACAACTTACCTGTTTATGCGGTGCTGCTGCTACGAGCGGGCATCATGCCTTTAATGCCAGATGGACGCATCGATCGCGCTATCTGTCGGGAAAGTTTTCTGGCAGGAACGTTAGAGGCGATCGCAGAATCTCGACTCATCATTAATGAAAATGATAGTAAAGATGACTCGGTAAAGCCTTTAGGCAACGGAAATTCTGAACGTAGTCTAGATGCCAATAAAGGCAATGGCAAAGGAGCATCAGCGAGGAGTGTAGAGGCATTACTACAGGAATTGCGATCGCAAAGGAGGTATTCTCAGGATGAGGAGATTTCGCCTCTAATAATGGATTTAGGACAACGAGGTTTGTTAGGAATGCAAATCCCGGCGCAGTATGGTGGGCTAGGGTTTGATCATTTCAGTACGCTGCGAGTTTTACAACAATTGGGAGCGATCGATATCTCTTTAGCCCTCTTCACTAGCATTCATAATGCGTTAGGGGTTTACCCAATTATGCATTATTCTTCCGTAGCCACTCGTCAGGAAGTTTTACCTCTTTTGGCAATCGGACAAGAGCTAGCAGCATTTGCTTTAATGGAAGAAGGAACAGATTCTTTTTCACCCATGATTTCTTCTAAAGCGATCGCCACTGATCAGGGAGGCTGGCAGCTTTGGGGCAAAAAAAAATGGAGCAGTCCTGAGTCGATCTGTACACCAGGGATTTTTAATATCTTTGTGCAGCAAGTGGATGCTCAAGGGAACGCCCAAGGCATGAGTGGTTTTGTGGTGCGCGACAGCTTGCGCCAAGAACGGGCTGGAACGCTAGGCAACACCCTGTTCTTAGAGGGCGATACCGTCAGTTCTGAACAGCGGTTGGGCAGGGTAGGAGATGGCGGGGACATTGCCCAAAATGTCATGCAGTATCATCGGCTGAGTATTGCTGCGGTTTGTCTAGGAGGCATGAAACGTTGCGCGCAATTAACTATACAAGCGACTCAACACCACAATGTTTCTGCCGACCAACCCTTCGACCATCCAGTCACGCTGATGGGATTGAGTGAGATGATCCTGGCGATCGCTGCCGTTGAGTCATTGGTCACTCACATGGGCTTGCTGCTCGACCAGGGCTACCCCATTCCCATGGAGGCGTATTTAGCTTGTAAGACTTCGGCTCCCGAATTCCTCTGGAAAAGTGCAGATAGCTTGGTGCAATTTTTGGGAGAACGCAGCGATGTCTTAAAAATTCTGCAAGATGCCAGAATTCTACGAATGGTTGAAGGATCAACAGAGACGCTCAACTCGCTGCTGGGAGAACAGATCATT
>JBBRCV010000355.1:0-3225 GCA_038204505.1 Elainellales cyanobacterium
AAAGCACTCAACGTGAAATTGACATAGCTGCCGACCCAGCGTAACAGATCTTTTGTGCCAGCGAGTTCCCAAATCCATAGCAATAGGTAGGGATTAACGCGGGCAGCTTTTAGCGCCATCCGGTTAAACGCTAGCCAGCCAGCCCGATCTTTGACAAATCGCTCTGCTACTTCTAGGGGTTCGGTGGCGAGGATGCCGAAGAAGGTGTTCAGCATCGCATTGACTTTGTAAGGGGCTAGAAATCGGTTCGTGGGAACCATCATGCCTTTAGAAAACATCCAGGTGACCGCAATGTTGCTCTGAAATGCTCGAATGGGATTGAGATGACTAGCTTTGAGCAGATCATGCCGCAGGGCTGTGTCGAGTAGGTCAGTTAAGCGGGGCAGATTTCGGACAAGGGAGCCGAACCCGGTGAAAACGAGGGGAGATTGAAGGGATGCCGCGTCGCCGATCGCCATCAGACGATCGAAAGCGGTTTGGCGATCGCCCCCACTCACGCTAAAGTGTCCCGGAATATAGCCAAAAGTTGCCTTCTTCCACTTCACCTGTTCAAGGTCACAGCGTCGATATTCTGGCAAAATCGTAAAAAAGTCCTCGTACATCTCCAGCAAAGAGCCAGGATTCTCAGGATGAATTTGGTGGTAGTGAAATAGATAAACCGTTATTTCACTGCCTCTCCCCGGAAATAGTTCCCAAATTAACTGTCGCCCCCGCGAAATATCGCCGTGGCTATTCAACACATCGCCAAACTGGCTATCCCAAACCCCAGGCTCAAAGCCGCTATCAATCACTGCACCCACAGTCGGACAAACACTGTCAAAGGTACGTCCTCCGTTGAGTTGCCAGGCGATCGGGGAGGCTGTTCCCATCGCATCAATCAGCAATCTTCCTTGCGTCTGCCGACTGGCTTTAGTCGGTAAGTGAGTGCCGTGAACCCTTACACCATCTGCCGCAACGTCCGCTCTAACAAATTCCGTTTCATCCCAAATTTCACCGCCTGCCGCCCGCAGCTTTTCACCACAGACACGCAGCAGCTTTTCTGCGTCGATCGCCACATTCAAAACCGTCGGCGTATGCAGCACTGGAGCCTTTGCTTGAGGCGGATTGTTAGCATCAAAAAACTTATGAAATCCGTCTACATATTCCCGTGCAATGACAGCTTCAAATTCCGCAGGTGTAAATAAGCCCAAATCAATCAAGCTTTGAAACTCGTTCCGCGAAATATTCCATTCCCGGTTAATCCAGCCAAACGGCAGCCGTTCAACCAACAACACCCGATATCCTAGTCGCGCCATCACCGCCGCATGAATTACCCCTAACGCGCCCCCAATATAAATCAAGTCATAATCGGCTGCTTGCCCCAACTGCTCCTCTTGCTCAAAAATCACGGGTTGAGGCTGCTGAGGACTATGCACCCCTTCACGCCAGCGTTGCTCCCACCAGTAGACGCGAGTCAGGTCATATTCACCATTAGGAATAGTGCGGAAATATTGAACTGTCTTTGGATAGTGAGCCGCTAAAGCCTCAAAAATGGACTGTTGAGATAAGTCGATGACAGGCGGTTTAGGATATTGATTCGGGAAGCATGCCCGCAACTCTTGTGTCAAGTGCTGGAGAATCTTGGCTTCATGCGGGAAAGGCTGAGCTGCCCCACAGAATGCCTTGAGGTAAGTCGTTCGTTGAAACGACCAAACAAAGACTAAAAGATCTTCTGATGAGTTTTTTGTCCGATCAGAATTTGTCTGGCTAGGAACTGACGAAGCAGGAAACTCAGCAGCTAATCGGATGCCGTCCCTTGTGTTTTGACACCTAATTTCTGCCCACTCTAGCTTGAAATTATGATGCAACCAGTGCCGGACAGATGCCGTGTCTGGCGTGGGAACCTCAATATACAAAACCTCTCTCATCTCAAACTTCATTAATTTCCTATTGAATTTTAAATTTCCTAATTTTTAAATCTCTAATAAATTTTTTCTAAAATTGATAAACTTCTGATGAGCCATGGCTTGACAATCAACCAAAGTGCGTTACACTTCCAATCACATTTACGACTTTGACAGTTTTCATACTTTACATTTTTCATACTTTACATAGAAAGCTTACTCTCCGGTTTCAGCAATGCATTATCCCATTCCCGCTAGTCCTCAAGAAATAGTTGCACTTCAGAAAAAAACTGTAAATGAAGAAATCGTTGCTACCGCGATCGCCGGAGTTGTTCAGATGGCTCGTTCCAAAGGGCAATCTTTAGAAGATCTAACCGCCGAAGTTTTAGCAGACGATCGCGTACTCGATCAAAAATCTCGACTTCGACTGAGCCATATTGTGGTTCAAGCCTGGAAGACATTGCCTTAGATATAGCTCCTACCAAAATTTAACGTTTTATGTATCCAGGGCGCAGATCGAAATCAGCCTCCCAACTTTCCCGGTTCTCTACAGAATATCGGATTGTGTTATTGCAATTCACATTTTGATTCATTTGACAGCTCCAAGCCCCCGGCGTTAGCTCAATTCTGGGTCGCAGCGGATTGTGGCACGCAGGGTTGGGATTATTAATACAGGCGAACGCTGGAGTAATTTTTCGTTTAGGATTGCGGCACTCAGGAGCCGGGTTATTAAGACAGACGTAACTCCCGGCAATCCGTTGACTAGGATCTGCCTGAGCTGCCCAACTCCAAGACAGCAAAATGCTGGTCATTGCTATTCTTAAAAGCAGTTGCACCTAACCCTCCTGCATTTCTTCCAATGTTTGCCAGCCCGATTGCCAAAGCGATCGCTCCTTTAACTGCTGTGCATTGAGCCAAAACCGGACTGTAGGGTCACAAGCCGCCACCATTTCAGCAAACACCCACTGCCCCTGATTTTTGCGATTCACGACCTGGAAATGCCGCCAGCCCCAAGTCGTTTGCTGGGAAGTCCATTTAGAACCGACGAGATAGGGAAACTTTTGTTTCTTGGGCATTGTGAATGATCTCGGCTAAGGTTTTTCAAAGTTTTCCCACTAATGCAATACCATCGCTTATGATGATCATCATCACAAGCATTCGGTTCATTGAGCAAACTCTTAGTGAGGTGAATCGGCAAATCTGCTTGGGAAATCCACTTAAAACTTAACAGTTTAATTGGGTGAAAAGTCTAAGTAAGTCAGATGATTTAGAGCAAGCGTTAGGGAAGTTCAACCCTGGTATTACAATCCGTGCTCACTCAATCTGAATCATGCAATAGGCT
>JBBRCV010000356.1:0-3158 GCA_038204505.1 Elainellales cyanobacterium
CTAAAGAATTAACGCTTTCAGAAGCAGCAACCCTAGTTGGAATTCTACCCGCCCCGAATCGCTTTAACCCTGTGCAAGACTATGGTGCAGCGGTACAGTACCGCGATCGCGTCATCAACAACATGGCACAGGAAGGCTCTATTAGCTTAGAAGAAGCACAACGGGCAAGGCGATCGCGCATCGACATTAACCCCGCTGCCATTCAAGAACTGCAAAGCACGATCGCCCCTTACTTCTATAGCAACATTTTCACCGAACTTGAAACCCTCCTTGGCACCCAACTGGCACAAGAAGGTAACTTCATCGTTGAAAGTAGCCTTGACGCTAAAACTCAAGCCCAAGCAGAAACCTCCCTCCGCAGCGGGGTCAACACGTTCGGCGGTTCAGGCGGTTTTTCTCAAGGTGCAGTCGTCACCATTAACGCCAGCACGGGCGCAGTGTTAGCCATGGTCGGCGGCGTTGATTACAAAGAAAGTCAGTTCAACCGCGCCACCCAAGCTTTCAGACAACCTGGATCAACCTTCAAGGTTTTCGCCTATACCACCGCTCTCGAACAAGGCATTTCTCCCAGCACTGCCTATTCCTGCGCTCCCTTAGACTGGGGTGGCATAACTTTCGATGGCTGTCGCTCTGGTGGCGGTAGCCTGGATATGTACAGCGGCATTGCTGCCTCCGAAAACGCGATCGCCCTCCGCATTGCCCAAGATGTTGGACTGGGCAACGTTGAGCAAACTGCCCGGCGCATGGGCATCACCGCCAAACTTAATCCTGTCCCTGGAATGATTTTAGGGCAAAGCGAAGTCACCCCTTTAGAACTCACCAGCGCCTTTGGAGTCCTCGCCAACCAAGGCGTTCGTAACCCTGCTCACACCATTAACCGCATCCTTGACGGCAGCGATTGCACCAACAGCAGCGATCGCAATACCTGCCGCCTGATCTATGACTACACCAAAGACGCGAAAGCCAACGTTGCCATCCTTGATCCCCAAGTAGCAGGTACTATGACCTCTCTGCTTCAAGGCGTGGTGGAATCGGGTACGGGACGCGCCGCCGCGTTAGGACTAGGCGAAGCTGGCAAAACAGGAACGACCAATGACAATGTTGACTTGTGGTTTGTCGGCTACATTCCTAGCCAAACATTAGTCACCGGGATTTGGTTGGGAAATGATGACAATACGCCTACCAGCGGAGGCAGTGGAGATGCTGCGCGTATATGGGGAGACTACATGGGAAAGGTCGTTCGATAGTCTAGCTTTCATATTTTTTAATTGGCAGTATTAAAAAAGAAAAGAACGTTCCAAAAAGTTAAAACTATGTTAGCCATTTGCTGCGTTTTCTAGGCAAATCGGCTATGATTGCTTACAAATCAGCAGTGGTGGATGTCTGAGGATTTATCCGTTCTTCTAGGCTCGTACTAAGCTGTGTCCTGTATCTCAAATGGTTGGAGAGGATCGTGACAATTTACGTTGGCAACCTGTCTTTTCAGGCTACCGAAGATGACTTAAAGGAAGTTTTTGCAGAGTATGGCGAAGTCAGTCGGGTTAGCCTGCCGACAGATAGAGAAACAGGCAGGAAGCGCGGTTTCGCCTTTGTAGAAATGTCGAGCGATGCCCAAGAAGATGCCGCGATCGCTGAGCTAGACGGAGCAGAATGGCTCGGTCGAGAAATCAGAGTTAATAAGGCAAAGCCTCGTGAAGAGAGCAGTGGCGGTAATCGCAGAAGTAGTTTCTCTAGAGAATAAGCATTACCTCCTTCCCAAAGCTTTTAGAGATTTTTTGATGATGTAGCGCCAGCAGCAGTTCAAGGACTTTTTAAGTTTCTTGGACTGCTTTTGGGTTTTCCAGCTTACGATCAGAATCATCTTATTCTTTGGGAAAGCTGGAGCCACTGATGACTCGATCGCGCCTTCTCACCATCATTATCGGCATCATCCTTACCCTAGGCTTGATGATATGGCTGACTGATTCACTGTCGCGGATTTATGTCAGTGTTGCTACTGCGTCTCCACTATTGGCAAACGTCCTGGCTGTGCTGCTGCTGCTGCTAGTTTTAGCTCTGTTGGTTGCGATCGCCTACTATTTCTCCTTGTTCTTGCGCCCCAAACAACGGCGCTCTACCCCCAAAGCTCCTGTAGAAAAGACCGAAGCGGCAACGGCAAATCTACAAGCCGTTCGTCAGCAGGTTGACCAAATTCAAGACGAAATTACCCGGCAAGCTTTGTTGGAACGCACCCGCGAGATTGAGGAAAATCTATCGCGGCGAGAGTTACGAGTCGTTATGTTTGGTACAGGCTCGGCAGGCAAAACATCGATCGTCAATGCCGTCATGGGTCGGATTGTGGGACAGGTGGGCGCACCTATGGGCACCACCACGATTGGGACAACTTATCAATTTCAATTAAGGGGCTTAGACCGAGAAGTTCAAATTACCGATACTCCGGGGATCTTAGAAGCAGGCATTGCTGGGACAGAACGCGATCGCATGGCTCGCCAACTTGCCGCCGAAGCTGACTTACTCCTATTCGTGCTCGACAACGACCTTCGCCAATCTGAATATGATCCCCTCCGCACTCTGGTAGAAATTGGCAAGCGATCGCTCATCCTTTTCAATAAAACCGATCTCTATCCCACAGACGAGCAAGCCGCCATTCTAGAGCGCCTTCAGCAACGGGTCAGAAGCTTTACTCAGCCTGCCGATGTGGTGGCGATCGCCGCTAACCCCCAGTCTGTGAGGCTCGACAATGGTGAACTCTTCCAGCCCGAACCTAACATTGTGCCGCTACTCCGCCGCATGGCAGCCATTCTTCGGGCAGAAGGCGAAGACCTGGTTGCAGATAACATTCTGCTTCAATCTCAGCGCTTGGGCGAAGAAACCCGCCAACTTATTGATGCACAAAGGCTAAGGCAAGCAGAAAAAATTGTCGATCGCTATCAATGGATCGGTGCTGGAGTTGTATCCGCCACGCCGCCCGTCATTGATCTTCTAGCCACCGCCGCAGTCAACGCCCAAATGGTCGTAGAGCTAGGAAAAGTCTATGGCTGCGACATTAATTTAGAGCGCGGCAAAGAACTAGCTATTTCTCTAGCCAAAACTTTAGTGAGCTTAGGTGTTGTGAGAGGGGCGATCGAAATCTTCTCCATCGCGCTCCAAACTAACAT
>JBBRCV010000357.1:0-3129 GCA_038204505.1 Elainellales cyanobacterium
CGCATTCAGCAAGGGCGGCAATCCAAAAGATGATGAAGCCGACGGGTTGCCGCCAGATGTTCCAACTCAAGATGCCGTAGCTGGCTTGCTGGTTAACGATGTCGATGGTGCTGAGGGAGTTGGACATCATGACGACTGCCACCACCGACAAAGACAGGGGAATTTCATAGCTGATGGACTGTGCCGCAGCCCTCAACCCGCCTAGAAGAGAATACTTGTTGTTAGAGGAATAACCTGCCATCAGTAGCCCAATGGGGGCAATGCTGGAGAGGGCAATCCACATGAATACGCCCATGCCCAGGTCAGTAATGATCAGGTTTTGACCAAAAGGGACGATGATGTAGGACAGAAAAATGGGGGTGAAGACGAGGAAGGGGGCGATCGCAAATAACCAGCGATCGGTTTTGGCGATCGACATATCTTCCTTAAACAGCAGCTTAATCACGTCTGCGGCAGGAATTAATATGCCTAGAGGTCCAGCGAATTCGGGTCCAATCCGCTGTTGGGCGGCGGCGGAAATTTTTCGTTCTAGCCAAGTTGAAACGAGTGCCAAGACCGTGACTGCTGCCACAATAAGAAGCATCGGTAGCGGTAGCCAGACGGCTTTTGCGATCTCGGCAGATAGCCCTAGCCCCGACAGGAGTTCTACGAAACTTGCTTGTAAATCGATTCCTGAGTTCATATTTTCCGGTAAGCGCTACAAAAGTTGCCGCAGTGAGTGCCACGGGGTTTAACCACAGTCCGAGCTAGTTAACCTTTCTGAGTCAACGTTCTTGATGGGCTGAGGCAAGGATCTCTCACGAATCCTCCAGCCATAGTATACCGTTGCCTGTTTTTTCTGCTGTACTCGTCAGGACAAGAAATTCTGTTGTTTTTGATAAGCAGCCGTTAATTTGGGTCGTAGATCTAAGGTTTTAGAGGAAATTGGCGCAGATCTGGCGAAGATCATAGAGCGATCGCAATGCAATGGATTAGCAAAATCTTAGAGACTGGCGGTTGCCTCTGCTCCTTTCCCGGCTCCTTTCAGCGCAAATATTTTCTCAATCACCGTTGCTACCACTTTGTCAGGAGTTGAAGCCCCCGATGTGATCCCGACCACAATATCGCCATCGGGCAACCAGTTTTCTTTCACCTGCATCTCGGCGTGAAGCAGCTTGTGTTCAATGCAGTTGTCGGGGTGGATGCGATCGCCGCTGTCAATGTGATACGAAGGAATATTGCGCTCAACGGCGATTTCTTGAAGGTGGGTCGTGTTGGATGAGTTGTAGCCGCCGATGACGACCATCAAATCCAACTTTTCCTCCACTAATTCAAACATGGCATCTTGCCGCTCTTGGGTAGCATCGCAAATGGTATTGAAGCTGAGAAAGTGCTCGTTGAGCTGAGTCGGACCGTATTTCTTCAGCATAGTGTGCTCAAACAGCTTGCCGATTTTCTCAGTTTCGCCTTTGAGCATGGTGGTTTGGTTGGCGATGCCGATCGCGGTCAAATCTCGATCGGGGTCAAAGCCTTCGGAGTGGGCGCGGCTAAACCGAGTTAGGAATTCTTGGCGATCGCCCCCATTCAAAATGTAGTCAGCTACATACTGCGCTTCTGCCAGATTAAGAACAATCAGATAAGTTCCAGCAAAAGAGCTAGTAGCAACCGTCTCTTCGTGCTTGTACTGACCGTGAATGATGGAGGTGTAGCTATTTTTTTTGTGCTTCTCTACAGTGTTCCAGACCTTAGACACCCAGGGGCAAGTCGTATCGACGATCGTGCAGTGTTGATCATTGAGGATCTGCATTTCTTGGACGCTAGCTCCGAAGGCTGGCAGAATCACGACATCTTTTTGACTGACCACTGAGAAATCTTTTTGACCTTCTTTAGCCGTAATGAAGCCCACGTTCATGTCTTTGAGCCGCTGGTTAACAGAAGGGTTATGAATAATTTCGTTGGTAATCCAAATGCGCTCGGTGGGAAAATGTTGGCGGGTTTCGTATGCCATTGCTACAGCGCGTTCTACGCCCCAGCAAAAGCCAAAGGCTTCGGCAAGACGGATGGTGACGTTGCCTCGTTTGAGGGTGTATTGGCTGTCTCGAATTTGCTGAATCAGGTCGCTTTGATACTCTGATTGCATCTGTCCTGAAACTTCGGCTTCATGCCCAAACCCTTTACGGTGATAGTTTTCGGAAGTGTTGAGCGATCGCTTAAATGCTTTTGTATCCATGGGGTCTGCTGCGGATTTTAGATTTTGGCTAGAGTCCAGAATCGAGGTTCTGTGTTTAGCCTACCAAAACATCCAGGTTTAATTTTTCTTTTCAAACTCGGTAAGCCAATCTGTTTCAAGATGTTTATCATTTGGTATTGCGGTGCGAAATTCAGGACTATTCCTGAGAACATGGTTTTAAGGAGCAGGTCATGATCAGCAAGCTTTTGACATTTAGCTGTATTGGCATCACTGGGTTGATAGCAGCCTGTGGTGCTAGAACAAGCGTGGAAACTAAGACGCAGCCAACGGTCAAGGCATCACCCTTGCCGCAGATTGCTGCCTTCCCACGCCAAGTACCTGCAACCTATCCTTCTGCATTGCCAGTTCCTTCACTAATTCCGCCAGTCAGTGCGCTGCCGCCTGGTGGAAGCATTGGCGGTCGCCCCGATCCTTTTTCGGCTTTACCTTTAACTCCGACTGTTGTAATTAAGCAGAATCCTGTTCCTGTTAGACCCTCTGTAATTCCATCTACTTCAACTGTTAGACCCGTCGCTCCTACCACTCAACCTTCTATTGCCGCTACTACCCAGCAGTCTTCTTCTTTGCCTTCAGTCACCGTTCCAGCAACTGTTGCGCCCCGTGCAGTTACCTCATCAGCCTCGTCAGGAGCTTTGCCTGCGCCTGTTCCCACTACTAACTTGGCACAAGCGATCGCAGTTAGCGGCGTGGTTCAAGCCGGAAGCCAGACTAGCGTGATTGTCCAAGTTCCCAACGAAACTACTAGCCGCTATGCGGTTGTGGGCGATTACTTGGCAAATGGTAAGGTATTGGTCAAGCGCATTGACATGCAAGGCGCAGAACCTGTAGTGGTGTTAGAACAAGATGGTGCCGAATTTATTAAACCTGTAGGTTCGGGTAGCTTGGGAACCCTTTAAGCC
>JBBRCV010000358.1:0-2945 GCA_038204505.1 Elainellales cyanobacterium
TAAGATGTATATGAAGCGAGGCTGGGTAAAAGTTGTGATTGGGCTAGCGCGAGGCAAAAAGCTCTACGACAAGCGAGAAGACATTAAAAAGCGCGACGACCAGCGAGATATGCAACGGGCGTTGAAGAACCAGTAGGGCTACGCTCACGGTACGAAATTCAGTCGGGCATTACCTCTTTAGCGGCAGCGATCGTAGGAGTCAAGTCGATCTCCCAAGGGTCTTCAATTACAGATGGTTTAAATTCTGTTATTAGATGTGCCGTCTTCTGGTCAGAGGTCAATGCGGCTTCGATCGGGGGTAGAACAGTCGCTGTAGGGATCTGCAATTCTCTCGACTGCTCTAATTTCCCTGAGTTGCGATAGCGTGAAACACCAAAAATAACGCTACCGGACAGCATCACAAACGCAGCGATCGCAATCAGACTTTGCATAATAACCCTCTCCAGCTTAAGCCAGCCTCACCATTCTGACATCTCCTCAACCTGATAGAGCTACCCAAAACGAGAATGCGATCTGTCTCAATAAACCGCCTCTCACATCTTAATTTTCTAGGGGTGCTAATGGTTGAAGCTGCCCTTCTAGCTAGAGAGGAGTTCGATCGATGAATCGCTCAAACTAGTGAACAGCGTAGCCAACTAGATGCAGCACGTCGCGAACAACACCATAGCCAGCGAGATCCCAAGCTAGATAAGCCAAAAATATGATCATGGCGAACCGTCCATATGCAAATTAGTGCTAGAACGAGTTCCTATTGTTGAGTTTTGTGAGTTTCGACATCTTGAACATTAGCTATCTTTTTTAGAGTTGCTGTCTGTCTGTAGAGGCAATTTTGTTCCAATATTCTAAGAGGGAAGTGACTGCTAATTCTAGATTTTGAAAATGATTACTTCTACTAGCAAAAGCCGTCATTCTCTTGAGGGTAGATGCTAGAAAAGTAAAAAGTAGTTTACACTACAAACCTTTGAGGTAGTGTGCTTTTGTCAATTGCTCTTGCCTCGATCGATAAGAAGATAGTTTTACTGAAGGACTTGATAATCCTGAATTCCAACGGCATTGATCCCGTAGGAGGAACGTGTTTATCTGTACGAATTGTGTTCTTCAAACGTATCTTTGAACACAAAAGATCTTCTTTCTTTGGATAGATGAATCAATTATGAAAAACAGCTCACTGTAGCAGACAAAGGTCGTTCATCGTAACTTTAAAATAGATTTTGTTAGCTACTTATCAGACTTCTACTTTAAAACCTGAGAAGATCTTCTCATAAGGATTCAAGTCATCTGTTCTGTACTTTATGGCAATAGAGCTGCTATTAATAGAGGGACAGAATATTTAGTTTTGTAAAATCAGCATAGTAAATTAGGTATCAGTGTATGGATTTCTTAACGAGAACTGTTGAATTTCCTGTCTCAATCGATGATGCCTCGATCGCTCATTTTCGTCACCAAACTGACTTGGCACTCCAGGCAAATGCTGACGTTGTGCTAATTGACTTCGCTCAAGTAGAGTTTACGAGCAGCCCTGGATTGATGGCTTTAGTGATGGTTTATAAGCGAGTCCGGGAGGCAAACAGGCGGCTCTTTATCTGCTCGGTGAGTGAACAAGTCAGAATGCTGTTGGAACTCACCGGAATGGATGAGGTTTTTGAGGTTCTTCCCAGATCTAAGGAGATAGACAGTCCTGCGATCGCTCTAGCTGCATAACAAGGTATTTGTGAACATGATAGATCCGTCTGAGGACACGGCAGTGCCATATCCGTACGGTGGGGGCACGATATATCATGCCCCAGCTTTGGAGTCTATTTAGGTAAAAACTCACGGATGTATTGATTTACGAGTTGTGGCTGCTCTTGCTGAACCCAATGGCTACAGTTGGGAATGTATTTGATTTGCAAGTTTCGTACATAGGCTTCTGTGCCGTAGGTCAATTCTTTGCCCAGAGCGGTGTCACTTTCGCCCCAAATCATTAGAGTCGGAACGTCTAACACACTCCAATCTTGGCTAGTAAGCCCTTGCTTGAAGATGTTGCGATAATAGTTAAGGGCAGCCGTTAATGCGCCGCGTTTGGCAAACGCATCTTTATAAGCATCAATATCCTCTTGACTAAAAGCGGCTTTATTGACTGCCATTCCTAAGAATGCGGATTCTAGCGCTTTGTAGTCACTGAGTTGAATCAGCACTTCTGGAACGATCGGAAGCTGAAACAAAAACATATAGGAACTGCGAAGCAACTGCTGAGGCGTACGCAGCCCTTCGGCAAATTTCGCGGGGTGGGGCATATTGAGAACGATCAGTTTTTCGACCAGATTGGGATAAGCGTAGGCAAAGTTCCAGGCGATCGCGCCGCCCCAGTCGTGCCCGACTAGAATGCAACGATCGTATCCCAATCCCTCAATCACACCTTTGACATCGGCAGTGAACTCAGCCATCACATAGGCTTCTTTGGCAGCAGGCTTATCGCTGTCGTTATAGCCGCGCAGGTCGATCGCAACCACTTTATGGTCTTTGGCAAATTCGGGAATCTGCTTGCGCCAGGAATACCAAAATTCAGGAAATCCGTGCAGCATCAGCATGAGTGGCCCTTCGCCCTGAGTCACATAATGCAAGTTAATGCCGTTGGTGTGAATACATTCGTGTTGCCAAGTTTCTTCCATGACGGTTAAGTAATAGGGGTTAGTTGAAGTTTAACGACTAATCCCCATTAGCTCTCCCCGTCTTAAGCCGTAATCGGAGCAACAGGATACTGTTCTAAAACATGCTTGAGATATTGCCCAGTGTAAGAAGCCAGATTTTTCGCCACCTCTTCAGGAGTGCCGATCGCCACAATTTCGCCGCCCAAATTGCCGCCTTCAGGGCCGAGATCAATAATCCAGTCTGAGCAGCGAATCACATCCATGTTGTGTTCGATCACGAGCACAGAGTTGCCTTTGTCTACCAGCCGTTGCACC
>JBBRCV010000359.1:0-2885 GCA_038204505.1 Elainellales cyanobacterium
TCCTGCTTGGGTCGCACACGATGAAGAACTTTTAGACTCAGCATTAAGCCTGACGTTGGCACAAGTTCAAAAAGGGTATGGCTATCCGGTGGCGTTGGCAGAAGCGCATAATCAGGCAGTGGTGCGAGGCGGCGATCGTTCCCGTTTCTTTGCATTACTAGAGCAACAAATGATTCGCGCAGGTTTGCGAAACGTGGGAACCTCTTATAAAGAAACTCGCAAACGGGGCAGCATTGCTTAAAGGAAGAAGCGGGATATCGGACAAGTAAAACTAGGGAGTAGTGGTGAGGTCAAGGGATCGTCACCCAACAGCGTTACCACTAGCTTAAGCATTGCCTGCTGGCGGCGATACACCTCTACTTGTTGCAATTGCCAATTGAGAATCCAATATTCTTGTACGCCTCTGGAACTATAGAGCTTGAGTTTGGCTTCTCTGTCTCGTTGTTCATTTGCTAATCCGGGGGACAAGACCTCGATCGCTAACTCTGGCGCGATAATTAGATGTCCGGCTTCGTCTAGGGCAACGGCTAGACGGGTTTTACTGATCCAAACGACATCAGGAATTACATTGTCGGCATCGGTAAAGATTAATCCTGGAGCCGTGACCGCTTCTCCCAATCCTGTCTCAATTGACCAATCTCGAAGTTCAGCGCTGACGTTTCCACAGGTTTTTTGATGCTTCCAGGGGGGCGCTCTGGTCACAAATAGTTCTCCGTCAATGATTTCGTAGCGATCGCTGGTTTCGGGCAATAGCTCGATGTCAGAGGTCGTCCAGTGTATTCGCTCATCAGTGGTCTGGCTCATTGGGCATCATTTGGGGTGAGTTGCGAGAACGTCAACGAGAGTAGCTAAACAGTCTAGATGTCTCAATGGTAGTCAGATTCACAGTGGAAATTCAACTTGATTGGAATTATCGAATGACTTACGATCGTTCGCCAGAAGGTAATCATTTGGGGTAGAACGAAAAGATACGATTATAAGATTTTTCTTGTAAACTAAAACCGTTAAGATGAGCCGCCGCGAGTAAACACAATGCCCAGCAAATAATCTGTTGGCAATCAACTCAATCAATTTATCAGGCTGTCTTTTCAGTCATACCAAGCAGCAGTAACCCTCACTGTCTTTTGCAGAGTTCATCTGATACGAACTCTTTGAGAAATTTGAGTCCTTAGCTTAATCTGGTTGTACAAATCGACTTCAGGATTTGAGTGGCTGACAGACACAACTAATGCATATCTTTGCATATCGATTTCTCCTTGCTTTGCCCATTTTCGGGCACAACTGAGAACAAGACACATAGGCTGATCGAATCCTTTAGCTTTAGAAGAGATTTCAACTTTCCCTTGCTGAAGACATCCTTTTTTCCTCAAGTTACTTCCTGGAAAAAGATCTACAGAAATCCCTTTACCAGGATGCATCTTTTTCAGTTCCTTTAAAGAGATTTCTGCAAACTCCTCTGTTGAAGTCTCCTTGCTGGCTTTAAAAAAAGCATTAACAATACTCTCTTTATCAATATCTTTAAAGAGGTTGAATTCCATCGTGACTCCAAGATAGGAGTCGCCTCGTGTCGGGCGAGTAGGTGGATCAAACGCAAGTGTAATTGATAATTTTCGAGTACCCTGGGTTTTAAGATACTCATCTGGAAGTGGGGGAATCTCAAATATCTGGAAACTTCCCACAGGAATGTGTACATCGTCTTCCAGAAGAACTACATAGTTTTCAGCAGAGTATTTTGCACGGAACAAGTCAGGCTGACCATATCCATAGATTTGTAATTGCTTCTGTAATTGCTTTTTGTCTTTGTCATTTTTTGCCTGGAAAACACGAGGAATTTCACTAGGTAAAGTAGCTGAGTTGACGATTAACGCTCTAACCAAATTTGAGGTCGCATTTGGGAATTGAGTGAAAAGTTGAGCTGCCATATTAGCTACGCGAGGAGCCGCAAAGCTAGTCCCACAATATGCACGGAACATTGAGCCAGTAGAATTTTTGGCAAGTGTCAAAATCGACACACCAGCTTCATTGGGAATTATACGATTGCCTTCAACAACCAGATCGCCACCAAAATCTACAAGGTCAGGCTTAATCATGCCATCAACACCAAAGCCACTTCTGGTAAAGGGAGAAGGATATCCACAAATTCTTGCAACCGCTTGCGTTTGAGCGTCTTCGGGATTCCGAAGGCTACCAGTTCCTAGTGAAAGTGAGCCAACAGTGAGTGAGATCGCTGAAGTAGCTGGTTCAATAATTCGTGCTTCTTGATCAAGCAAGTAGTTTGGATAGTTGGTTCGCAACTGCTCTCCTGAGCCTGCTTCATAAGGCAAGTTGCCTGCTGAAATAACGAACACTAAGTTTTTGTGCTGGTATTCATAAGCAATTGCGTCAATTTTCGCGGCAAGACGAAACTGCTTTTGTCCATCTCTAAAGTTTAATCGAGAGTCTCCTAGAGAAATATTAATAACTTTGCAGTTTGCATAATTCCGCGTGAAATATCGAATGGCTTTATCTAACTGGTTCTCTAATAGTAAATCCGGGTCATACTCATTGTTTTTGTCAGTAACACGAGCAGAGAAAAGCCAAGCTGTTGGTTGAAATAATCGATTTTTGACGCTTTGACTGACATCTCCATAGATCGCGAGTCCCGATACCCCTGTGCCGTGACCACCTGTTTTCTCATCGCCATCATCAGAACCGCCACTAATAAATTCTCTAGCTGGATCTGGGAAAACCTCCGCTTCTCCCAGAGCAGGAGCAATCAAAGGATGTCCTCGCTGCACCCCAGAATCAACGACCAGAATTCCACAGGTTTGCTCAGGAGGGGAATTAACTTCTGGGAAATCAGACAGTGGAATGTTGTACTCAGCAGGAGTCTCGAAGTTGGGTTT
>JBBRCV010000360.1:0-2841 GCA_038204505.1 Elainellales cyanobacterium
TCTTCTCGCCACTCAGGACTTCCAACACCACTTTTGCCTTAAACTCTGCATTGTATTGACGACGACCTGCCATTTCTCGTAACCTCCTTAGACAAAGATACTACTCTTAGCTCTCTGTCCGAAAGTTGGGGGTCATTTCACAATGAAGTTCCTGAAATGGCAGCCTATATTAAACAAGAGTTGGCAAAGGCGATCGCCAGTCTTACTCCTGACGATTTAAGTACTGTCCAAACCCTGACCGCTGTGCAGATAGGACGCCTGGGATGGGAAGCTGAGAAGACTCAAAATATGTTGTTTCAGCGGTATGGCAAGCGATCGCAGTCTGAATTAAGTGTGTCGGAGCTTTGTTTGTTTCTTTGGTATTTAGAGGGGCAGCAGTCGTCTAGTTTGCAGGGCGTCCGGTAGGAATAGAATGAGCGGGGCGATCGCGTTTTGAGAGAGCGATCGCTACAAACCTACTGCATTCATACTGATTCAAAAGGCGATCGTGTTTGTTGAGGGGCGATCAGTGGTGAAGGTCGAGCAGAAACGACAGCCTGCCAAAGGGAATTGGAGTGACAAGAAGGTTACCTCAGATCTTGCACCATTATCGATAAATCTAATCAGGCAAGCGTTTAAGAATAATTTCAAAACCCAATTGAGCTGCAAGGTCACCTCAACATTGAATCAACTTCAGCAGTTGGCACCACACATGCCAAACGCAGTCCTCACTGAATGGGGTCCGTCAGCGCACCTTCCCACCGTCGACACAGACTTCCTGAATCTGGTCATCGGCTTGGGGTTGAGGAAAGTCAGAGATTTGTACCAATCGTTGTTGCGTTTTAGGAATCACATCCATTCCCGTCAGCAATATTACATCTGATGCAGCATTGGCACAGCTGATATTTGCACTAATCCGCAAACAGCAAAGTTCTAGGTAGGGGCTGATTCGCTTACCCACTTCTGCACGTAATGCGCTGACTTGCTTTTAGCTTAAGGGTAAATTGCCCAAAATACTTTCTACAGTGCGGACGTATCCCCCATTGGTGTCTGTAATTTTTATGATAAAAAAACACCTAATTGTGAGCCGACATGCTTCTGAAGTTAGGCATGAATCCCTGCCTCAATTTTACTGAGGTTTATCATTTGACTTTTACCTGCATCCGCATACAAAATTTTGGCAATTGATTGGACGGGTTGGTCGAGATCTGCTTTTTCTTCGGAGGTTATGGTCATGGACTCCACTGAGCATTGATATCCTGGAATTATACAAGAGTTATTTTTCTACCGAAAAGGGTGACATGCTCCCGGAATAACAGTATGAGCCGCAAGGTGCTGATTGAAGCCATGTTTGAATACTGTGAGGCTCATTCTAAAGTCCTAGAGTCTGTGCTTCTAGAGGCAAAGGAGAAGCATGAACAGCAGCAGTAGGTGGCAAATTTTAAACGCACTAAGCCTATAATGTAACGGTTTGTGCAACCCAGTTAAGACGGATTGAGTATTTCGGTTAGCGGTTTCGAGAGTCCTATACTGTCGATTGCTGGAGGACGGCTAGCACTAGCACTTGGCTTCGTCATCACCCGCGCCAACATCTCAGCCGTAGCAACGGCAACCGCAACGTTATCTATTAAGGGCACACTCACTCGGTCTTGAATCCGTCTGGGAATCCCTGCCACGGCTGCCCCGCCAAACACAACACATTCTGCCCCATCTTCTTTAACACAGATGTTTGCTAGGTCAGTGAGCAGCGTCAGTGCACGATCTTGATCCTGGGCAATCTGTGCTCCGGTAAGAGGAATCGATCGCACTGAGGCAACGCGGATTGATAATCCCATTGCTTCTATCTGCTCCTTGAGCATGGGCACCCAACGCTCCCCACCCGTGAGGATCGAGAAGCGAGTGCTAACCTGCATGGCGGCTCCAATTGACGCATCCATCAGGCTAATTATGGGGAAAGAGGCAAATTCGCGCATAGCTGGAATCCCCTGTGCCCCGAAGCCTGCCAGGATACCTGCATTAATGTCTTGATCTTTAGCTAAAGTTTGCGCTAGGGCATCAACAGCGGCATGACTAGCGATCGCCATTGTAGTACGAGTGCCAATGTACTTGGGACCAAAGGGCGAGGTGACTTCAACAAACTCCGTCCCAGGACTGGCTACTTTCTTAGCTTCGCGCGAGATTAGGGCGGTAAAGTCTGGAGAACTGTTTGGGTTAAGCAGCAGGATGCGTAGCTTGGTCGGCACTACAGGAGCTGGCTCAGAAGAAGATTGAGGACTAGGGGTTTGGGCAATTGATCTCTGAGCGAAAAGAGTTCCCGCGAAGGTGGCGGCAGATGCGCTTAACGCGCCAATCAAAACATCACGACGATTACTCATAGCTCACACCAAGGATCAACCAGTGAAGAATGTATGCAAAGAACAAATATCACCTGGATCAGATTTGTTTTGCAGCATAGATCACAGTTTTAGGCAGAGCTATCTCATAGGCATAGACAAGAATTTATTATTTTTGGCGAGACTTCAACTAAGGCTGATCACCATCTGGTTGAGTTAAGCGATCGCGCCCATGCCGTTTCAAATTCCGTAGAGTAAAGCTGTGGTGCGATAGTTATGAGCATTACAGCAAAAGAACCCAAAAACCAATTTATGAGCGAACAACCCAAGCTACAACGCTCTAATCCCAGCGGGGCAACCTGCCCCATCCGTGGCGTGCAAACCTCTGGCTGGGCAGGGCTGATTCATTGAAAGAAGGAAAATAGCTTCCTGACATCATGCGCCAAGAATCGCAGTCCTTTAGTGATGGAATCAAACCCATTCAGCCGAAAAAGATTGAGTCCAAAAGTGCGGACAATGCCAAAATTGA
>JBBRCV010000361.1:0-2816 GCA_038204505.1 Elainellales cyanobacterium
ATGACAACTCGCTTAATCCCTAAGCGTTTCAACCGGGCGATCGCCTGCGCCGCCGCAGGTCGCACCGTATCGGCAACCGCAATAATGCCTAGTATTTCTCCCCCGTAGGCAACCCATACCACTGTTTTCCCCTCTGCTTCCAACTGCTGACTTTGCTCGGTTAGGGCATTTGAAACGGGCTTCGCTTGCGCCTGGACAAAAGCAGCTTTCCCAACTACAGCCCTTTGATGAGCGATGATTCCGGTGATTCCCTGCCCAGCTTGAGCTTGACCCTTGACAGCTTCTGTCCAAGTCAAATTTTGCTGACGGGCAGCCTGCACGATCGCTTCTCCAATCGGATGTTCTGACAAACTCTCTAAGGCGGCAGCGGTTTGAAGCAACTGGTTTACAGACTTTTGAGTTGCCATGACATTAACGACTTGAAGCTTGCCAGTTGTCAGTGTTCCAGTTTTATCGAAAGCGATCGCCTGGACTTGACCAATCCGTTCCAATTGCGCTCCATTCTTGAACAAAATTCCATGCCGCGCCCCGTTAGCAATTCCAGACAACAGAGTCGGCATTATGGATGCCATCAAAGCGCAGGGTGAAGCAACAACTAGAAAAATCAATGCCCGATAAATGGTATCTTCCCAGTTCCAATTCAACAGGAAGGGAGGCAGAGTGGTCAGCAAAATACCTGCGATCACAATGACTTTCGCATACCCACGTTCAAATCGTTCAATAAACTGTTGAGAAGGTGGGGCTTCATTTTGGGCTTGCTGAACGAGACGGATCACTCGTTGAATTAAGCTGCTCTCTGGCGGTTGATGAATCCTCAGCCGTAGCGCACCGTTGCCATTAATCGTGCCTGCAAAGACTTCATCACCGATCGCTTTCTCAACAGGAATTGATTCCCCCGTGATCGATGCTTGGTCTAACGTACTGAACCCTTCTGTTACTAAACCGTCAGTTGGCACTAATTCTCCTGGCTTGACTAGGACTTGATCACCGACCTTTAAGGCTGCGATCGCCACGGTTCGCTCCTGTCCATTGAGCAACACTCGTGCCGTGTCAGTCGTTAAACTCATCAGCCCCTGAATACTGCGCTCTGTTCGCCGCATAGCGTATCCTTCCAGTGCGCCACTAATAGCGAAGATCAAAATTAAAATGGCACCATCCACAATTAGGTAATATTCCCGCCGCCACAACCCTAAACTTGCCGCTCCCAAAGCTGCCACAATCATTAATAGGTCTACATCTAGCTCTTTTTCTGCAAACAGGGTTGTCAAGCCTTCGCGGGCGCTATCAAATCCGCCCACCACATAGGCCGCGGTCAGAATAAATAGGGCAGCGCCAATCCAACCCAGGTTGAGAGTTTGCCAACCCAGAAAAACCAGGACAGCGCAGGCAAGAGCCGCGATCGCATCTGGGTGTTCCTTCAGGATGTTCGGAAAGCGAGGAGTTAAGGGGACAGCAGAAGCCATTTTTGAGTTAGTCGTAATTAATACCTTTTTAGTTTAAACATTGACACTAATGTCAATGTCAATGTTTTAGTTAAACTAAAACTATGAAAACTGAACACCTGACCATCAAAGAACTTACAGAAGCGGTTAGTGGCAGTGTTACACCTCGGATGGTGCGGCATTACCATACCTTGGGATTACTGCCTCAAGCGCAGCGCTCAGAAGGCAATTACAGGCTTTACACCCAGCAAGATGTCCAGCAATTACAACGAGTGGTGGCGCTGAAGCAGCAAGGATTTCAGTTGTCCCACATTCGCCAATTATTAGAGAGCCATTCCGAGGCAGCAACTGATCCAACTTTGCTGGCTCAATTGCAACATCAATATCAACGGGTGATGCTGCAAATTACGCAATTGCGGCAGACGGCATTGGCGCTAGAAGGGCTACTAGGGCGCGATCGTAATTGTCAGGCAGCGCAAGCACAAGCCCTCGCACAGCTCAAACAATTGGCAGTGGAAGCTCAAGAAGGTTTGGGCAAACTAGACCAGATCTGGACAAACTTAGATATAGAAACAGAGACTCACCCTGAAGCCTTTCAAGAATCCTTAGATCGTCTACTTCCCGACTTATCTCATTATTCTGAGATCACAGTACACCTGCTGCATCAACTCGTGCTGGCGTGTGGAGATGTCAGCCTGGTCAATTTCGTTCGCCTCAGTCCTGATGCGATCGCTACTGCTCGAAAGGCACTTAGCGCAGGGTGTGCAGTTGTTACAGATTTGCCAGCGATCGCCGCCGCGCTGGATCAAACGCGGTTAGCACATTTAGGGTGTTCCATTGAGACGTTAATTAATGACCCTCATGTGACCGGAGCAACTGACGCAGAGCAGGCATTTTGGGACGACGACCGCTGGCAAAAACGGTTGCAACAAGTTCCAAAGGGGGGTGTGTTGGTGATTGGATATGCTCCCTCGGTACTGCTCACTGCCTGTAAACTAATCGAGCAGCAGCAAATTCAGCCTGCTTTAGTCATTGGAATGCCAATTGGGTTTAGCCATGCTCCGGCAGCAAAGCGACGGCTAATGAAAACACAAACTCCCCACATCACCATTCAAGGAAGTTTAGGCGGTGGACTTTTAGCAGCAGTTACTTTAAATGCATTGGTTGCAACATTGATTGAAAAACCAGATTGCCACTGTTATCTCTCTCGTCCATAGTCTTTGTCAATTGGCAGAATTAGAGATAAGCGGAGACTAAACAAGCTGCCTTGCCCTGGTTGACTTTGCACTTGTAAACTACCTTGATGCGCTTTGGCAATTGCTAAAGCAATAGTTAGTCCTAAGCCCGAACCACCTGTATGTCGGGAGCGGTCAG
>JBBRCV010000362.1:0-2795 GCA_038204505.1 Elainellales cyanobacterium
TAGCGCGCCTCGGTGTTCGAGTCTAAACACCGTCCCCGCGACGACATCGCCTGGGCTGAAGTGGTAGTCTTTTTTGTCGAGAATTGCGGCAAAGTCTTCAAGTGTAAAGCCGATATCTGTGGGCATGCGATAAATTTCCTGGTGGTTGTCTCCGTTTTAGTAGTGGTCTGTTTACAATACGTATGCCGTGGACATGCCCATTCGCCTCAAAAAGACAAATGTTGTTCAGCCACTCAACAAATTTACTTCGCTGGTAGCTAAATTGTAATACTGTTAGACCCCAAGCTATTCATGATATCTCAATTTAGCTGAGAATTGTTCTTTGCCACAAATGATGTTTCTTAGATGAGTTTGGGGAACTTAAAAATTAGTGAGTCATGGAAGGGGTGACATCAGATTGCCAACTCTCAGCTTCAGCGTGAGATCCAGCGGGATCGAGTGACTCGACAAATTCTTCGGACTGAGGCAACTCTGATGATCGCAACCGACTGAGAATATCGACAAAATCGCTAAAGCCAGTGAATTGCTGATAGACAGAAGCAAAGCGAATGTATGCGACTTCGTTGAGAGTTTGCAAATGCTTTAAAACAAGTTCTCCAATTTCGCTGCTGGGGACTTCTCGAATCGATTGTTGTTGCAGTTCTGCTTCAATTTCGTCTACCAAATTTTCGAGCTGAGCGTGCTGGACACCTGTTTTTTCGCAGGCACGAACCATCCCTCGGAGCAGTTTAGATCGATCAAAAGATTCACGATCGCCATTTCGTTTAATCACGACTACAGGGACAAATTCAATCCGTTCATAGGTAGTAAATCGGCGATCGCATTTAAGGCATTCTCGACGACGACGGACGCTGTGCCCGGATTCTGCTGAGCGAGACTCCAAAACTCGGTTGTCTGGATATTGGCAGAATGGACATCGCATGAGTAGCGCCCTCCCAGAAGAATTAGACTAAAAAAAGAATCAGACTAAAAAATTGCTTGAGAATTAACATCCTCAATTACTTTGCAATCATACTGCAATTGCAAATAGAAAAAACCTGAGTATTCCCCTCTGTAAATAGCAGGAATAACTCAGGTTTTTAGAAATACTTAAATTCAATGCCACTCAAAAGAATTAAAAGAACAAGAGTTCTAGTCCTTTTTAATCCGAGGGGGTTCACGAAAAGCGATCGCAAAGAACAGAACCCCAAGTGCAAGTGCCAAAACCAAAATGTAAGCAACGCTTTCCATAATCAAATCTCCTTACACAGTCGAGGCAATTTACAGTCGTTAACGAAGAGCGATTAAAGGGCGATCGCCGCGAGATGTCTGTAAGCGATCGCCCCCTTCAGAACTCTATACAGGCTCTTTTCTTCGAGAGGATTTATCACCCAACTTCTGATAGAAACCCCACTCTACTTGCTCTTCAGCAAGATCAGGGTCAATCCCTGCAAATACATCTCTAAACAAGGTGCGTGAACCGTGCCAGATGTGCCCGAAGAAGAATAGTAACGCAAAGACAGCGTGCCCGTAAGTGAACCAACCCCGTGGGCTAGTGCGAAGTACGCCATCAGAATTGAGGGTTTCTTGGTCAAACTCAAACGGCTCGCCCAGTTGCAGCTTACGCGCATAACGCTTAACGGCTGTGGGATCCGTAATGACCTGACCGTTCAAAGCGCCGCCGTAGAAGGAGGCAGTCACGCCTACTTGCTCAAAGCTGTACTTCGACTCAGCCCGACGGAACGGAATGTCTGCTCGGACGATACCGTCTTTGTCAGTCAAGATAATAGGGAAGTTCTCGAAGAAGTTAGGCATCCGACGAACGAATAGCTCACGACCTTCAGAATCCTTAAACACTGGATGACCGAGCCAGCCTTTCGCAATTCCATCACCCTTGTTCATTTGACCAGTACGGAACAAGCCGCCTTTCGCCGGATTGTTGCCAATATAGTCATAGAACGCTAGTTTCTCAGGAATTGCAGACCAAGCATCTTCAGCACTTGCGCCCTCAGCCACATTGGACTGAACCCGCCGCTGGATTTCTTGCTGGAAGTAGCTGCTATCCCACTGATACCGAGTTGGACCAAACAGTTCGATGGGGGTGGCTGCGCTGCCGTACCACATCGTTCCTGCAACAACGAAAGCTGCAAAGAAAACTGCGGCAATACTGCTAGACAGAACGGTTTCAATGTTCCCCATTCGTAGAGCGCGATAGAGTCGCTCAGGAGGACGGACTGTGAGGTGAAATAATCCAGCGATGATGCCGACAATTCCGGCTGCAATGTGGTGAGCCACAATACCTCCAGGATTATAGGGATCAAAACCCTCTGGACCCCAAGATGGTGACACAGGCTGAATGCTGCCTGTCAGCCCGTAGGCGTCAGACACCCACATGCCAGGACCAAACAGCCCTGTCAAGTGGAATGCTCCGAAACCGAAGCAAAGTAGCCCAGACAGAAATAAGTGAATCCCAAACATTTTGGGCAAATCTAGAGCAGGTTCGCCTGTGCGAGGATCTCTAAATAGCTCCAAATCCCAGTAAACCCAGTGCCAAACGGCAGCCAGGAAAAGTAGACCCGATAAAATAATGTGAGCCCCAGCAACGCCTTCAAATGACCAGAAGCCAGGGTCAATACCCGTTTCTCCAGTCACGCTCCAGCCTGCCCAGGAACCCGATACGCCTAAACGCGCCATGAAGGGTAAGACGAACATGCCTTGCCGCCACATGGGGTTAAGAATTGGATCGCTGGGATCAAAATTGCAATGTGCGAAAGGGGCAAACTACCAAGCCAACCAGCATCATAAGCCCTAAGGAT
>JBBRCV010000363.1:0-2724 GCA_038204505.1 Elainellales cyanobacterium
TTCTACGCCATCTCCGGCAATGATTACATTTAACCCGCTTCCTTTGAGCAAATCTGTAATCATTTCCCGCTGGGTAACGCTGTCTTCGACCACTAAAACTGTAGTCATAACTTTTGACCTACCATGTTTGACCTACTATCAGGGTTGACGGGAAAAACCTGCTTCGCTTCATGATTCTACTCATCAAAACGACTCGTACTATATATGTTCTAATCACCGCGATCGCCAGCACCTTTGGGCTTTTTAGCCGTGATGAGGTGAGGAGAACGGTGAAAAAGAACCCGTGATATCAAGTTCTAACTCATCTTTAAGATCTTCTGCCAATAAGTTTTCTGATGTGGGGCGATCGCGTTGCCCCAAACCCACGTATTGCTCCACTAGCGTCAATAGTTCTACCTCTCCAAAGGGCTTTGTCAAATAGTCAGTTGCTCCCACCATGCGGGCTTTAACGCGATCGATAAAGCCATCCTTCCCGGTTAGCATAATAATAGGAATCTCTCGGAAAGCGCTAGACTTCCTCAACATGGCGCAAATTTCGTAGCCGTCTAGTTCAGGCATTGTAATATCGCACAAGATTAGGGTCGGTTTAAGTTGAAAAACCAAACTCAATGCCTTAAGAGGATTACCAATGGCGGTAACTTCGTAACCCTGCTGGCTGAGGATGTATTCTACGGTCTTGCGCAGGGCAATGCCATCGTCGATACAAACAATGCGTGGGACTTTATGCCCATTTAAAAGCTGAAGTTCCCGGTTCGAGTGTGTAAAATCTTCGGTGGGAGGAGCAGATAAATAGACGATACCTTGCTGAATGTAAGGATAAATAGCGCGGGCAACGGCTGAGATGTCTCGGTTCAAATAGCGCGCCATTTGGCGAAGCGAGGTTTTCCCATCTACCCACCGTTCTAAGGTGATGCGGGCGCTTGAGCTGAGGGTCTGGCGAAGTTGCTCGGCATCGGCGATCGCCGGACACTGGTCAGGAGATTGGATATGAGGATGAAACTGCTTCCACTCTTGCACTTGCTTCATAATCTTTGCCACTAAAGAACCAATTTCTAGCGTTGTTAACTGAGGAGAAAGAGCATGACCGAGTTCAAAAATGAAAGAGCCTTGGTGGAGACTGAGTAAGTCAAATAACGTCTCATGCACCATACTTTGAACAATGCTGCGTCCCTGGGCTGCCGTCAGAACGCGGTTTTCCAGGAGTGCCCAGAGATAACCGTACTCAGGAGCGTTGACGGTGGCGATCGCCGATATGTTAGACAACTGGGGTGATTGGTCTAAGTTGTAACGACGGAGATAATCCTGTAAACGAGCTAAATTGCCGCCACTATCTCCTGCGTAAATAATTTGCCCATTGAGGAAAAACACAAACCAAGATTGACCCGTCGAGCGATCGAGCTTACGGGAAGTATTGGCATTGCTTGTAGCGCCATAGGTTTCTACAAACAGCCCGCCTGTCCGTTGACCTAGCTCAATCAACTGCAAGATACTGCGGATGTCTATCTCACTTAATTTACCCTGCATCCAACCCCAGTACTTTTTTGAATGTGATATAGCATTGTGCCCTTAAAGACGAGAGTGCCCTGAAGACGAGAAGGAGCGATCGTCTAACTTTGCGTATCTTCTGAATGATCTGTATCTCCTGAATAATCTAGAGCAAAACTTGAAATCCAATTCCCTCCTTCTATCTGTTGTGCCTAAGAAATTCCAGGGAACTCTAGGCAAGTAGACATCAGCTAAGGCATTAGCCGACCCTCAGATCAAAGCAGGATGTCTTTCTGTTCAAGGAACAAAATCTCTAGCTGTCATTTGCCTTATCTAAGACAGATACAAGCTGGATCATGTTGATGGCAATATCACCATCATTCAATCAAAGTTGACTGCAATGAGTTTTAGACACGGAAGAGGATTGTCAGCGTGCTGTATTTAGCGGAAGTACTCAGGAAGAATAGAAGCGTCCTTGGCAACGGCAAGGCTGAATTTAAGCTATTAGCTGGCCAGAAATCCGATCATCAATGGATTGCTGTCCCTAACGAGGAAGTTGTTTCTGCCCCTGATGATGTCACCTACGCCGCCGGGGTATTGGTGATGATAGAACTGACTTCGAGTAAGCAGATCCAGCGACATAATGAAGCAGGTCGCCAATTGGTCAGCATTCTGCAAAACTTCTCTCGGCTGCAAGACAAGGCAAAGACTCAGGAAGAAGAAATTGAACAGTGGAAGCAATCTCTAACCTACCAAAGCCAAGAGTTGAATCGTCGGGAAATGGAGATGGAAACCCGACAGGAAGAACTCCAGCAGATGGAGGAGGAATTTGCGCTGCTAGAGCAAAAGGGACAGGAGATTGCTGCCGCCCAAACAGAAATTACTCAGTTGCGCTCAGAATTCGAGCGGAAGTCCCAAGAGCTAGAAGGTGCTTGGGCACAACTGCAAGGAGAAACTAATCGCCTAGAAGAGCGTCAATCTGAACTTCAGCAGTCGCCAGGGCTGGATGAAGAGCAAACTCGTTATCTTCAAGACTTATTGGGGCGGCTTTCGGGAGCGGTAATTCCGGTTGATTCCATTCAAGAGCAATTGAATTTGACCTTTGAAGGTATTGCTCAACAGCATACTTTTTTAGACAGTCGGTGGCAGAGTCTAGAACAGCACAAGTCTTCTGCTCAACAAGTGCAGTTAGAGGTTGATCAACAACTGCAAGCCGTTCAGGAAGCATGGCAAATATGG
>JBBRCV010000364.1:0-2568 GCA_038204505.1 Elainellales cyanobacterium
TGCTGATGATACTTGCTGTCTAACGCTAGAGCTGGCAGATAGCACGCTTTGTCAGGTGGCGTTAAGCGCAGTCACTTATCAGGGGCGGGGGCATTGGGTGGAAGTGTATGGCGATCGCGGCACACTGGTTTTGGGCAGCGACAACCAAAGCGACTATGTGCATGGGTTCCGCATCATGGGCAGCCAGAACGGACAGCCTTTGCAAGAGCTAGAAATTCCGGAGCGGTTGGCGTTTCCGCAGACTTATGGAGATGGGCGGTTAGCACCGTTTATTCGGGTGATTGATCGATGGGTGGAAGGGATAGAGGCGGGGCGATCGCTAACCCCTTCATTGCGAGAAGGCGTGTATTCGCAGTTGCTGATGGACTTAACGCACCAATCCCATGAAGCGAGGGCTTGGATAGAAGTGCCAGACCTGGAAGCGATTTTAACTCAAACTTAATTCTCTTCTTAATTATCTTCTTAAAGTGCCTTCTTAATGAGAAGCACTGCTCCATCCGACGCTCCCGAAGGTGAAGCAGCACCTCTTCACAGCATTATGCGGAGCGATGGTAAATCGGGCAAGGAAATAGGGGTTAAGTATCATGAAGCAGCAGAATACAAAGCGGTTTAAACTTCCAGAATAAATCTTGGTATCGTTGTAGCCTGGGGGCAAGCGACTTTAAGATTTCGGCGATCGCTTCACAACACAAGCACTATGGCATTGATTGTTCAAAAGTACGGCGGCACATCAGTTGGCTCAATCGAGCGGATTCAGGCAGTGGCACAGCGGGTCAAACAAGCTGTGCAAGCAGGTAGTTCTGTGGTTGTGGTCGTTTCGGCGATGGGCAAAACGACCGACGGGCTAGTAAAAATGGCATACGACATTGCGCCCAACCCGAATCGGCGGGAAATGGATATGCTGCTGTCTACAGGCGAACAAGTGACGATCGCTCTTTTAAGCATGGCGCTACAAGAAATTGGTCAGCCTGCGATTTCGATGACGGGCGGACAGGTGGGGATTGTAACTGAAGCCGAACATACTCGCGCCCGCATTCTCAGCATTGAAACTGAGCGGATGGAGCGATATTTAGCAGCCGGAAAAGTCGTGGTCGTAGCTGGCTTTCAGGGCACGAGTAGTTTGGATGAGCTAGAGATTACGACCCTGGGGCGCGGTGGTTCTGATACTTCAGCCGTGGCTCTGGCTGCCGCTCTTAAAGCCGACTGCTGCGAAATTTATACCGATGTCCCCGGCATTCTTACCACTGATCCCCGCATAGTGCCAGATGCCCAACTCATGACCGAAATTACCTCGGATGAGATGCTGGAGTTGGCGAGTTTGGGCGCAAAAGTCCTGCATCCTCGTGCCGTAGAAATTGCTCGTAACTATGGCGTTTTGCTGGTAGTGCGATCGAGCTGGACAGATGAACCGGGGACGCGGGTAGTGTCACCTACTCCTCAGCCGCGATCGCTAGAAGGGCTGGAGATCGCTCACCCAGTGGACGCAGTGGAGTTTGACATGGATCAAGCTAAGGTGGCATTGCTGCGAGTGCCCGATCGCCCTGGAATTGCGGCTCGTCTATTTGGCGAAATTGCGACTCAAGACTTGGACGTTGATTTAATTATTCAATCAATTCATGAGGCGAACACGAATGATATTGCCTTTACTGTGACTCATAATTCTTTGACCCGTGCCGAAGCCGTTGCTGAAGCGATCGCCCCTGCACTGCGAAATGATCTCGATCCGGCGGCTGGGGAAGCTGAGGTGCTGGTAGAACGCAAAATTGCCAAGGTCAGCATTGCGGGAGCGGGCATGATTGGGCGACCGGGTGTGGCGGCAACGCTGTTTTCTACCCTGGCGGATGCAGGCATTAATATTCAAATGATCTCGACTTCAGAAGTGAAAGTGAGTTGTGCTGTGGATGCGGCAGACTGCGATCGGGCGATCGCGGCTCTTTGCAAAACGTTTCAGGTTAGCAGTTCTCCAGTGGCGGCTCCTCTTCCTTCAACCTCATCAACGCCTGTACGCGGTGCAGCTCTTGACCTGAAGCAAGCGCGTTTAGCAATTCGGCACGTTCCCGATCGCCCCGGAATGGCGGCAAAGATTTTTCGCTTGTTGGCAGATCGGAGTATCAGCGTCGATATGATTATTCAGTCTCAGCGCTGCCGATTGGTCAATGGGGTTGCCACCCGTGATATTGCTTTTACGGTGGCGCAGGTGGAGGCAATTGAGGCTCAGGCATTGCTACAAACTGCCGCTCAGGATTGGGGCATGGGTAAAGTGATGGTGGATCAGGCGATCGCCAAGGTCAGTATTGTGGGCATGGGCATGGTGGGGTGTCCGGGCATCGCCGGACGGATGTTTAAGGCATTAGCTCACGAAGGGATCAATATTCAGATGATTGCAACTTCTGAGATCAAAATTAGCTGTGTGGTTCCTGAAGAGGACGGAGTAAAGGCTTTAAAGGCTGTCCATCAGGCTTTTGAGCTGTCTGGGACTGAACGAATTGTTGTGCCTGCCTGACCGTTTTAGGGAGTGGCAGTTTTTAAATATTCTTGTTCAGCGACCCGCTTTAGCCGCCGCAGTTG
>JBBRCV010000365.1:0-2536 GCA_038204505.1 Elainellales cyanobacterium
TGCATTTTGGAGAGTTATCCATTACCCTGTAGCTGAACCATCAATGCCCTCGACACTTTCAACAATTTCAGTATCTTCACTGGATCTGATTGTTGGCTTTCATAGTATCGTCAACATCAAAAATCAAGTTCAATCACTGGCACAGGGTTAAAGGTGGAATCAGGGAGGTGGCGATCGTCGTCATTTGGCATAAACCTAGTTGATACAAGTTTGATCTCAACTTGTTCGCTAACGGTTCAATTTCGTTTGTGGTTGGTTCTATTTCGGTTGTTCCCTACAATTCTTGCTTTGATCAACATGACATTGTTTGTTAGCCTACTGCTTCAGACCAATGTATTTAAAAAAGTCTGATCAAAAGCCGCTTGGTACTTGGGTTAAACGCTTATTAGAACAGAACGCGCAAAGGATTCATGGGATAGATCTTGGGCTTTTGTTTAAGCACTTATCTCATTTTATTCTAGTTCAATTTCAAATGAGTGAATCAAGGCTTTTAACCCTTACTTCATTCCATCAGCGTCCTTATCCATCGGCATAGCGATATCCATCGGCATAGCGATCATGACTGCATTATTCAATTACAAATTAGGACAGGTGATGAGCAGATCCACATTAGACACGGCTAATTCTCCAGAACTTTTGGCAGGTGCCGAAGATGACTTTACAAATCCAGCACAAATCGATTTGCGAACTGTGAATGATTTCAAGAATCGGTCAGGGCGGGGGGGTGAGTCGGATGTTCATGTTGAATTTGGCTCTGAAGAAGATATTGATGATTTGCTAGAAAATCGGGCATCGGGTTATCGCAAAACCGTTACAGATGATGCGGTCGGTGCGTTTTTTAAGGAAATGGCGCGTTATCCGCTGCTCAAGCCCTGTGAAGAAGTGGAACTAGCTCGTCGGGTCAAGTTTTTGGGAGAAGTAGAAGAACTGCGAGAACGTCTGACAACAGAGCTAGGTCGTCCGGCAAGCAAGGCAGATTTGTGTCAGTCGCTGAACGTCACCGAACGCCAGCTTGAGCATCGCTTGTACCTCAGTCGGGTTGCTAAGCGCAAAATGATTCGCTCTAATCTGCGGTTGGTGGTGTCGATCGCCAAACGTTATCTCAACCGGGGCGTGCCGTTTCTAGATTTAATTCAAGAGGGTGCACTCGGACTTAATCGCGCCACCGAAAAGTTTGACCCAGACAAAGGATACAAATTCTCGACCTATGCTTACTGGTGGATTCGCCAAGGCATTACCCGGACGATCGCCAACGATGCCCGCACAATTCGTCTGCCGATCCACATTGTTGAAAAACTCAACAAGCTGAAAAAAGCCCATCGCGAGTTACGCAAAGATCTCAACCGCAACCCCACAGATATAGAGCTGGCAGCATCTTTGGACATGACCCCAGAGCAGTTGCGTAATCTTCAACAAGTGCGACGGCGATCGCTTTCGTTGAATCATCGCGTCGGCAAAGGCGAAGACACAGAGCTAATGGAGCTATTGGAAGACAACAGCACCCAATCTCCTGAAGCAAAAATGAACGAAACCATGATGCGTCAGGAGATTTACGCCGTGCTGGGCGAAGTTCTGACGGAACGGGAGCGTGACATCATTGCACTGCGCTACGGGTTGACCACTGGCGAAACCCACACCCTAGAAGAAGTAGGCGGTATGTTCAATCTTTCCCGCGAACGAGTGCGCCAAATTCAAACCAAAGCAATGCGGAAACTTCGTCGTCCTCAAGTTGCAGGCAGACTGAAGAACTGGCTGCGCTAAATTCCATCCTATGTGTTTGTAGGTTCCCGGTTTATCACAAAAGCCGGGAATATTTTACGAAGACTTCTTTTTGATTAAAGTTTGCCACCTGTTATGAACGACATCGAGATTCGTCCTGCAAAATCTGAAGATGTAGAAACCATCTTTCAACTGATTCAAGCCTTAGCCGAATACGAAAAACTTTCTCACCAAGTTACAGGCACAGCAGCGCTATTGCACGAGCATTTATTTGGCGCACATCCCTGCATTGAAGCACTCTTGGCAGATCATCAAGGAAAGTCTATTGGGTTCGCGTTATTTTTCACTAACTATTCCACTTTTCTGACCAAACCTGGTATTTATTTAGAAGATTTATTTGTCATGCCAGAGTATCGAAGCAAGGGCATTGGCAAAGCAATTCTTGCGGCTTTAGCGCGGCTGGCATTAGAGCGCGACTGTGGGCGGTTGGAGTGGAGTGTGTTGGATTGGAATGAGCCAGCGAGCGCCTTCTACAAACGCATTGGGGCAACGGTTCTACCCGATTGGCGAATATGTCGGGTGACGGGAGAAGCGATCGCCCAATTGGGAAATAGCTCATCGGGCGTTTAGTTTCGCAAACAAACCTTGCTTTCGCCCTAACTCTCTTGTAAAACGAAGTTAATCGTTCTTATTGAATTGAAAGGAGTTTTCATGATTTGGGTTAATGAACAAATCGATGAATCGGGCATTATCCGTGCCTGTAGTGCCTGCGTGGATCAACTTCAGGCACAAGAATGTCATGATTCTTTCACAAACA
>JBBRCV010000366.1:0-2096 GCA_038204505.1 Elainellales cyanobacterium
TCCAAGCTTTAGGTGAATTAACTGTTCACAAACAGCTTCAATATCTCACAATGTTGACGTGGTCTGATGTTTTCCCATCAAGGGCATTAATGCGATCCACTCGGGCTTGGTGTCCCCAATGCTATATGGAGCAGTACAAGGGGGAAGGGAAGACGTGGGAGCCGCTACTTTGGACACTAAACGTTGTGCAGGTTTGTCCTGTTCATCAACACTTATTAAGTACCGTTTGTCCTCACTGCAATCAAAAAAACCTTCCTCTAGCATGGCGATCGCGGTCAGGATACTGCTACAGATGTGAGAAGTGGTTGGGAAGCCTATCATCTACCATTTCACCTAAGAGCGATTCGGAAATCGAGTTAGAGTAGATGATTTGGGCGGCAAATTCCATTGGAGAGTTGATTGCCGCTGCACCTAGCCTAGCCTCAACAAAACCATCTCACGATAGGATAGCGAAGGGGCTTAGTAGCTGCGTTAAATTATTTGCTGGTGGGAACATAGCAGAATTTGCTCGGATGATTCAAACCCCGAAGAACACGGTATGGCTTTGGTGTAACGGAAAGAATCTACCTCAATTGGATGCTCTTGTAAAATTATGTTTTAGGCTGAAGATTTCAGTTTTAGATTTGCTTACGCAGGATGAGCTTGAAATAGCCAATAATTCAACTAGGCTTTTACCTAATGGGCTATCTTCACCGAAGCCTAGAGCTGAAATAAAATTTACCAATCACGAGCAAGTTCACTCGCAATTATTGGCGGTGCTCCTTAACCACAGGCTTCCGCCATTTTCTCTTGAGGAAACTGCAAGGGCTTTGGGGTATCATCGAGAAACACTTTATCGAAACTTTAAAGATTTGTGTCGTGCCATTTCTGCCAGGTACGACCAATATGAGCAAGTGCGGTACTTGAAATCGATTGAGGAATGCTGTAATGAAGTGCGAAGAGTTGTTCTCCAACTTCATGAGCAAGACATATACCCTTCTGAAGCTCGTGTATCTCAGTATCTCACTAAACCAGGACACCTTAGATATAGGCAAGTGCGTGCAGCCTTACAAGAAACGCGAAAGAGTCTTAGTCTAAAAAGGTAATTATGGGACGACTGCGTGAAGGAGTGGGCAATTTTGAACTCTCGCGATTGATAATAAGGCATCTGTCTGCCGCTACAGAAATTAGGCATCCCTCTGCCGCAACGGCAAGAGGATGCCTAAAGTAACAAATAAGAGAGACTACTCAGTCGTCTAAAAAATGGAGCTAAGCGGGTTCGAACCGCTGACCTCTGCAATGCCATTGCAGCGCTCTACCAACTGAGCTATAACCCCTTGTTGCGTATACTATCATGGCGTAACCCGATCATCTAGTCAAGCAAGCAATCAACTTTGGTAAGCTGATAAACGTATCGCCCGCAGAATCGAGATTCGAGGTTTATGACTGAGACACCCCAAGAGTTGCCTAATTCTGATCGTGAGACGGCTCAAACCGAAGTCGATGCAGAAACCCTATTAAAAGCGCTGCGCCGCAAAGAAGGCAGTTGGGTCGAGTGGGGTCAAGCGTGCCAGACGCTGCAAAAAGCAGGCTATAGCCCCCAAGCGATTTTTGAAGCCACGGGGTTTGAGCCGATTCAGCAAAATCAAATCATCGTTGCGGCTCAGGTCTATAGCTCTATCATCAGCACGGGCGTGTCGGAAGCGGTGCAAACTCATTTTTGGCAAAAGGGCAGTGATTCTCTTTACGAGTTACGCATTCTCACTCAAGCTGAACGAGCTGCCACCGCTACCTTTGTAGTTGAAAAAGGGCTAGACATGGATGAAGCGCGAGAAGTTGCCCGTGCGGTCAAAGATGTCTCTCGGTTCAAGCCACCAGACGAGTTTACTGATCATCCGGGAGATGCGGTAGCTTTGCAAGTCTGGAAAAGTGCGAGAGAAAAAAGTGATCTACAAGTCCGATCGATTCTCATTGCCAAGGGGTTGAGGTTTGCTCATAGTGCGACTGCTCGCAAAAAAATTGAGCAATTGTTGACTGATTTCACCGTTACCCCGACGCGCCCGGCTCCTGGTTTGCCTGTTTATCGGCTAGAAACCGATGAAGATTTGCCCCGAATT